>CAKUVH010000003.1 GCA_934695425.1 uncultured Eubacteriales bacterium | reverse complement strand
CGTCTTGAGATGGCTGGCACTCTTATGCCCTTATAGGGCTTTCCCATACCACGTCTCTTAGGCGTGGTCATGATTTTTAATTTCCGTGATTAGAAATTATCTTTTTCGTTCATGTGAGATATGAGCTCTAAAACTTTACAGCTGTATGCCCATTCATTGTCGTACCATGCAACGAGCTTTACAAAATTTTCATTTAGCATTATGCCTGCTTTTTCGTCAAATACGCATGTGTGAGAGTTGCCACAGAAATCACTCGAGACATTTAGATCGTCTGTATATCCGATGATACCTTTCATTTCGTTTTGAGAAGCATTTCTTATTGTTCTGCAAATTTCATCATAGGATACCGATTTTTCTAGTCTGCAAGTCAAATCTACAACGGATACATTTACAACAGGAACACGGAAAGACATACCTGTGAGCTTGCCTTTGAGCTCGGGTATAACCAAAGCACAAGCCTTGGCGGCACCTGTCGAAGAAGGAATTATATTGCTTCCGGCAGCTCTTCCTCCGCGCCAATCTTTTGATGAAAGACCATCAACGGTATTTTGAGTGCTTGTTATTGCGTGAACCGTTGTCATAAGTCCTTCTACAATTCCAAAGTTATCATTAATTACTTTTGCGAGAGGTGCCAAACAGTTTGTGGTACAGGATGCATTTGAAACAATGTTCATGTTTGTATCATAGCTGTCTAAATTGACTCCGCATACAAAAGTAGGTGTCTCGGTGTCCTTTGCAGGCGCAGAAATGATAACTTTTTTAGCCCCTGCTTTTAAGTGAGCGGAAGCTTTTTCGCTGGTGCAAAATACTCCGGTTGATTCTACTACGTAATCAGCATTAACGGTTTTCCAGGGTATATTTTCCGGATTTTTTTCAGAAAAAACACTTATAGGATTTTCATCGATATATAAAACTCCGTTTTCTCCTCGTATTTTATTGTCGATTGTTCCATGAGTTGTGTCGTATTTAAGCATATAAGCCATGTAGTCTGATGAAATAAAAGGGTCGTTAATTCCGGTTACTTTAAATTTTTCCGGGTTGTTAAGTGCAGCACGAAGTACCATTCTTCCTATTCTTCCAAATCCATTTATACCGATATTTATTGCCATTTGAACCAGCTCCTTTTAATTTTTATAATTAAAATTTATTAGATTGTAATTGACTTTATAACAGGTTCATTTCTTTGTTGGTATTGTCTGTAAGCGTCTATTAGCACAAAGATAATGAATAATGATAAAAATATCTGGGTGTAAAATGTGCTCTGGGTTACTGCCGAGATATTTTCGTTTGTTTGCATTTTATGAATGACCGAAATTGAATTCAAAACAGAAAACAAAACCGACGGCATTCCAAAAACAAACATTAGTTTTATTATATTCAAGTTTGAAGAAGTTGAAAATACCTGAGTGTAATAAACCAAGAACAAAGATGTCAAAGCCGCAGCGATTACTTCGTAGCCGTTTACGTCGTTAGTGTAAATAGACATAAATATTATCATGTACAGCGCAAACCATAACACAGGGCAATATAAGAAAAATGAAAGTTTATTTATTATATTTTTTCCTGTGAAAAATGTAATTGCCAAAACAACAAAAGTAATGCATGAAAGAACAGAAAGCAAAGACATAACAAGAGGCTGCCACGCAAAATCGTAATTTGAAGTGTCATTAAAGTACGCAGGTATGCACATAAAGAATCCTATCGCAACCAAAACACTCAAAAAACTTAGAACATAGTTTTTCTTTACGTCTATGTTTTTGTATCTTGTGGTAGAAAATGAAATGTACCCGATAATTCCCACAAGCACTACCATTGAAATAATATCAAACACCAACGAACTTATAAAGAACCAGCTGCTGAAGACGAAGCATATTTTTAAGGGAATTAATATAAACATGCTAATAATGAAAACTGACCAAACATTTCTAAAATCCATACTTATCCTCCTAATTATAATTTTTAGATACATAATAATAATATTTAGAAACATAATTTTATAAACTAGTCCATATTATTTTATATATCTTTCTAATTTGATAGTTTATATAAATAAAAACCTAAAGTCAATAACCCTAAAAGTAAAAATTTTAATCGTTTTTTTGAAAGGAATGAAATAATTATGTTAGTTTTAAAAAAAAGGATAACTGTGTTGGGTGCGCTTTTTTTATTTATGATTTTAGTTCCTCTTTTGGCCGTCGCAAAGGGCGAAAAAAATTTTATTTTAAATTCGGAGCCAAAACCGGAAAATATTATATTACGAGAAAAAAATTTATCAAAAACAAATTCTTGCTTTTGTGTTTTGGACGAATCAAAAAACGAAGTTATTAATATTCCTGATGAAGAGTTTTTGTGCGGAGCGGTATCTGCCGAAATGCCCGCAGCATTTGAAAAAGAGGCGATAAAGGCGCAAGCTGTAGCTTCGTATACATATTTTTGCAGGGCGAGAAATAACCATCTTAACTCAAATAAAGACGAAAAAAATTATGAATTCACCGTGGATTCTCAAAATGGGAAAAATTATATTTCAGAAAATCAACGCAGACAAAAATGGGGAGAAAATTTTGAAAAATATAATGAAAAAATAAAAAGTGCAGTCAAAGAAGTTTTCGGAGAAGTTATAGAAAAAAGGGGAGATTTGATTTTGGCTGCTTATCATGCCATTTCTTCAGGTGTTACGGAAAAGTCTGAAGACGTATTCGGTGGGAATTTGGACTATTTAAAAAACGTCGAAAGCCCCGGAGATAAGTTGGCTTCGGGATATGAATCCGAGGTAAAAATTTCTTGCGAAGATTTTAAATCTAAAATAAAAAGTAATTCTTCTGATTCTTTGTTGGATGGTGACCCGACTAATTGGATTGGAGAATTCGAAAAAACCGACGGAGGCATGATTAAAAAGATAATTATCGGCGGTGCGGAATTTAAAGGACCGGAGATTAGAAAAATTTTTGGATTACGTTCATCTGACTTTAATATTACTTATGACAGCGAGGAAAAAATTTTTATTTTCAAGGTCTACGGATATGGTCATGGCGTGGGGATGAGTCAATGCGGAGCGCAGTATATGGCCAAACAAGGTTCCGATTACAGACAAATTCTGTCGTGGTATTACCCCGACACAACTATAGAAAAATTATTTTAAATATTTTTGAATTGTTTTACTTACTTATTCATGATATAATGTCAGACGGGTGAGAATATATGTGGTTTTTAGGCAAAGATATAACATTTGAATATCTAATCATAAGAATTTTAGTGGTAATGATAATTATTTTCGGCATTTTCCCGTTGAAACAATATTTTTATTCTAAAGTAGCCGATACATTGGGAGATGATACTCCGCGAATTGCGGGAAAGCTTAATCTGAATCCATTTGCGGGATTTGATTTCTTTGGTGCGCTTTGTTTGCTACTTTTTAATTGGGGCTGGGCAAAAGATATTTTAATAAATCCTTTAAACTTTAAAAATCCGCGGAGAGACACTTTCATAACGGGTATTACAGCACCGATTACACATATTTTGGCGGCTGTATTGGGCGGATTGCTGCTTAATGTTACAGGGATTATTAATATTTTGCCGGTAAGAAGTTTTTTGATTTCTTTGATAACGCTTTACATCTACATGAATGTAATGCTAGCTTCGATGGAATTTTTGCCGATAAGGCCATTTAAAGGATTCCAAATATGGCAAGTGTTTTTGCCTCGCAGAGCGGTAAGATGGTATTATGAAAATTATAATATGGTATCAATTGTGGTATGTTTATTGTTGATATTTGGATTATTTACCGGACCGTTGATTTACATTCAGAATGTAATTTATAATTTTATAATTAGGCTTACTTGTATTGTATAATTGACATAATAATGGCAAAATATAATAATTATGAAACGAATATAATTGAGGATAATAAGTGATGTGGTACAAGTATTTAATTTTTATAATTTTTGCTTTGCTGGCGTTAATACTGTTTATGCCCATTAATTTTTGTATAGACTATGATAAAAAATGGAACATTAGGATTAAAATTTTAGGATTGAAATTTAAGATTCCCTCTTTTAAATCCGGTAAATCTAAAAATAAAAAAAGCAAAAATGGTAGTTCGGCATACAAAAATGTTTTTAAAAATTTAAAATCCAGAGGTTGGATTTGCTCAATTAAATATATCAGTTCCGTAATTTTATTAATGGGAAAAACAGTAAAAATTTTTCTACGAAAGATAAAAATAAAGTATTTATGTCTGAAAATATCTGTAGCCGGAGAGGATGCATTTGAAACCGCAATAAAATACGGACAAGCTTCCGGAGTCATATACCCGGCATTTAATGGTTTGCAAGAATTCCTGAATATTAAAAAACTTAATTTGCTTGTAGAGCCGGATTTTAAATCTTTTCAGTCTAAAGTCTTTTTTAAAACATGTTTCAGAACAAATATTTTTAGTTTGCTTGTAGTGACAATTGGATTTATAAAAAGTTATACCTCTTTGGAATTAAAATATAGAAAGGAAGAATAAACGATGAGTGATAAAATTGAAGGAATGATGAGCTGCGCAGTTGGAAAAATGAGAGAAATAATAGACGCCGATACTATAATAGGTAAAACTATAACTACAGCCGATGGAACTGTAATTATACCTGTTTCAAAAGTAAGTTATGGACTTGCCGCCGGTGGCTCGGATTTTGCTATTCCGAAATGCAGTGACAAAGAGCTTTTCGGGGGAGGAAACGGTGTAGGAGTAACAATTGTTCCGGTTGCGTTTTTGGTTGTGTCCGGTTCGGATGTAAAACTCTTGCAGGTTGAATCGTTCCATAGTTCTCTTGACAGGATTATTTCTATGGCTCCTGAAGTTGTAGACAGAATTGTAAAAGCGGTAAAAAATAAAGATAAATAGTTTAGATAAGAAAGCTCCTTTTTTTCAAAAGAGAGTTTTCTTATTTATATAATTAAAATGAGGGTAAATGATTATGCGTAAAAAATTTACTTATCACGTGATAATATTTATAATTATTATTTTTTTGATATTTTTTGAATTTCCGTGTCCGTTTAAATTTATTTTTAAAATTCCATGCCCGGCGTGTGGCGTTCTACATGCTTTAAAATCGTTAATGTATTTGGATTTTAAATCTTATATCAGTTATAATTTCATGGCCGTGCCTCTGGTTGTGGCTGTGTTTATGGGAATACATAAAGATTCAATTTTTAAATCCAGGAAATATGTGGACATATTCATATTAATAATTTGCTTTTTGACATTACTAAGGTACATATTTGTAATACGAGAATTTTTTAAATAATTACATTTTAGGAAGGTGGTATTTTATGCAAAAAAATAAAATAGAAAGTTTTATAATTTCACATAAAAAATATTTCCCGGCTGAAAAAATTAGGGTATTATATAACATTCTTGAGAAGTTGGATGATAAAAACGAAATGATGCTTTACAGCATGGAATATAAAGATCCGACAAATATATTATTGGTTTCTGTGCTTGCAGGCAGATGGGGAGTGGACCGATTTTTGATAGGTGATATTCCTTTGGGGATTTTAAAATTATTAACTTTTGGCGGATGCGGAGTATGGTCCATTATTGATATGTGTACAATACTAGACAAAGTTAAAGAATTTAATTTTGAAAATTTTCAAAAATCCGTTGCCGTTCTATGTTTGTAAATTGATGATAACATAATATTTTTAATAAATAATCAGTTTTGTAGTATTTGCAAAGCTGATTATTTGTTTGTTTTAAATAAAAGTGTTGTCAAAATTATTTTTTTATCATATACTTTATATAAAGAAGAAAGGGGTGTCTAAAATGATTAAAAAAATAAAAATATGTAGCTTTTTGATTTTTGCTTTTATTTTGTCTTTATTAAATGTAAAAATTTACTCGTTGGAAATTTCTACGGAGTGTAGTGCACAAAAAATAGACGAGTACGCAGATTACATACTCGAAAAATCACGTCAAAATCTTAACTCCGAAGAACGAAATAAAATTAAAAATTGTGCGTATAAAATTTGTATCGCATATTCTAAATTAAGGGACGAAAAAAAATGCCAATTATGGTATGCCCATTATGTTAGGCTAAATGCCACGGTACATATTGCAAAAGCTACCGAAACAGGAAGTTTGGAAGAATGGCGTCTTGCGGGTTCGGGGTTAGCCGAATGTCTAAAGTATTATTCAAAAATTTATAATTATGAAAAAGCAAAACCTTTCATACCCTATTCATACGGCGCCGCTGCCAGAGTTAGATATGAAATGGCAAAAATTTCAAATTCCCCGGACGCATGGTCAAATGCTGAACAAAGTTTCGAAACAGCTTCTAATTTTTTTAGAGCTTTTGGGTATACTGCGGAAAAAAATAAATTTAAATTTTTGAGTTTGCTTTCGGAGTGCCGCGGTTCGTTGGAATATTGCGTAACATCAAAGAGGATTTCGCCTGTTTCGGAATTAAAAACAATTCTTTTTGAGTTAACCGAAAGAAGTCAAGAAATAAAATTGGATCAATTTACAATAAAAAATTATCAATCCGCTTATGAAATAGTTTCTAAAATTTATTTTGGATTTCAAAAATCAAATATAAGTTTGATTTACGAAGCTCGTTCGTTGATTAGCTCCCTTGAAGTATGTGTAGAACTTTTGCCGAGTTCAAATATTGAAAGCCAAGAATTTTTCGAGCGCTTTATTGCTCTGATGAAACCGTTTATAAATAAGATGTCTTTGTGCTACGGAATATAAAATATATGTGATACTAAATAAAAATTGAATTGAGTGGGGTGTTTATATTATGGATATTAAAAAAATTATATGTACTGTTTTTGCGTGCGCAAGTTGTTTTAGTTTGAACATAAATTGTATTGAAGTTCCTTTAAAAAATTTTTCAGAAGATAAAATTGCTCAAATTCATACGGAATCCAAAAACGAAGTCAGTAAAAAAGCTTTGGATGCCTTCAAAAAAGCATATAATTTTTCATGTATTGAAAACTGGCAAAAGGCTTTGGATACGGATATGAAAGCTATTAAGTACTACAGAGAAAACGGGGAAAGAGAAAAAGCAAATTATTACGAGATAAATAAATATATTTGTATGGTAAATTTATATTTAGAAAAATCCAAAGAGTTTCCTTCGAAAGAAAATTTTGAAAATCTCGAAAAATATTTACTCGAGGCGTCGTATGCGCTGTCTGCTGTGGGAAGAATAGAAGAGGCAAGAATGTATTTGGTGATGTCTACTCAGGCTAGAATTAAAAAAAATTATTTGCAAGTCCGTGAGTCTCCTTCAGCCGATGGTTGGAGAATGATAGAAAATTTATGTTCTTACGCCTATAATACATACAAAAACACAGAACGTAAATCATCTGAATATTTTTATACTTATTCCCTGACCGCCAAAGCGCATGCTGATTATTTGCAGGCACAAGAAGAAAACTCTTTAAAAAGTTGGAAAAATTGTAAAGAGTCCAGCGAAATAGCTTTTAGGAAATTTTTGATGATGGGTGATTACAATAATTGTAACATTATGAAATCTCGAATTGAAATTTGCAATTGTAATATACTTAAATTGAGTACATAATACTATAGGAATATTTATCCGGGATTATTATTTTTTATAAAATGGTAAATAATATATGTGATATTATATATATGAAAATAATTTAAAGAGGTTTTTTATGAGTGAAAATCTAAGTTTAAAAGAGCAAGCAAAAAAATTACCGCATAATCCCGGTGTTTATATAATGAAAAATTGCGACGATGAGATTATTTATATAGGCAAGGCTAAAAATTTAAAAAACAGAGTCTCTTCGTATTTTCTTTCCGATTCCAATCATACTGAAAAGGTTAAGAAAATGGTTGAAAATATTAGCCATTTTGAGTATATAATTACTGATAGCGAATTTGAAGCCTTGGTCTTGGAATGCAGCTTGATAAAAAAGCATCAACCTAAATACAACATACTGCTTAAAGACGGAAAGGGCTACAGTTATATAAAAATAACCAAAAATAAATGGCCTAAGATTTTATATACAAAGCAAAAAGATACAGAAGATGATATTTACTTTGGCCCGTATATGAATTCTTTGTCAGTCAAAAAAACAGTTGAAGAGATTAATAAAATTTTTAAATTGCCGACGTGCAATCGAAATTTATCTAAAAAATACAAACGTCCCTGTTTGGATTATTATATAAATAAATGTAGTGCTCCTTGTACCGGATTTATAGATAATAAAAATTATAATTTAAATATTGCCGACGCTATAAAATTTATAAAAAGCGGAAGCTCTGAAACGGTAAAATATCTTAGCAGCAAAATGAAAAAATATTCCGACGAAATGAATTTTGAAAAAGCGGCTGAAATTCGAGATACGATTAAGTCTATTAAAAATACAAAATTGAATCAAAAGGTAGTTTCGTATAAAGTCAAAGAGCAAGATATAATCGCCTGTGCTTCGGACGATAAAGAAGTTTCTTTTGAAGTGTTTAAATTTCATGATGGCGATTTATTTGAGACAGAAAATTTTATAATTGATTTTCAGGACGATTTAAAGACCACCAGAACTGAATTTATAAAAAACTACTACGAAATGAAAAATACAGTTCCTAAGGTAGTTGCTCTTGACGGAGAAATAAATAATTTGGACTTAATAAAAAAATTTCTGTCTGAAAAAAGTCAAAAAAATGTTGAACTGGTTTTCCCCGAGAGAGGAGAACAATATCACCTTGTTCAAATGTGTCAAAATAACGCTTATGAAAATCTTATCAGAAACAAGAAAAACAGTACTGCAAATGAAGATATTTTGGAGGACTTAAAAAATATTTTATCTTTGAAAGAGAAACCTTTATATATAGAAGCTTACGATATTTCTAATTTAAAAAACTCCAATAATGTTGGGGCAATGGTGGTTTTTAAAGATGCAAGGCCTTTTAAATCAGCATATAAAAAATTTAAAATAAAAAATATATTATTTCAAAATGATTACGGTTCAATGCAAGAGGTTTTGGAGCGAAGATTCCAAAATTATATTGACGGTTCTGAAGATGAGGGCTTTAAAATTTTGCCGGATTTAATATTGATAGACGGCGGAAAAGGTCACACGGCTGCGGCGAAAGAGATTTTAAAAAAGTTTAAAATGGACATACCCGTGTACGGAATGGTAAAAAATAACAGCCATAGAACCAGAGCGCTCACTTCGGATTCGTCTGAGATAGAAATAAAAAATAATTCCAGAGTTTTCAATTTTATAACCAGGATTCAAGATGAAGTCCACAGGTTCGCTATAGGCTATCATAGAAATTTGCAAAACAAAAATATTAAATATTCCAGACTTACTGAAATAGCGGGAGTAGGGGAAAAAAGAGCAAAAAATCTTCTAAAATATTTTGGTACAATCAATGCCGTTTCGAAAGCTCCCGAAAGCGAATTGGTAAAGGTGAAAAATATAACTTCGGACGTTGCAAAAAATATTTATAATTATTTTAATAAAAATGTATAGTTTTATTTTTGTATATGTGATATATTATATGATATAAAACTAAGTTTGTAGCATTCCACTTTAAAAATTTAACGTAAAAAGTAAAAATATTTTGGTATATTTTGAAATGAATTATTATATTAATTTATGTTTAGACTTTTAAAAAATATAACTAAGAAAAGGGATGTGCAATGAAAAGCGTTTTTAGAAATAGTGCTATTTTTGCGTTCGCTGCGTTCACTTTAATTTTTACACCCGGCTGTTCAAAGGACAATTCTTCTGCGGAAGTTGAAGAAACTGTGTGCGCTTCAAGCGAAGAAGAAACCACAAAATCCTCGGATTATCACTCGGTAGATGCTATTAAGGAGCGAGGAATTTTAAAAGTGGGCATGAAAAAATTCTCTTGGTCATGGTTCAAATTGCCCGACAATGCTCCCAGAACTAATCCCGAAAAAGAGTGGTATGGATGGGAAGCGGAATTCGCAGAAAATATCAGCAAAGATTTAGGTGTAAAGGAAGAAATAGTAGAATTTAGTAATACAAGCGACATGCTCACGAGCCTCGATAACGGAGAGGTGGATTTGGTAATGTCCGGAGTTTTGATAGAAAGCTATTTGGACACCAATAAATATACGGTAAGCAATCGATATGATTCGTGGGCACAAGATAATTTCATAATAATTACAAGGAAAAACGAGAAATTGCCTAAAAATCCAAAATTTGGAACAAGGCCTCAAAAAGCGTACATAGAGTCCACAAAAGCGGCATATAAAGATTGTGAAGTTAAAAGCTATTCTTCTGAGCAAGATTATTTTACAGCGCTACAAAAGAAAGAAATAGATGCCGTAGTTGAATCTATTTCCAATAAAAATTACTATCTAAAAAAATATTCGGACATTTCCGTAAGTTCTTCGTCCATTCCAAATAAATACCCCGGTAAAGGGATTTATTTTATAAAAGACAATGAGAATTTGAAAAATTTTTGTAACGATGAAATCTCAAAATATGCATCCGGAAAAAATTCCGAAGCTTACAAATGGAATAAGAACGCCTATGCTTTAGCAAAAAAATATAAAGTTATATAATGGAAAGAACTTTTTTGAAATAATCCGGAAGTTCGCTTTCAAATTCCATATATTTTCTTGTGGAAGGATGTATGAATCCGATAGTTTTTGCGTGTAAGCATTGACCTGTTAGAAAATCAAAATTTTTATTTTTACTTCCATATACTTCGTCGCCGAGTACATAATGCCCCATATGGGACATGTGTACTCTTATTTGATGGGTTCTTCCGGTTTCTAATTTCAGTTTTATATGAGTGTATTTTTTGAACCTTTTTATGACTTCATAATGTGTGACGGCTAGCTTGCCTTTCCCGACGCAAACAGCCATTTTTTTTCGGTTAGTTTTGTGTCTGGCAATATTAGTAATTATTGTTCCGTTGTCTTGCGGCAAAATTCCGTTCACAACTGCCTCGTACACTCTTGTAAAGCTGTGATTTTTTATTTGCTCGGCTAAATGCCTGTGAGCATTATCGTTTTTCGCAACTATTAATAATCCACTCGTGTCTTTGTCTATTCTATGTATTATTCCCGGCCTTAAGACGCCATTTATCCCTGATAAAGAATTTTTGCAATGATACATGAGCGCATTCACCAAGGTGTGATTATAATTACCCGGAGCAGGGTGAACCACCATGCCTTTAGGCTTGTTTACAATCAGTAAATCCTCGTCTTCATATACGATATCAAGCGGTATATTTTCCGGCCTAACGTCTAAATTTTCAGGCTCGGGAATTTTTACGGTGATTGTTTGATTTGGAGATATTTTAAAACTTTTATTAATTAAATTCCCATCTAATTCCACCTGACCATCTTCAATTAATTTTTGGATGTACGCTCGGGAAAGATTTTCCGTTTTTTCAATTAAAAATTTATCTATACGCAGTCCCGAATCGCAATCCTCGGTTAAAAAATTCAAAATTTCCATAAATCATCCTACTCCTAAGTCAGTTATATTAAGAGAAATTTCGATTTTAGGGTCATCTTTAATTTGAGGATAAATTTCTTTGAGAAATCTTTTTATAAGTGCCGGGTTGGACTTGATAGGAGTAGAATTTGGCACAAATACGTTAATCATAAAGCGCTCAAAAAGATTCTTTGCGATATTTATATCTGAAACTACAGTTTCGAATGATTGCCTTTCTGTTCCCACCAAAAGACAAACACTCTTAAAATATTTTGCAACATCTTCCGGCAAAACATGCGAAGGAACACCTTTATTCCAAAAATCTCTGAGCATGGGGTCAAATGTCTCTATACCTGTTCTGAATTTAATATCAATGCCCGGGAATCTATTTATAAATTTTTGTAAAGTGTTTCGGTAAGCCCAATGAACTTCGAACCATAATTCTTTTATTTTACATTTTTTTACTTTTTGTTCTAAAAATTCCAAAGTTTTTTCGTCAATTTCCATGGCAGAACCGGAGTTGATTACATCCAGCACGCCAAATTTTCCGGTGACTTTATTAATAATTTCTTTATTTATTTCAAATGAGTTGGCGCTAACATCGTGAAAGTAGTCGCAAAAAGCACACTTCTTCCAAAAGCATCCTCTGCCTTGCAAAAGTATAAATTCCCTAGGAAATTTATTTGTGATTTCCGAATATCTAATTTGAACTTCATTCATATAAATAATACCTTCTTGTAATTAATCATAATTAATATTTTACATTAAAAGTGTTAAAAAATAAAGTTATTTTATAAACCGAAATATAATTAATTTATTATTCAAGAAGTTATTGACAAAAATTTCAAAAAGTGTATAATAAAATATGTATTTTTTAATATATTTTATTATTATTTTACAATAAGGAGTGAAAGGTATGAACAAAATCAGAAAATTATTAATTTTCAGCTGTTGCATTATGATAGCAGCATTTGCGGCTTTGTGGGTAGGCTGCAAAAATTCAATTCCGTTGGTGGCCGAGGAACCTCAAGTAGGCGTTACTCAACCGACACTCACAATTTCGAAAACAGATCAACGTAGTGTCGACTCTCTTGAAGAAATATATGTAGAAGCAACCGAGGAAAATTTTCCTGAAGGGGTAAGCAACACTAAGTACTATTGGGATGCTTATTGGGGAGGAGAAAATGGGGGATATAGCCATACCTCTGAATACCCAGGCGCTGATTTTAGTAAAAACAATGTGTGGGTTGTATGCACTAAGAACGATTTCTTATTTTGCATTGCAGAATATACAAACGGAGATACATCTAACAAAGTTATGAGCAATATACTTGAACGTGACACCGGAAATGATATTGTAGATATGAAGTGTGAATATAATGGAAAAGAACAGTCAATTACACCCAAGGAAGGATCAACTTTAAAACAATTTGTTGAAGATAAAGGCGTTAAAAAAATAAAATATAAACAAGTAACCAATGCAGGTGAAGTTGAACCTAGTAATGAAAGCGGATTACCTACAGATATAGGAGTATATAAAGTTTACGCAGATGTTGACTTTACTGATGAGAACCAAAATTATTCAATAGCAGCTGATGATGTATTTATCGGATACTTTGCAATTTGTCCTCAAAAAGTTTTACAAACAAAAGATATAACTTATGGAGAAAAATTAGGCGACATTACACTTGCAGACGGATGGGAATTTATTTCTGAGAAGCCACAAAGTGATGCCAAATTGTCCGTCGGCAAATATGAATATGAAGTTCGTTACGGAGAAAAAATTGAAATCACAAACAATGAAAGTTTAAGCAATTTTATAAAAGGCCTTAAATATACAGATATAGAAAATGGAAAAGACTATTATTACTACGACGCAGAAAACAATTATTGGAAATCCAGATTCAAAGTTGATGTTAAAGCAAAAGATTTGTCGACTGATGACTCGTTAACTGCAGAACTTGAAAAACCAAGCACAGTAGTTTGTACCGGCGATACATGGGTTCCTGAGGTTATAGTGAGTTTGGACGGAGCAAAGCTTTTGGAAGGCACAGATTATGATGTTGAGTTCCCTAAAGATATGACTACAGAGGGAGAAAAGCAAATAGTAGTCAAATTCAAAGGAAATTATTCCGGAAAGAGAGTTTTAGTAGGCGAGATTTTACCGAGCAGCTGGGGCAAATTGGTAATTGACGGCGACTATAAATACTGGGTAGATGAAGACGGTACTACAAGCGCAAAAATAAGCAAAGGTAAAAATATTTGGTTAAAAGAATCTTCAGACGGCGAGAGCACATGGTACGGACTTGATAATACAAACAGTGTATTTACAGAGGGTTCCAGATTCTGGGTAAGATGGTTAGGTCGAGAAGACGACAAGGAAGAATGGAACAAGTACTACGAGCAACTCGATGACGAATACAAGCAAAAAGTAGAAGACAACAAATTATGGATATTCTTATGCGGAGTAACCGACCCTGACGGAAACGAATATACAACCCTTGCAACGTCAACAAACTTATATGTTCAGTTGGGCTCAGATTGGGATAAAGATGATGTACAGGCGGTATTTATCTCTCAAGCTATAGATGAACCTGTAGAGTCTATAGAATATATAAGCGATTTTAAAAATTCTCCTACAGGCACAGGAGATTATGCTAAATTGAAATTAAAACATTTTTCTCCATATGCTGTATATGATGAATTGACAGACGAAGAAAGAGAAATGCTAGACAAAATATTAAATGGAGATATATCTGAAGACGAATTAAACGATATGATTTCTGAAGCTGAATCAAATGAACCAACAGTTCCTGATAACAACGATTCATTAAATAATTTTGAATCTTCGGAGCCATCCATAAGTTATATAACCGGGGATCAAAGAGGATATGTAATAGCGATAGCTGTTTGCGCTTTGATAGTAGCCGGAGTAACACTTTTGTTTAGTTTGAAGAGTAAGAAAAATAAAAAATAAATAAAAATCACCGTTCTAATTTAGAACGGTGTATTTTTTTAAGAATTCATAGATTCCGGAGCATCTACTTTCATGAGTTCCAATACTGATTTTAAAATAATTCTTACACTTTCGCAGACATATAAACGAGCTATCGTTAATTTGGAATCTTCAGATACTATTTTACACGAAGAATAAAATTTATGAAATAAAGTTGCTAAATTTATTACATATCTTGTTATTTTTGTCGGGTCATAGTTTTCGGCAGCTTTTATAAGTTCTTGAGGGTACGTTGCCATGTAGAATATGAGCTTTTTCTCAATTTCTTGTGTTAAACATGACAAATCCGGATTTTGAGAATTTGAGTATAAATCTTTTATACTTTGATCTAGTTTTTTAAATATGCTGCAAATCCTTGCGTGAGCATATTGAACATAATAAACGGGATTTTGAGAGTCTTGTTTAACAGCCAAATCAAGGTCAAAATCCATTCCTGAGCCGGATTCGTGAGTGTTAAATATGAACCTTGCAGAATCTGCACTAACCTCATCCAATAAATCCGCCAGCTGAATTGCCTTTCCTGTTCTTTTGCTCATTCTCACAATTTCGCCGTTTTTTAACAACCTAACCATCTGCACCAAAATAACGTGGAGTCTATCTCTGTTAATTCCAAGAGCTTCCATAGCGCCTTTCATTCTCTCGACATGGCCATGATGGTCAGCGCCCCATATATCAATGCATGTATCAAATTTTCTCGTAATGAATTTGTTATAATGATAGGCAATATCAGCCGCAAAATATGTCGGTATGCCATTCGCTCTAACTAGTACGTCATCTTTTTCCGAACCGAATTCAGTAGATTTATACCACAGACACCCGTCTTTTTCGTAGGTATATCCGTTATTTTTTAAGATATTTATTATGTCGGTAACTTCGTTATCATTGTGGAGTTTGCTTTCATAAAACCAATTATCATAAATAATTTTGTATTTTTCCATGTCTTTTTTCATGCGGTCTATGTTTTTAGGAAGCGCAAAATCTATGAGCATTTTTTTTCTTACTTCAAAACTCTCATCGATATATTTTCTGCCATAGATGTCAAAGAATTCTTGCGCAAGGTCAGTAATATCTTGCCCCTGATAACATTCTTCGGGCATTTCAACGCTATCTTTTCCGTTGCAGATTTGTCTGTATCTAACGTCCAGAGATAAACCGAATTTTTCTATTTGATTGCCGGCATCATTTACATAAAATTCTTTATAAGCATAATATCCAACTTTATCCAGTATGGCTGCCAAACAGTCACCCAAAGCTCCAAGCCTTGCATTTCCCATGTGCATGGGACCTGTGGGATTCGCAGAAACGAATTCCACCATTATTCTTTTTCCTTTTCCGAAATCGGAAGATCCATAATTTTTCCCGTATTTTATTATTTCTTTAATTGTGTTCTCGAAAAAGTTTTCATTAAGAAAGAAATTTATAAATCCCGGTCCGGCTATTTCGGATTTTAAGACCAAATTATTATCCAATTCTAAGTTGTTTAATATGATTTCGGCTATTTTTCTGGGCGGCATTTTAAATGTTTTGGCCGACATTAATGCAACATTAGCAGATAAATCGCCGTGGTCCCGTTCTGCAGGAATTTCAATATCAAATTCAGGAATAGTCCCTTCAGGGAAGTCTTTATTCTTTAAAGCAACTGAAATTGCATTTTTAATCGAATTTTTTAAGTAAAGCATTGTGTTTTGTAAATTATACACTTTCTTTGGCATCTCCTTTATTTTAATTTTGTTAACGTCCGTAATATTTTATTGTCTATTTTTATTATACACATTTTATTGAATTTTTCAAGCAAAGCACTGTATACTATGCGTTTGAATCGGCGTTTTCTTCCGGTTTTTTAGTAGCTACTATTTTAATTTCATTAACACTCATAAGGCTGGAATTAAACTCCAAAGAGTACCTTAAATTCAAAACGACTTCATCTTCATAAATTTTAAAATCAATGTAATTTGTAAATACACCAAGCGTTAAGCTTCCGACATCCGTATAATATGGGCTGTAATGGCGCTTACCTTTTTCCAAAATAAGTCTTGTCTGAGCTATATCGTTTTTTATAAGCGTCACCATATTTTCGTTGTCTATTTTTATTATACATATCTTGAATTTCTCGGGGATGTTTTCGTCGTATTCTTTGTAAACTATGTACTTTTTGTTTCCTTTTTCCTTAAAAGTTCCGAAAGTTATTAAGTTTAATTCGTCTTCATCATCTTCCACGATGTGTTTGGAAGTGATATTCACAATATAATCTTCTTTTATTTTGAACATCTCCTTAACTTTATTTCTTGCTTTTAATAGTATTTAAAATGAGTCAATCTTATAGACATTGTCTTTTATATCGCAATTCAAAAAAATTTTTGCAGTTTCCGAAAATTTAGTAGTATCTCCGCTTACATAAAAAGTGCATTTACCGAAATCTTTTTTATCAGATTCCAAGTTTTGAGCGTTTAATATATTTTTTAAATTTTTAGCTGTTTCAGCCCCTGAATTTATTATGGTTATGTCTTTGCCGATAACTTCAGAGATAATGTTTTCTATTATAGGGTAATGCGTACATCCGAGTATTAGGGTGTCAATATTGTTGCAAAGTAGATTTTCTGTGTAATTTTTTAAAATTTCAAAAAGTTGAGTCTTGGAGTCGTTTATTTTACCGCTTTCTATTATAGGAACAAGCATCGGACATGCGACTTGAAAAACTTTGACTGAAGGATTTATACTATAAATTTTTTTTAGATATGAATTACTTTTGACTGTAGCAGAGGTGCCCATAACTCCGATTTTCATATTGCGCGAAGAATTTATTGCCGCCTCGCACGTTGGATTTATGACTCCGTATAAATCTTTAAGCTCCGAAGATTCATCAATGTAAGAGCTGACAGTTCCACAGGCTGCCACTGTCGCTTTTACTTTGAATGATTTTAAGAATTTTATACTTTGAGATGCATATTCTATTATTTTTTCTTTGCTTTTTGGGCCGTAAGGAGCTCTCGCAGTATCGCCGAAATATATTATATCTTCATGAGGCATTAGTTTTTTCAGCACTTTTACAGCTGTAAGGCCGCCGAGGCCGGAATCAAAAATCCCTATGGGAGAATTTTTAATATCATTACTCAAATTTACACTACCTTTATAATTATTGATTATTTTCCAAAGCCAACTCTATGAGTCTATCTATAAGCTCAGGAATTTTTATTCCTTTTTCTTCCATTAATTTCGGATACATACTAATCTCAGTAAACCCGGGAAAGGTATTTATTTCGTTCAAAAATATTTCTTGAGTTTCTTCTCTGACAAAGAAATCTATTCTCGCAAGACCTTTGCAACCCATTAATTTATAAGCTTTTAGAGCTTCTTTTTGTATTTTTTTGATAAAGTCTTCTGAAATATTTGCAGGTATACACAGCCTTGAAGTACCCGAAATATATTTTGACTCATAGTCGTAAAAATCTCCTGAAGGAATAATTTCTCCAACAGTTGAGGCTATTAATTTGTCATTACCTAGTACAGCGCATTCTACTTCTTTGCCGACTACCGATTCTTCAATCAGAATTTTTTCATCTTCTTTTGCCGCTATTTTAAGTCCGTTTAAAAGTTCTTCTCTGTTTTTGACTTTGGTTATACCTACCGAAGAACCGGCTTTTGCGGGCTTTACGAACATTGGATATGATTTTAATTTTTCCTCTATCTTTTTAACACATTCTTCTGGATTTTCTTCAAGCTCATAATCATAAATCCAGTCAAAATTTGCTTTTTTAATTCCTGAATACATAAGCACAGAATTTGTAATTACTTTATCCATACACGCTGATGCCGAAGTTACGTCGCATCCGACAGTAGGAATGCCTGCGAGTTGTAAAAGCCCTTGTAAGCTTCCGTCTTCGCCGTTTTTTCCGTGAAGAACAGGAATTACAGCATCTAATTTAATAAATTCAGTATTCTTTTCTTTAAGAACCAATATACCTTTTGATGAGGTGTCCGGGGAAATTATAGCAGGGATTTTTTGAGTGCTTTTTTCCGGGTTTATATTGTCAAGAAGGTACCATTGACCTTCTTTTGTTATATATAAATAATGTACATCGTACTTATCTGAGATATTATTTGCAATTGTTGCCGCCGAAGAAATTGAAACATCGTGTTCCGAAGATTTGCCGCCAAATATTATCGCTATGCTGAGTTTTGCCATTTTGAAACCACCTCATAAATTGTGTTTTGTAATATTTAATTATATGCCGAATATTTTCTATTAGTAATATATTACAGTATATTATAACATTAACCGAAGTGAAGTTTCAGATAAATTTAATTATTTTTTATACATTTGGAACATTTCGGGAAAATTATCAAAAAAGATTTTTTTCGACAAAATAATTGTTGCATTTTAACATATTGATTTAATTTTTTGATTAGGGTAGTATAGAGCCATAGTATCAAAATTCTGATACCTCAAAACCGTACATAGGTACAACACATAAATTTTATTAGGGGATAGAGTGGCGTATGAAAGAAATGAAAAATATGAAGAAAATACTTGTTATAGGAACAGGAGGAACCATTGCAGGAACAGGTGATGAGGGAAAAACCACAGGGTACAGTTCCGCTCAAATAAAAGTTGATAAACTTGTAGACGAAATCCCCTGTATAGGAGACTTAGCAGATGTTAAATCCGTCGAATTGTTTAGCGTAGACAGTTGCGATATGGATATTCCGAAATTGAAAAAACTTTCTTGTTACATAGAAGAGATGTCCAAAGAAGACGATGTGGACGGATTTGTAATTACTCACGGAACCGATACATTAGAAGAAACCGCATACTTTTTAAATTTAACCGTTCATACAGATAAACCCATTGTAATAACCGGTTCTATGCGTCCCAGCACAGCTATAAGTGCGGACGGACCGTTTAATCTTTACCAAGCGGTAGCACTTGCACGAAGCGACGAAGCAAGAGGCAAGGGAGTGCTTGTTGTTTTTGCGGATGCTATTTACGGGGCCAGGGATATAATAAAAGTAAACACTTTCAAAACAGAAGCTTTTAACCATAAAGATTTGGGCTCACTTGGATATATGCGCGACGATACAGCGTTTTTTTACAACAGTACCGTCAAAAATCATACAGAGAATAGCGAGTTTGAAATTAATGAAGAAAGCGAAATCCCGGATGTAGAGGTTGTAAATTTTTATCTTGGTGGCAATGTTAAAATTTTGGATTGCATTTCTAAGAATTCCGATGGAATTATATTGGGCGGTGCAGGCAGCGGCGGTTGCAGCACGGAATGGAACGAAAAGATAAAAGAAATATTAGATAGCGGGATTCCTGTTGTAAGAAGTTCTCGTATATGTAACGGACTTGTTACTTACTCTAACGAAGAGGTAAAAGAACAGGGAATTTATGCGAATAATTTATCGCCTCAAAAAGCCAGAATTCTTTTGATGTTGGCATTGATGAAAACAAAGGATTTATCTGAACTTCAAGACATATTCAATAGATACTAATCAATAATTTATAAATAATTCAATGGACCTTCGGGCAATTTAGCCGAGAAGGTCTATTGTTTTTTATATTTTTGTGTCACGAATAATTAAAACGACTAATTTATTTTTACAAAAATGATATTGAAATTTCATTTAATATCATTATATAATCTTTGGAGATGTTAAAATTAATATATCAAAGTGCTATAAATAACTTTAACAAGGAGGTTATGATTTTTTGTAAAAATATCAAAATTAAAATCGACAGGTATGTGTTTTTGGAATGGTCTAACTTTGATATGTTTACCTTAGACATCTTTTATAATTTTTTAATAAAGGAGAAATTTTAAGTGAGAAATGCCTTCAAGAAACTTACTGGTACCATTTTTCTTTTAGCAATTACTTTATTGACGATTGTTACAACAAGTATTAGAACGGAAGCTAAAGATACCGAAGTTAACAAAATCCCAATTGCAATGGCAACAGATAATAATTATATTTATCCGACCATTATCGCTATGACATCTATGCTTGAAAATAAAAAAGAAAGCACCAATCTCGATTTTTACATTATGATTTCCGGACAAGTTAGCGAAGAAAATCGCAATAGATTAAACGAGCTTACAAATATTTATAAAGGATGTTCTGTGCAATTAATTAATTTGAGAGATAAGTTTAGTACCGCGTACGCAGGTGCAGGTAATTTTCAAGGAGCCGCATATTACAGACTGATTTTACCAAGTCTTTTAAGTGAATACGATAAAATTCTGTATCTTGATGGTGATATTATCGTGAGAAAAGACTTATGGGATATGTACAGTATGGATCTTCAAGATAATTACATAGCCGCAGTAAAAGATATGGCACATCAGATTTGGGGAGGTCAAGACTACGCCTACAAACTTGGTGTTAGGGATACTAAACAATACATAAATTCAGGAATTCTTATCATGAATCTTAAAAAAATGAGAGAAGATAACATGGAAAAGAAATTCAGCGACCTCATCCCACAACTTGAATCACGAGGACTAGTGTATCCTGATCAAGACATATTGAATTCGACTTGCTATGACAAAATTAAATTCATGAGCCCGGAATACAATACAATGCAAGGTTTGGTGTTTGTTGATAACACCCAGGGAATTTATGATAGCCAAGAGTGGGAAAGAGCCCGTACTGATTCAACTATAATTCATTATTCAAGTGGAGATAAGCCTTGGAAAGGACGCGTGTGTAATTTTTACGACGAATGGGATAAATATCGCAAAATTTCTGAGAAAAAAGTTTACGGAACTCCCGTAATTGAAGATGGAATCTATACTATTTCAAGCTCTCTTAACAGAAATAAAGTTTTAGATATAGAATGTGCAAGCCGTGAGGACAAGGCAAATCTTCAACTTTGGGCTAAAAACGATACAGATGCACAAAAATTCAAAATTACATATGTTGGCGAAGGCTACTACGAAATCGAAGCTTGCTGCTCGAGAAAGTTATTAGATGTTGCCGGGGCGGAAAACAGAAGCGGAGCAAATGTTTGGCAATATCAAAAGAATAATACTGATGCGCAAAAGTGGATAATTAAAAAAGCGAATAACGGTTACTGCTATATAATTTCAAAGTGCAACGGCCTTTGTTTAGATGTCAGCGGTGCCAAAGTAAGAAACGGAACTAATATTCAAGTTTGGAGCTTTAATGGTACTAGAGCTCAGAAATTTAAATTTTTAAGATAGCATGCAATTTTTAAAGAGAATAGTACTTATAAATAGTGATACTTAAAATTGCCACCCGCATAATAAGCGGGTGGATTTTGTGTGTAGAAAACCACACAATAATAAAAGAGATAAACGGAAAAACATTTAGCATTACAGACCTATTTACAAGTATAAGATTGTATCAGATTGTTTTGTTTTTCATAATATAAAAACACCCTTGCACGAAATCATTCTCTCGTACAAGGGAACTTCTGGCGGAGAAGGAGGGATTTGAACCCTCGCGCCGATCGCTCGACCTACACCCTTAGCAGGGGCGCCTCTTCAGCCACTTGAGTACTTCTCCAAATGTGAAATTATAAACAAATATTTAATTTCGATGGCGGAGGGAGTGGGATTCGAACCCACGGTCCCTTGCGGGATCACCAGTTTTCAAGACTGGCTCCTTAAACCACTCGGACACCCCTCCAACTGCTTTACATTCAAGATTTTATCATAACACAAAATTTAAGTCAACTATTATTTTAAACTTTTTTGAAAAAATTTTATAAGTATGTATTTATGAACCTAAACCGGATTTTTGAATATTATATTAATGAGAATACTTTTATCAATAAAGTTTTTCTCAAAAGAAAAACAATATTTAAGGAGGTCACAAAATGTCTTGTCCATACGAAAAGCCATATAAACCTGAACATGAGGTATGTCCCGCACTTGGATTCCAAGATGTGGTAGTAGGTGTTCCTGTAGAGATTAAACCTTTTGCTCAAATTGGCAAAGTAAAAACCGAATGTGTCGGCAAACCTATAATCAAAAGAGGAAGTACAATGTGTGAAGGAAAATCAAAAGAAACTTGTAAGTTTACTATAAGTCAAAAAGTAAGAGTTGAAGTTCCGGTATTGTTCGGCGCTAAAACAGAAATAGGCGAAGCCCGTATAGATTGCAAACATCACGGATTCCCATGCGGCGCTGAAAAAGAAGAAAAAACTCTCGAAGCACCCCACGAAAGAGAATTTTTTTCAGGAATGATAGGATAAAATCTTTATGATTTACATATAAAATTCGACTCTCTATAAAAGTTTATATATATCCCTCGTGCATAGCGTTTTAAAGTGCACGGGGTTTATTTTTGTAAATACGTATATTTAAAAATTTTAAGTAAAAATTATTATAGAGGTGATAAGTATTAATAAGATAGATTATTTTAAAGAGACCTATATTTACGGCAAAAATAAGGTAAGTAAAGAAAAAATAAAATTTTTTTCAAAATCTCTGGTTGAAAATATAGAATATTTTAAAAGAAAATTTCATGATAGCGCCGACCTTTGTATTAAGTATTTAAATATAGATAATATCGAAAGTGCAATCATAACCATTTCCGGAATGGTAAACAAAGATACTCTCACACAAAGCGTTGTTTACCCGATTATTACGAAGGAAATTAAAGGTACGAGTCCGCTTGAAAAATTTGAATATATAAGGGATAAAATAATAATCGCTTCTGACCAAGTTCAAGTATCCAATTATAAAGATGCTTTTGATAAAATAATGTCCGGACATGCTCTTTTTGCGATGGAAGGCTGCGACTCTATGATCGCTGTGGGAGTACAAGGATTTTCTTTTAGGTCAGTATCAGAGCCATCATCAGAACTGATGCAACGTGGCTCGAGAGAGGGCTTTGTGGAAGCGATTGCGGTAAATATGACACTTATACGGAGAAGATTAAAAAGTCCTGATTTAAAATTTGAAATGTCAAAGTTGGGGACAGTCAGTAAAACATCAATTTGTCTTTGCTATATGGAAAATAAAGTTTCTCCCGAAATATTAAAAAAAATAAAAAATAAACTAAAAAATATAGATTTAGAAATGGTAATAGAATCCGGGTACGTGATTCCATATTTGGAAGATCAGGGAGATTTTTCACTATTCAGCGGAATTGGAATGACTGAGCGTCCTGATACGGTTTGCGGAAAAATTTCGGAAGGTAGGGTAGCGATATTAATAGACGGTACTCCTAATGCTTTGCTCGTGCCGTATCTTTTTGTAGAATATTTTCAGCACTTGGACGACTATTCCATGCACACTTATTTTGCAACTTTTACCAGGTGGCTTAAATATTTGGCTTTTTTCATGTCGACTCTTCTTCCTGGACTGTACGTTGGAATAAGTACATTTAATCCGGAGATATTACCCGGGCCTATACTAAATAAAATAGCCTTGGCAGTGGGAACAACCCCTTTTTCGCTTATGACGGAAACAATATTTATACATCTTATATACGAAATAATGCGTGAAGCCGGATTAAGAATTCCAAGGCCTCTCGGGCATGCGGTAAGTATAGTCGGTGCTCTTGTTATAGGCGAAACAGCGGTAAGCTCCGGGCTTATAGGTGCTCCAACGCTTATGGTGGTTGCTCTAACGGCTATATCATCGTACGTAATACCCAATTTATATGAACCTATTTCCATTTTGAAATTTATATTTATAATCACGGGAGGACTACTTGGAATATGGGGAATAATGATTGTATTTACGGCAATTTTAATAAATATATGTTCTAAAAATTCCTATGGAGTACCGTTTACTTCTCCGATCGCTCCGTTTAATATTTTTGCGATGAGGGATGTTTTGGTGCGAAGTGGATGGAGCTTTTTAAGTAAAAAAAATATTAAAGTACAAAATTTACCCGGCTCCGAGGTTAAAGATAAATAATTATATGGGAGAAAAAAATTTATGGAAAAACGACCTTCTATATCTGTAGGACAAATATTTTCTATGCTGTTTATAAGCAGAATGGTAGTAAGCATGACATATGGCACGCTTCTTATAGGTGATTCTGATATTTGGGACCATTTAATTTCTGCTCCTATTTCATTTTTATTAACATTTTTGCTGGTTTATCCTGTATATAGGTTATTTCTGATGGATGAAAAAATGAATGTTATGGATAACGCATACTCCCTGATGGGGAGGTGGGGGATGTGTATAATTTTAATATACGTAATATACTATCTGGTGATAAGTGTCCATACATTGTCGGTTTTTAATAATTTTATTTCCAATGCTGTAAATCCGCCTATTTCGCTTTCGCTTCTTTCGATAGTTTTGCTAATGTCGTGTTGCTATGCAGCGTATAAGGGGTTAGAATCGTTGGCACGTACCTCCAGCTTCATACTTTGTGCTACGATAATATCTATATTTTTTCTTACAATATCTTTGCTTTCCAGCATAGAAAAAATAAATTTTACACCTTTTATGTACAATGGTAATGAATCCGTCACCGAAGGAATATTCTATATGATTTCACAAAGCTCATGCATACCGGCTATGGCTATGCTTCTTCCTATGGGAAAAGGAACCAAATGGAAAGGGATTTTAATATGGAATTCTTGCATATATGTGGTGTTTTCACTAATAATAGTCTTGATTATAGGCAGCATGGGTGATTTTACCTATACACAGTTATTCCCGGTATATACCGCCGCAGGAACGGGCAAGTTTGGCTCTTTTAGGCATTTGGATGCGATGTATTTAGGAGTTTGGATTTTAGGAATATTCTTAAAATTGTCATTATTTATAGTATTGGCTTCAGAGGGAATTAAAAAAATTTTGGGAGAAAAAGCAAGTAAATACTCAGTCATAATATTTGGAGCTCTTTTAATGCTTCCGACATTTTTCCCGAACCTTTTTAGCGCTCTAAAAAGCAGCGCTGCAACGACATTTCTCTTTTATTTCGTAATTTTAACTTCTGTTGTATTTCCGATAATTTTGATAATTTTAAAAAAATTAAGAATTCGAAAGGAACACGTAATTTGAAAACGAAAAATATATTTATAGGATTGATAGCATGTTTAAGCTTTTTACTATTACCGGGATGCTCTGAGGGCCAGCAATTGCACCAAAAATTAATTATTCAAGGAATAGGTATAGACAATTCAGAAAGCGGGTATTTGTTGACGGTACAGGCGCTGGATTTTAAAAATCCTGCCAACGAAGACGAACCCAACATAAAAAATATAGAAGTCGAAGGGACTTCTCTTGTGAGCGCATTAGAAAATATATCTAAGAAAACCAGTTTAACTCCGGTTTATTCCCAAAACATGATAATAATTATAGGGGAAAGTATTGCAAAAAACGGCGTAAATAAATTCATGGATTTTTTTGTAAGGCACTGCGAAGCAAGGCCCAAGGTTAAATTATGTGTTGTTGAAGACAAAGCCTCGGAATATTTTAAAATTAAGCACAATAATAAATTAATAAAAGCCAAAGACATACACGATTTGATTCCGGATGCGCTTAACTCAGATATATTGCATTTCGTTTCAAGTTTAAAAAATAAAATAAGTGATCCGTATCTTGCTTGTTTAAGTACAGAAAATTCCGAATCGGAAAAAAATATAATTCTAAAAGGAGTAGCAGTTTTTTCAAATGAAGTTTTCAAAAATTATCTTTACGACAATGACTTTTTAGGATTCATGATTCTTAAAGGAGTTCCCGAATGCGGTACGTGTAAAATTCATGATGAAAATTTAGGCCAGATTACATGCTCGGTAAATAAAGTTTCGTCTGAAACTCATGTTATAAACGGTAGTTCTGATTCGCCGGCATTCGATATAAATTTAAAAATAAAAGCCTCTGCGTTTTCGATAGACAATAAATTTGACACCTGTTTTGATGAAAATTTAAAGAATTCTATATCTGAAAAATTGTCAAAAAAAATAACCGACATATGCTATGCGGTTATTCATAAAACTACCGATATGGAAACTGATATTTTAAATTTGGGAAGAACTTTAAAAAATTCTAATCCCGAAGAATTTAAAAAAATAGAAAAAGACTGGTCCCAAACTCTTTCTAAATGTCAATACGATTTATCTGCAAATACAGAAGTAATTATCACGGGGAAAGAGCCTATTTAAATAAGTGAATCCTCTTCGAAAATTTTACTGTGAATCATATTAAGTGCTTGATGTCCGGCGCTGGAAGGAATTATTACAGATACTCTTTTTTCTGTGCACGCAACCATTTCGTAGTTGATATTCGCTTCGGAAAAAACTTCGAACATAATAGAAGCGATATTTATATTAAAGCTTTCAGAAATATTTACAACGGAAATTTGAGATTTATCTTTTTCGTAAAATATTTTAGAATCTTCTACTCCCAAATTGTTTTTCAATATTTTTAAAGTATCAGATAAATTTTCTTCTTTAACTACAAATGTTATTTTGTTTCTGTCTGTTTTTCCTATGGGCATCAAGTTCATATCTATTGATATGTTATTTGATTTAAGTTTCGAATTAATAACATCGAATGATAAATTTGTGTCAGCAACATCTGTGAGTATAATCTTTACCATATCGTTTAAAATTGCAACTCCGCTGG
The DNA here is from genome assembly GCA_934695425.1 of uncultured Eubacteriales bacterium. Classification (GTDB taxonomy): domain Bacteria; phylum Bacillota; class Clostridia; order Oscillospirales; family Acutalibacteraceae; genus UMGS1491. The sequence goes on along the minus strand of CAKUVH010000003.1, from coordinate 112,148 downwards.
CCAAATGATTGTTTTTTCCGGAAATGTTTTTAACCAAGGTCCCCTCGGAATTTTCTGAAAGGCTTGAAAGAACTTCTACTTGAACATTATTTTTCTTGGCAATTTCTATAGAGCGGTCATTCAGAACTTGCGCTCCGCAATACGATAAAGCATACATTTCATCGTAAGAAATAACATTTATTTTTTTGGCAGATTGCACTATTCGTGGGTCGGAAGTATACACTCCATCCACGTCAGTGTATATCTTACATAAATCCGCGCCCATTGCCGCAGAAATCGCAACAGCGGTCGTGTCGGAACCACCGCGTCCAAGTGTGGTAATATCGTTTTTGTCATCTATCCCTTGGAATCCTGCCAAAACAACTATGTTATTTTTATCAAGTTCGGATTTTATTCTTGAAGTGTCAATATTAAATATCTTAGCGTCTCCGTGGCATGAATCAGTCAAAAAACCGGCTTGATATCCAGTAAGAGAAACAGCAGGGTAGCCGAGCTTTTGTATGGCCATGCTAAGAAGTGCTATGGATATTTGTTCTCCGCTGGAAAGTAATACGTCCATTTCCCTTTTTGAGATGGTATCGTCGATTTCTTTGGCTTTTTTTACAAGCATATCTGTGGTGTGCCCTTGAGCCGAAACCACTACAATAATTTTGTTATTTTTTAAATATAAATCTATAACTTTTTTTGCAACATTAAATATATGATGTGTATCCGAGACCGAAGTCCCGCCAAATTTTTGAACTATAAGGCTCATCGTCTTCAGCTCCTCTAATTATTAAAAGAAAAAATCAATAGTATTTTTACAATTACATTTTATGCGGTCAATGAAAATGTTGATATTAATTATCTTAATATTTTAATTTTATCAGGCGTGTTGCCGGCTTCATAATTGGTGCCGGGCAAAGAAGTGGGGGAGGCAATTTCATTGTTATTTTCCGGTTCGGAATTTGATTCGGTTGAATTATTGTTTTCGGAGGAACTATCGTATTGAAGAACCGGAATGCTTGCCCCGCCATGAGATGTACATGTTCCGGGCATATTGCTTTCAGAATAATATCCGGTAGCAATTTCTCCGCAAGAAGTAGTTGCTAAGTTTCCGCTTCGTTTGCAGTAAGTAGCCGAAGTTACCGAAGGGTCATATTCAAAATCTATGCTGGGTTTACCGTCCAGGTAGGTTGTCATTATGTGTTTCCATATTCTAATTGCCGCAGCTGTTTCTTTTATTCTTCTGGGATTATCATAGCCTGTCCAAATTCCAGCAACAGCATATGGAGTTACACCTATGAACCAACTGTCATAGTCGTCTGTTGTAGTTCCTGTTTTTCCTACGACATTCCATCCCGGGATATTTGCCGCTTTACCGGTTCCTTCAGGTCCTACGATTACATTTCTCAAAAGTCTGTTCATAATCGTTGCAGTAGAAGACGAAATCGCCTGTTGAGTATTTTTTCCGCGGTTGTCGAGTATGATTTTATCGTTTCTGTCTGTTACATAGAAATAACTGAAAGGCTTAGTGTATTTTCCTCCGTTACCAAAAATTTGGAATGCCGCTGTCATTTCTCTCGGAGTTACTCCGTAGTGTGTTCCTCCTGTAGCCAGCGCTGCTAAAGATGTGGCATCATGGTTATCCAGACTTGTAAGATGTAATTTTTGAGTTAAAAAGCTGTAGCTCTTTGCAGGAGTGAGCATTTTTACAACTTGAGCCGGGGGAGCATTCGCGGATTTTTCCAGCGCCCACTGCACTGTGACATTTCCTTTGTAGCTCTTATACCAGTTTTCCGGCCAGTTTCTTATAACATTATTACCTTGACTATCAATTTGAAGCGGTTCATCAGGAATCAAGGAAGAATAATTTAAAAATCCCCATTCAATCGCAGGAGTATACGCAGCAAGAGGTTTGATCGTAGAACCGGGTTGTCTTCTGGCAACACTTGCTCTGTCGTAAAGTAAGTTTCCGGTTTTTTCTTTTCTTGAACCTAAAACTGCTAAAATTCTTCCATCAAGACCCATCATCATATAACCCAGTTCCAAATTGGAATCCGAAGGCATTACTTTAGAATTTTTCAAAGTTTCTTCTGCTATTTTTTGAGCTTTCATATCCATAGCTGAGTAAATTTTTAGTCCTTGGGTATAGACCATATCTTCAGCAGTTGATTTGCCTATGTTGTATTTTTCGCATAGGTCATTTATAACGTCTCTCAAAAGAGTTTCCATATACCAACTTCTAATATTTTTATTAGAAAAAGCTTCGGTTTGATTATTTATTTCCGAAACGAACTCCATGTTGTTTGATTCTTCAACTGCTTCGTTATATTCCTTACTACTAATCATTTCCTGAGAAAGCATTTCGGATAAAACAACATCTCGTCTTAATTTATTATTCTGAGGATGATAAATAGGGTTATTTGCGGTAGGATTTTGTGTTATTGCTGCTATTGCGGCGCATTGAGCCAGAGAGCATTCCTGGATATTTTTATTAAAATAAACATTTGCTGCTGCTTGTACTCCTCTACTGCCGTTTCCAAAGTTTACTACATTCAAATAAGATTCCAAAATTTCGTCCTTGGAATACCTTTTTTCAAGCTCACTGGCTCTAAAAATTTCTCTAAGTTTTCTTGTGAGACTTGCTTGATTATCCTCGGTGATATTTTTTATAAGTTGCTGGGTGAGGGTAGACCCACCATATGCGGCATTTCCTTTTAATAAATTAAAGAATGCTCCTACAGTTCTAAACCAATCAACGCCCCTGTGCTCGTAAAATCGTTTATCTTCGATTGCGATTATGGCATTTTTCATATTTTTTGGGATGTCTTTAAAATCTACCCATACTCTGTTTTCCAGATTATATACTTTGTCGTATTCTTCGGCTTCGCCATTGTCATTGGTTACATATACAAAACTCGTTAAAGCCATTTTGGACGCAGTTATATTTAATGCTATATCATTTTCCAAAATAGTGGATTTGTAAGTGTTTAAAGATAATGCCACTAAAATACTCGTTAAAATTCCTACCATAATAAAACTAAGCAAAGCACGCCAAAAAAACTTAAGTGATACACTTAAAATTCTCGCGCCCTTGTTATTGCACCGACCTTTTCGGGCAGCGCCGTTGCCTTTGAATTCGGTTCTGGATTTTCCGTATTTACTTATATCTGTTTTTCGCATTATATGCCTCTTTTCTAAAAATGTTTTTAAACATCCATAAAAGAAATCATATCACAAACTTGAGTTTTCAGTCAACACGTCAGCATGTGTATATTACAAATTGCATAATAAAAAACCAGCCATTAGTTGGCTGATTTTTATTCGTAATACTCGGTTGGGATCAACTAAGTCTTAAACCTTTAAGATAATTATAATTCATTGTGAAGTCGTCAGTAGCACGTTCGTCTTTTTTATTGAATCCTCTCTTCTCCATTATTTTCTTGCATTCACGCAAAATATGGCACATGTCTTCTTTGCTCTTCTTATTTTCTTTATTATTTACAAGTTCGGTATATTGACCGACAAAAAATCCAGTCCTTTCCTGTTCCTCTCCTATGGTTTCTAAGAACTTGGAAACCTTGTCTGAAAAATCTTTATCAATTGTTTCAATTTCTTCGGGTTCTTTTCCTTCACTAAATAACTTTTCAAATGATCTTTGTTTTCCACCGTACAGTTCCTGTTGCGTAAGTTCTAATTCTTTTTTTCTGTCTTCTGTAGGAGATACTTTTAAGTATCCCAGGAACCGCTTGACTTTATTATATAGTTCAAAATGATCTTTATTTGCTTTCAAGATATCCCAATTTTTTTGTCTTTGTTGTTTTTTATCTCATTTTTTAAACATTCTGTAGGGTAATCTTTTATAGGATCATCAATTTCTTTATTGAAATTATTGTACAAAGATACAACATTTGAAAATAGTTCTTGATAACTGAATATATTCATAAGTTTGGAATAATCTGCTCCCGCCGGAGGTAAGAAAACTACACCGTCAGTACTACATCCATAAAACTCATATATAAGTTGACCTAAGAATCCTTGTAACCGGACTAGGTTGGTTGAATACGAATTTCCCATATCTTGTATTTCGTCGATTTTCTCTTTAAATACTGCATTATCCCACTTTTTAATATTATTTAGCACTTCTTTACATTTTGCTTTTGGGTATCCATCTTCATTTATTTTATTTATATTTTCAAAACATTTTTTAATATTCTCTTTAATAGTGTCGTTTCTTTCTTTAAGGAACTTGTCAGCAATAATTTGAAAAATGCTGCCTACATGCTTCTTCCACCCCAAAAAGCCACCTGCTTCCTTAAGCCCCGTAGCAAATCGATTTACAATCTCGTCAGTTACTATTTGCATCTTGCTAGGGGATGGCAAAACTTTATCTATAATTTTTGTTTCGGGTTCTAGTTTTTGTTGATTGTTGAATTGGTTTTTAATATATTCACAAAATCGTTGTGCCACATCTTTTTTAACATTTGACAGGGCGCCTTTAATCCTTTTTTCAATTTCTTCATTGCTTTCTTTATTGTTGTTTTTAAGCGCATCAACGGCTTGTGTAATTTTTTTTACTTCTCCTAAACACTCCGTAACTTTGATTGCAAAGTTGCTTCTGATCGTTGATAAATTATCTGTGACTCCAGATTTTTTAGTGTCATATTCTTGGGCTAAAACTTCAGTTTTGTTAATTTCGTCTATATCACAATTAGGTGTTTTTTGTGCAATATTGTTCAGGCTTTTGGATATATTTACTATATTGTTTTCATTAATATGTGTAAACATATTGGCTAGTGTTTGTGCACTATCTGTAACAGACTTCCAAAAATTAGAATAGTTTTGAAGATTCTGTGTTTCCTTTCTTATTTCCGGGCCGATTTTTGCTAATTGTTTTAGTTGATCTGCATATACCGACGGCATCTGGCCCTTTTGGATATTTATTTTTTCTAGTTCCTTAGAAAGCCTGTCTACTATTTCTTTTAATTTTTCCTCAGGAGTAAGTTTTAGAGAAACTCCTTTTACTATATCTAAGTGTGTGATAGTTTTTTCTATAAATTTTTCTCTTACCTTTGTAAGAGCATCTTCTTTATTATTAATTTTGTCCGTTTGGTAACCGCTAAGAAGTTTCCTAACATCCTCAATGTCTTTTTCGAATGTTGTATAATTGGATTTTACAATATCATTTATTGCAATGTTATTTAAGTGTTTGGATATATTCTCTAAGTTACTCTGATCATATCCGACGGCGTTTTCAGCTGCTAAAGCTATATCTTTGGCTTTTGAAAGCGCGGTATCGAAACAATCAAAAAGCGGAACTCTCCCCGCATAATCTTTGGCTTGTTGGATATTTTTTGTTTTATCTCTTATTTTTAAGGCGATATATGCTAATTTTCTTAAGTTAGCTGAACTTTCTTTTGGATTAGTAGGGTCTGATATACTGTCTATTTCGTTAGAAATTTCACCTGCTATTTCCTTTATTTTATTTTTACTATAAATTTCTGTAACGTCGCGTATGTCTTTCAAATATTTTTTAGACGTTTTTACAAAATCTTCTCTTTCTTCGTATAAAGGATCGCTTTTAGTAATTTTATTTTTTTCATATTTATCAATAAGATCTATGGTATCGGTACTGACTTTATTAGCAGCTGAAATGTCTTTGATCTCAGGATTATTTTTTAATTTGTCGATATATCCTGCGATCTCATTTAGCTTACCAGATATTGTAACCAAATTATTGGAATCCTTACCCAAAAGTCCGACTTTTATTCTTTGCCCAAGATTTCTGGCTCCCGCTTCAATGCTAGTACCAGAATAATTGGTTTGTGTTGCCGAGTGTATAGTTTCAGCGTTTTTTGCTAAATTTCTTAAACTTCTTGCGCACTCATTTAAATCTATCACTTTGTCTGCGTCTACTACGTTCTTAATGCCCAAAGAATCCTCTCCTACAAGCTCCCAATCGTTTTGCTGAGGCTTATCTTCTGGCGGTGCTGGCTTTTCATCTTGGGATGTGGTTGAGGATGTTAGGTCGAGGTTGTCGTTATCATCATCATCATCGTCATCGTCGTTGCCAAGATATGGATTTTTTCCAAATTTTACCGCTTTACTGCCAGTATCTCTTTCCGCCTCTTTGTCTGCGTTAGCTTTTTCTACCATATCGTTGTATTTTTCTATACGTTTTTTTAATTTGAGGAGATAACATACCAGTGCCGGTAAATCGGTATTCTCTAAAGATAAGGAGGAGGAGTTTATTAAAGCATTCAAAATTTTGTCAATTTTTTTCATTGTTGAAGCGTAGTTGACGGGTTTGCTACTACAATCCTTCATAGATTTTCTTTTTACGTCATCGAAATAATCTTTGAAGTCCGGAAGGAGCTCTTTCAATTTGTTAAATCTATCTTCACTGAAATACATAGCTTGTAATGCTTTGTTATACTCTTCAGGACTAGTATCTTTAATACCGCGCATTTCTTTGCGAGATATAATTTTAAATACTTCGGCAACTTTTCCCAGGGCTGTTTCCATATCTTCACTTTTAGAATAATAACCCTTTATCAAACTTTTGATTGATTCTAGATTTTTCGTCATTTCTTTTTCAGATTTCTTTTTTGTCTGATCTTTATCAAACATCTTTTGTAAATTTACTATTAATTCTTTATTGTTCATATAATTTACCGCCCTTTCTATTTACATTACACGAATTTTATCATAAAGTAATATAAATATCAACAGTTATTCGTAGAATATAATATATTTTTACAAAAAAATTAATTTTATAAAAAAAATTAAACCCGGCACTAGGCCGAGTTTAGGTAAGAATATATTAAATCGACTGGTAATAATTGGCCCGCTCGGAGGGATTTGAACCCCCGACCTTCAGAATCGGAATCTGCTGCGATATCCATCTTCGCCACGAGCGGTTGCCACATTTAAAGTACCATACTGGAAAATGTTTGTCAATAAAAAACTTTAAAATCATTTTAATTTATATTTATTTCTATTTCCGCAATATTTAATTTGCGAAAAAATACCAAATTTTGTTAATTTTATAACAAAACTTCGAATAGTGGCGTAAGCTGCATTTCCAAAATCTTTTTCTAGTTTTTTAGTAGAAAATTCTTGGTTTCCGTAGTGAGACATAACATATGCAAATAATTCTTTTTCTTTAAAAGTTATTTGTTCGGTGCTAATTAGAGAATTGATTTTATCGGGCAAACTTGTACTTTTTTCGGAGCGGGGGATACTGAGTTTACTAAAAATATTTTTATTAAAGTAGCGAACGAACGGAGTGACGTCTACAAGACCTAGGGTTTGAATATTTTCTTCTATGATTTCAAATGATTTGTAGTATTCATTTTTTGTATTTGAAATAAGATTAGAGAACGAAACCAGCAAAGCAGCATTAAATCCATTCTGAATAAGGTACCACAATTGCACAAGCCTTGCCATACGACCATTGCCGTCAAAATAAGGATGTATATAAGCAAAATAAAAATGAATCACCGCTGATTTTTCTAAGGTGTTTATTTCATCTTTAGTATTAATAAAATCAATAAATTTGCTCATATAACTTTTAAGAAGGCGGTGGGGGAGTCCGCAATGCGAAACTTTATTTCCTACTACATAGACGCTGTCATGACGATAATAATTTCCCTCAAGTAATTTGTTTTCATCTTCTAAGTAAAATCCTATAGATTCCATATAAAGCCTGTAGAGATTTTCTTCAGATATGATGTTGCTTTTTACAGAAATAAAATCCAGTCCTTTTTTTATTCCGTAAATTTTATTTTCGTCGTTATTTTTAGGCGCTGCGCCTTCGAGTATGTTCCGGATGCTGTTTCTATCCGAATTTATATTTTCAATTTTCAAAGTGCTGTGAATTTCATTTTCCATTTTTTCGATGCTGTAATTTTTATTGTCGTCTCCCGAAATTAAAACCTTGTACACATCATCATTTATGTTAATTAACGATGGGGCATAGGTAATATTATTATTTTTGAAATCGCAAATAGGGATATATTTATAAAAAGTAGATTTTAAAATTTTTATTACTTCTTCGATATTTATATTGCCGTATTTGCTTTTCATCTTTTTTAGATTGTAAAAATTAGAGTCATTTATAATATTCATAAAATCATTTGCAGTAAGCATATTTTGCGCCTCCCTTATAATTGATACTAATTGATATCAATTTATATCAATTATAACAAATAAAAATTATCCTGTCAAATCCGACAGGATAAAATAATCTGGCGTCCACGTTTATTTTTTATTGCTGACTTTTGCAGACTTCTTAATTTGTTCATGAAAAAAGAAGTTTACGATTACGGGAGATGCATCGAAAGGCTGGCGGATATTATCCTTGTTTCTCACATATCTTAGTCTTTCTTTGCTTGCGTATTTTTCTATTTCCTCGTTGAGTTGTTCCCAATAGGTTTTGTCGCCACGTCTGTAAATGGCATCATACAAAGGCATTAAATAAGGATATTTCTCTTTAATATAGTCAAGAATCACCTGCTTATAATCACCACGGATATTCAAATTTTCAAGCCATATCAAGTTACATTGATTTTTAACTCTTTCAATAATCGCTTGCACATCAGTAATTTCAGGGAAGATAGGAGATATAAAGCAAGTGGTACGGATACCTGCCTCGTGAAACGCTTTCATAGCGGATAATCTTCGTTCTATGCTGACCGCCTTATCCATATCTTTTCGGAAACTCTCATCCAAAGTATTAACACTGAATCCCACCCTCGCATCGGGAAATGTTTTTATAAGGTCCAAATCGCGTAACACCAAGTCAGATTTCGTTTGTATACTTATTTTTGCTTTGCTTCCTTGCAATTCTTTAAGAAACGCCCTCGTCCTTCCGTAGTGTTTTTCTTCGGGGAGATATGGATCCGTTACCGAGCCGATGAAAAATTCTTTGTTGCAGTATTTATCGGGATTTTGGATTTTATTCCACTGTTTTATATCAAGAAATGCGCCCCAAGACTCTGTATGTCCGGTAAATCGTTTCATAAAGCTCGCATAGCAATATTTACAAGCGTGAGTACAACCTATATATGGATTGATTGAAAAATCACATACTGGAAGATTAGATTTAGTTATGATTGATTTAACAGATATTTCTTTTATATTCATTTCCACCGCCTAAATCAAGATTTAATTTAAAGAGCATTACATCATAGAATTATAGAAATTTCTACACAATGAGTCGAAAAGAAAGACAAGGCCGTGTAGGAGAGTGTTGCTTCAAAAATAGATAAAGTCGAAAGCTATTGAAAATAAAAGCTTTCGACAATGTATGTGGCGTCCACGAGAGGATTCGAACCTCCGACCCCACGCTTAGGAGGCGTGTGCTCTATCCAGCTGAGCTACGTAGACATCCACATTATTATACTAGATAATCAATTGCTTGTCAAAGAAATTTTATTTAATAATTAGCAATAGTGTTTATCAGCTTCTTGGTGGGTTTTTCCAATAAAATGGAAATTGAAGAAGTCAAAAGAATCTTAAAAAAATTGTATGGTATTATTATTGTAAACATCAAACTGTTTAAAAATTCCGGAGACAAATTAAAGAATTCAATCCATAAATACCAGTTGGCAAGAAGTTTGGTTCCTAAACAAACAAACCCTAAAATCGAAATAAATAAGATTTTGTATCCTAATTTAAATTTATATTTATTACACACGCCAAATCCTATAACTAGTATTAAAGAAGTAGCTCTTATAACAAATCCAATCCATCCGGAAGAACTATACATAACAGCTCTGAGCAGTGAAGTCACAAACCAAACCGTAACCCCGGAGGAAATTCCTGAAACGGCGGCAGACAAAAAAATGGGTATATCAGAAAAGTCTAATTGAAGGAAAGGAAAAATCGGAAAAATAGAAATTCTTCCTATAAATCCAAGTACTATTGAAAGGACTATAAAAACTGAGTTGTATGTAATATTAAGAGCTTTACGGTTATTCATTTAAATTCCTTCCCCGAACTATACAAAATTAATATTTTGTATAGTTAATATTTTTAATTTTCACACTTTTGTTTATCTGTTAATTAAATAGAAATTTTAAGTGCATTTTCGTATAAATCTTCATCAAAGAATTTTTTAAATTTCAGAGAGTCATCGATACTGTAATCTACGATTTTATTACATGCAAGCGCAACAGTTCTGTTTTTTTGATTTCTTAAAATCAAATCTACAGCGTGACATCCCATGTTACTTGCAATAACTCGATCTCTAAGCGTCGGCGAACCGCCTCGTTGAACGTGCCCAAGTACCGTCCATCTGGCATCTATTTTAGTTTTTTCTTTTATTTGTTCGGCTATTTCTTGAGCTTTTCCTGTTCCTTCGGCCACAATCACTATAAAATGTCTTTTGCCGATTTTTTGAGTATATTCTATTCTCCTTATTATATCGTTTTCTAAATCCCAGGGTTTTTCAGGAATGAGTATAGCTGTAGCGCCTACGGCTATTCCTGTTCTCATGGCTATGTCTCCGCAATGTCTTCCCATAACTTCCACAACGCTGCATTTTTCATGCGATTGAGCAGTATCTCTTATTTTATCGACCATCTCCATAGCTGTGTTCATAGCTGTATCATATCCAATTGAATAATCACTACACGCAACGTCATTATCTATGGTAGCAGGAATAAAAATACAATTTATGCCCTCATCCGCCAAAGTTTTTGCTCCGGCAAGTGTTCCGTTTCCTCCTATGACCACCAGCGCATCCAACGAAGATTCCTTACAAAATTTTACAGCGCTTTCCAAACCTTCCGGAGTTTGAAATTTAGGGTCACGTGAACTATAAAGAATTGTACCGCCTCTATGAATGATATCCGAAACGGTTCTTAAATTCATATCAAAAGCATCACCGGTTCTAAGTCCCATGTATCCACGACGTATTCCCGTCACATTAATGTCTTTGCTTATAGCATATCTTGTAACTGCTCTCGTAACTGCGTTCATTCCCGGAGCGTCTCCTCCGCTTGTAAAAATACCTATTTTTTTTATATTCATTTAAATCAGCCTTTCATTTTCTTATCATTATTATTTTACATACTATGATTTATTAATGACAAAGTTTCTCTTGCTATGGCCAATTCTTCGTTGGTCGGGATTACAAAAATTTGAATTTTGGAACTGTCTTTAGAAATTTTATTAGCTTTTCCTTCGACAGTTTGCCTGTTTATTTCTTTATCAATTTCCACGCCCATAAATCGGAGCTCCTCACAGATTTTCTCTCTGTGCATCCATTGATTTTCTCCTATTCCGCCTGTGAATATTATACAATCGCAACCTTTTAAAATAACATTATAAGCGCCTATATATTGAACTAACTGATAGACCATCATTTCGTGTGATAATTTTGCACGATGATTCCCTTTTTCCTCTGCTTCACAAATTTCTCTGTCGTCACTGCTTACTCCTGATATTCCCAGCATTCCAGATTTTTTATTCAAAATTTCATTTAATTCATTTGACGTAAGAGATTCTCTATCAAATAAATGTAGTATTACAGATGGATCCAAGGAGCCCGAGCGTGTGCCCATTATTATTCCTCCCAGAGGAGTAAGCCCCATGCTGGTTTCTATTGCTTTTCCTTTATCTATTGCAGTAATCGACGAACCATTCCCCATATGGCAACTTATTATTTTTAAATTTTTAATATCTTTTTTGAATATATCGCACATTTTATTGCTCACATATTTGTGAGAAGTCCCATGAAATCCGTACTTCCTTAAGTGATATTTTTCGTAATACTCATAAGGTATAGGAAACATATAAGCTTTTTCGGGAAGAGAATAATAAAAGGATGTATCAAAAACCGCAACTTGAGGAATATGATCCCCCAACATTTCTCTGCAAGCTAATATTCCGGACAAATGCGCACCATTATGGAGCGGAGCCAGCGGTATGAGCTCTCTTATTTTATTTATTACATCATCATCTATAAAAGCAGGGTCTTTAAAATATTCCCCTCCGTGAACTACCCTATGTCCCACAGCGGCAATCTCTTCGATATTATCTATAGGACCATATTCTTTGCTCATGAGCATTTTTTCTATCCATTCAAAAGCTTTAACATGATTATTTATTCCGTTTACTGTTTTTTCTAACCTTTTGCCATTAAAATTTATTTGCTTGACAATGTTTTCATCCGAACCTATTTTTTCACAAATTCCTTTTGCCAAAACATTTTCTGTAGTCATATCTATCAATTGATACTTTAATGACGAACTGCCCGAATTTAAAACTAAGATATTCACAATATCATCACTCTCCTATTCAATTAAATGGATAGAATAAATAGTTTATTTTTTCACGCTGGAAGTTCCTTTTTCTCTAAGATAAGTTGCTTCTAAATCCGCCATATGTAACTTAACCGCCAGAGGGAATTTATCAAATGCCAAACTCATAGAAAATCCACCGGATCTGGCAGAATCATCAAACCCTCCCATGTGCCATCTTATTGCCATTGCTTCGCTGGTTTTAAGTTTCATAAATCTTTCTATTAGAAAGACAGATTTTTCGCCGTGACCGTACGGAAATGCATCTTCTACAATATAATACGGCACTTTCTCCCAGATGCCTGTAACTTCATTTTTTACGTTTCTTGTAGACATCTTATAAAAATGAGATTTACAAATATCATGTAGAAGCGAACATATAGTCGCACTTTCTATATTATCTGTTGAAGGGTCAAAATGTTTCTCCATAAGAACTTTGTATACATTTATACTATGCTTCAAAAGTCCTTCTTTACATGCGCAATGGAACTTTGTACTGGCAGGAGCAGTAAAAAAATCTGTTCCCTCGAGCCATTTTAAAAGCTCCTGCGATCCCTCTCTTTGTACGTTTTCATTATATATGGAAATAAACTCTTCCTTTAGTTCCAATTTATTCTACCTCATTTCATTATTTTAATAGGGATATTATATCATTTTTTGATGTAATTTGTCACTTTTATTTAAATTTTTACATACTACAAAAATATATAAATATTTTGAATATAAATATTTTTAAGTGACAATAATAACAGCGGAGGTGTTTGGTATATGAACATATCAAATTTAAACAACGACGAAAATAATAACTTGGATTTCCCCGCAAAAATATCAAAGCCCAGAAAGAGAAAAAGTTTTTACATCGCAATCGCTATTCTCTTAACTACAATTTCAGTAGCGGGATGGTCTACTTACAGCAGCGTGAAAAATCTTAATCACTCCGCCGAAACTACTGAAAGCGCTCAGTCAAAGGATAACATTAAAGTAAAATCGAAAAATCCATCTAAGATTTCTTCTTCTGAATTACCGGGAAAAGAACCCATTGATAATTCAGAAAGCAAATCAGAACCCGGGTCGTACATCAAAAAGCCTATACCCAAGACTGTTTTCGAATCCGATGAAGAGGATGATCTAAAAACAGTTTCAGCAGAGAAATCAGACCCCGAAATCGTCTACCCTACTGAAAATATAATTCTTAAAGAGTTCAGTGACGGTAAGCCGGTTTACTCAAAAACTTTATCCGATTGGAGAGCTCACGAAGGAGTTGATTTTAAATCCGATTCCGGAAATATAGTAAAATCTATAACAAGCGGAACAGTAAAAAATATTCACTCGGACCCCTCTTACGGAACCACTATCGAAATAGAACATGACCCTAAATTTACAGCGTATTATTGTGGACTTTCCGATAAAATATTGGTAGAAAAAGGAAGCAGAGTAAAATCCGGACAAGATATCGGTGCGATAGGTTCTGTGCCGTGCGAAATTTCTGATGGCCCTCACCTACATTTTATGATATCAAAAAATGAAAAATTTATAGATCCTATGCTGATATTGGATAAAGAAAATCAATAAAATAATAGAAGCTCTGAAATTTTAGAATTTCAGAGCTTTTTATAGGTGCCACGTTTTTCTTTAAAATCTTTGCGAAAGCAATACTTCTTTTAAAGTGAATAAAAATTTCGAGTTACATACAGATTTGACATTTTCACCAAAAATTTCTACAAAACTCGGAAGAGAATCTTTGACCATTTTCTTGATGGCGTTTCTTATTGAAACTTCAACAGACTCTACAGATACTACGTGTGTATCGGAAATCACAAGATACACTTCTTTCAAAAACATAGTTTTTGGGTTTTCAATCAAGTATTCCAGCGCTTCACAAATATATGTAAACCCTACTACATGAATTGGAGCCGACATACTTCTGAGTAAATTCTTTATATGGTACATCTCAATTTTGTGATATTCAGTAACTTTGTCCGAGCACATTGAAATAATTGCATTTTTAAGCAAAGACAAAATCACAGGCTTTTTAACGTAGTAATTTACTCCATATCCAAAAGATTCGTCTAAAGCACTTACGTTTTCTGAAGATGAAAGAACGATAACTTTGGGTTTATTTGTAGTTATATTGTTCAAAATCTCTAAAATGCTTTTACCTCTTTTATCGTGGGCAGAAAATTCAGTAACCACCACATCCGGATCATATAGTTCTATTTCTTTTTCAATCTCTACACCACCTTCTAAGCATGCGCATACTTGTATGTTTTTACCGTCTGACAAAAATTTACATAAATTTCTCCTCAATTCATAATCGTCATCAATGATTAATACTTTTATGAATTCAGAATTCTGATGATTCGGAATATCAGAAAATATGTTCAGATTCATCATGAATAAACATCCTCCTTTAGGAACAATTAATATCGAATATTTTTTGGAATTTATATTTGATATTTGTTTTTAAAAATGTTACAATAGCAATATTGTAATTTATTGAAACGCGGCACCACGTTTTGTGATTTTTAATCACGTAATTAATTATATTGCATAATAATTTGAAAATCAACAGCAAATTTCGAATTAAGCGTATAATTTTTAAAGTTATTATACTCTCCATAAAATCATTCAACAATTATCGATAAAATTATACATTATTTCGCAGTGTCAAATTATATATTCACAAGAATAAATTTAATAAGAGGCGGTGTACATAAAAATGGGTTCAGGATTTCATGTGCAGTTAACCGATCTAATTAGGGAATTATCTTTTAAAGTAGCTTTAATGCCGGTTAATCCTAAGGAAGTTAAAATTTCATCTAGAGATATAAACAGATTGGGCCTTGAATTAATAGGGCCTATAGACCATTTTGATAATCGCAGAATAATAGTTATGGGTGAAAGTGAAAGTTATTTTCTTTCTACATTATCATCGGATGAGGTATATAAATCCGTTGAAGCGATTTTATCTCGTAGACCACCGTTATTAGTGATATCTTACGGAATTAAGCCGTTGCCTGAAATAATAGCGGTTGCAAATAGATATAAAGTTCCTATTTTAACCTCAGAAGATACCGCCGCAGAAGTTATGGCTGAACTTACACCGTTTCTTAATGTTCATTTGGCTCCTAGAATTACACGTTCCGGAGGGCTTTTAAATGTTCACGGAGAAGGCATACTTTTAATCGGAGAAAGCGGAGTCGGAAAAAGTGAAACGGCCATAGAGCTCTTAAAACGTGGTCATAAACTTATAGCCGATGATTTGGTTGAAATCAGAAAAATACCCAAAAACACGTTGGTAGGTGCAGCACCGGAAAACATACGTCATTTTATAGAAGTGCGCGGAGTAGGTATAATAAATGCTCGTAGAATTTTTGGTATAGGTTCCGTAAAACTAACCGAAACCATAGACATGGTAGTTAGTATGGAAAATTGGAACGATAAAAAATCTTATGACCGTATGGGAACAGAGTGTAAATATACTGAAATACTGGGTGTAAGAGTTCCCTTTATAAATGTTCCGGTCAGACCCGGAAGAAACTTGGCAGTAATAATAGAGGTTGCTGCCATGAATAACAGACAAAGAAAAATGGGATATAATGCCGCCAGAGAACTTTTTATAAATTTGGGAATGGAATGTCCGCGACCGGATGAAAAAGAACTTGAAACGTGCATATGGGATATATAACGATGAATAATAATTACAAATAAATAATTTAAAGGCGTGATAAAAATTATATCTATGATATATCAGAGCATAATGAATCTGGCTGAAAGCCTCGGATGTTTAGTATTAGTCAACGAAGAGATGAAATATCATACTTCGTTTAGGATAGGCGGTCCTGCAGATTTATTTATATATGTTAACAATACTCAATCTTTGAAAAAAATACTTCAAAAAATATCAGAAACCAATATTCCTTTCTTCATGATAGGAAACGGAAGTAATTTATTGGTTTCTGATGATGGATTTAGAGGAATTGTTTTAAGTTTGCTGAAGAGCGAAAGAATATTAAATCTTGAAAACGAAACTACTTTGCTTTGCAGTTCCGGGATTCCGCTCGCCAAAGCGTGTATTTTTGCTATGAAAAATAATCTTTCCGGACTTGAATTTGCCTGGGGAATCCCCGGTTCATGCGGGGGCGCTTTGTTTATGAATGCGGGTGCTTACGGTGATGATATTTCCAAAGTAATATTGCAAGGTACTCATATAACACTTGATGGAAATGAAGAAATATTAAATAAGGATCAGTTGGCGCTTTCATACAGGAAAAGTTTTTATACTGACAATCCTTTTATCATAACTTCGTTAAAATTATCACTTAATCCTCTTTCGAGCCAAGAAATACGCAGCAAAATGTACGAAAACATTCATAAGAGAAAATCGAAGCAACCCTTGAGCCAACCGAATGCAGGAAGTATTTTTAAACGTCCCGGAAATGGATATTATGCAGGTACGCTCATAGAAAGCTGCGGACTTAAAGGATATTCTGTAGGAGGAGCAATGGTAAGCCCAAAACATGCGGGATTTATAGTAAATACCGGCAATGCTTCTGCAGAAGATGTATCCAAATTAATAGCACATATTAAAAAAACGGTCTATGATAATTCCGGGATAAATCTCGAATGTGAGATCAAAACTTTGGGAAATATAGAAATATAAGGAATAATAAATATGTCGTTTTCTTATAAAGTAAAAAAAGAGATTATTAATTCGAATATGAAAAATCCATTAATGGAAATTTGTGGAATATATATTTTTTTAAATCCCGATATTTCGTCGCAAAATGCGGTAAAAGTAGAAAATGATCTAATTTTAAAAAGGTTAAAATGTTTGTTAACAGTAGGCGATTCTAGAGATTATTTTTCTTTAGAAGAAGTTGTTGACGGTAAATTTATTTTAAAAATTATCAAGTCGGAAATTTTAGAAAAATGTCTAAAACTTAAAGATGCATCTTCTGAAAATTTAGAAAATGCATCTGTTTCTGATTTTGTAAAAGGAGCTTTTTTAGCTTGCGGGAGCGTCGCCAACCCTGAGATAGAATATCATCTTGAATTTAATGTGCTCAATGAAAATTCCTGTAATTTGCTACTTAAAATTCTAAATAGTATAACTTTTTTGTATCTGGATTTAAAAATAATCAGAAGAAGAGATAATTTTGTTCTGTACATAAAAAGCAGTGACAAAATTACTGATTTTTTAACTTATATAGATTCTAAAAATTGTTCGATGGAAATAATGCAGATAAAAATGCTGAAAGAAGTTAGAAATAATGTTAATCGCGCAACCAACTTTGAAACTGCCAACCTAAGCAAAATAACCAATTCTTCGACTGTTCAGATAAATGCCATTAAAAAAATTAAAAGTACAGTAGGATTAAACAGCTTGCCGGAACATTTAAAAGAAACCGCAGAAATACGTCTTTCTAATCCATACATCTCGCTTCAAGAGATGACCAAATTATATAAAGCGCCCATAAGCAAATCCGGAATAAATCACAGGCTTAAAAAATTATTGGACTTAGCGAAAAGTCTTTGAAATCTTAAGCTAATTTTTCTCTTATCATTTTTAAAAGTACTTTTTCTCTTCTTGAAACTTGAACCTGTGTCATGCCCAAATGTTTTGCGGTATTTGATTGAGTATTCCCTTTAAAAAATCTAAGAAATATTAAATTTTTATCTTTTTTCTCAAAAGTTTTTAAAATTTCGATTAATGAAACTCTGGTTGATATTTTTTCGTCATCAAATTCGACGGGTATCTCCAGAGAATTTTTATTATCGTCATTTTCGCTAACCGGAGAATCAAGAGATATAAGCGCTCTTGAAGATTCTAGAGCTTCTATAATTTGATCGCAATCCACTTCCAATATGTTTGCAAGTTCATTTACCGAAGGCTCTCTTTCGTGATTTTTTAAAAATTTTTCTCTTTCGTAATTAATTTTAGTTTCTAATTCTTTTATTTTTCTGCTTATTTTTAAAGCTCTGTTTTCTCGAAAGAGAGATTTTATTTCTCCCAGTATAACCGGAACGGCATAAGTTGAAAACACTACACCTTTTGTGCTATCAAAATTTTTTGCCGCCTTTGTGAGCCCTATGCATCCGGATTGAAATATATCTTCGTAGTCTATTCCCCGTTTACGAAATCGTTGACAGCACAGGTGCACTAATCCCAAGTGATTTTCTATAATAATTTTATCATTATTCATTGTCAACAGTTCTGCGAATTATAAATTTTTGAAGTGTAACTGTAGTGCCTTTCCCGATTTTTGAAGTTACCTTTATTTTGTCCATAAAGCTTTGCATAACCGCAAAACCAAGCCCCGAGCGTTCGCTCCCACCTGTTGTAAATAAAGGCTCCATGGCTTGTTTTACGTTTTCTATTCCGCAGCCTTTATCTTTAATTTTTATCATTACACAGCCGTTGTTATATATTTTTGAAGATATGTAAATTTTTCCTATTCCGGTTTTATACCCGTGTACTATCGAGTTTGTTACTGCCTCCGAAACCGCTGTTTTAATATCTGCGAGCTCATCGATTGTAGGGTCCAACTGAGATACAAAAGACGATACTACAGTTCTCGCAAAGCCTTCATTACATGACCTGCTAAAAAAGTTTATATTCATTTCGTTTATTACTTCTTGCATTTCTTATTTTCCTTTCTTTAAAAAATTCCCAAAGTCGGAAGACCTGATAATTTAATCATTCTTTCTAGATTTTTCGGGACATTAACAACTTTTAATTTACCTCTCAAAGAAGTCATTAATTTATATCTGCCCATAATTAACCCGATCCCTGAGCTATCCATAAATCTAACCTCGCTAAAATCTAATTTGAGAAATAAAGGAGAATATTTTTCTATATATTCATCGATGGTCTCTCTTATCTCTTTGGCGGTATGATGGTCGATATCTCCCTCTATTACAGCAACCACACAACCCTTTTTTTCGGGCAAAATTTTAACTGCCATTAATTTTTACCTCCTCATTTTAGGTTTTAATTATAAAAATTAAATATCAAAAAGCATGTCCTTTTTTTAATTATAAAACGAACACCCTCTATCATTATGATAAAGGATGTTCGTTAAATATTTTGTAGAAATAAGTCATTGATAAAATTTTTTTAGTTTATTTTAATTTCGATATTTCTTCAAGTATTCTTTTAGATTTATCAGCGAGTTTATTTGCCGATTCACGAGCCCCATCTACTATTTCTTTTGGAGCTTTTGAAAGAAATTTTTCATTTTTTAATCTTGATTCAGCTTGAATCAATTGCTTATTTACATTTTCTAGTTCTTTGTTTAACCTCGCTATTTCAGCTTCTCTGTCAACCAACTCATCCACAGGAATATAAATTTTCACGTAGTCATTAACAGCAGAGACTAATTTTTCATTTCCTCTGTCCGAATTTATTTCAACTGATTTAGCATATGCCATTTTGCAAATAATATTTTCGTATTTTTTCAATACTTTGCATGTTTCTGAATTGTCACTGTCAATATAAATCACAGTTTTTTTGCCGTGCGAAACATTCATTTCGCTTCGTATGTTTCTTATAGATTTTATCACGGACATTAATACCTTAATATTATATTCCGCAATTTTGTTTATATATTTATCGTTGAATCCGGGATATCTTTCTACCATTATGGAACCATCGGTTTCCTGGAAAGACTTCCAAATCTCTTCAGTAACAAAAGGCATAAAAGGATGAAGTAATTTTAGAATACTATCTACAACGAAAAGTAACACTTCTTTTTTGCCTTCTATTTTTGAGAATTCAATATACCAATCGCAAAACTCATCCCACACGAAGTCGTATATATTTTGAGCTGCTATTCCAAGTTCAAATTTATCCAAATTATTTGTGACTTCCAAAATAATTGAATTTAATCTACTTAAAATCCATCTGTCGATGTCGCCCAATTCTCTGGGAATTCTTTTTTCCACGGCTTGATTATCTGTATTCAAATGTATAAATCTTGCTGCATTCCATATTTTGTTAGCAAAATTTCTGCTGGCTTCAACTTTTTCATTGAAGAATCTCATATCATTTCCCGGACCGTTGCCAAGCATTAATGAAAATCTCAATGCATCTGCGCCATATTTTTCAATTATTTCCAGTGGGTCTACACCATTGCCCAAAGATTTTGACATTTTTCTTCCTTGTGAATCTCTAACAAGCCCGTGAATTAAAATATTTTTGAAAGGTTCTTTTCCGGTCATCTCAAGCGATGAAAAAATCATTTTAGCGACCCAGAAAAATATTATATCATACCCTGTAACCAAAACATTTGTGGGGTAAAAATAATCAAGTTCGGGTGTCTTTTCCGGCCAACCCAATACGGAAAACGGCCAAAGCCCTGAGGAAAACCAAGTATCTAAAGTATCATTATCTTGATATATTTCGTCAGACCCACAATGCTTACATACATCGGGAGTGTCTTTGGACACAGTCATCTCTCCGCATTTTTTGCAATACCACACAGGTATTCTGTGGCCCCACCAAAGCTGCCTGGATATACACCAATCTTTTATATTTTCCATCCAATGAAAATAAATTTTGCTAAATCTTTCAGGGATGAATTTTGTTTTGCCATTTTTTACGCAATCGATAGCGGGTTTGGCCAACTCATCCATTTTAACAAACCACTGGGTAGAAACTCTGGGTTCTACCGTTGTTGAACATCTGTAGCACGTGCCGACATTATGATGAATAGATTCTGTTTTTTCTAGATATCCGCCTTTGCGCAAAAGTTCTACCAGTTGTTTTCTGGTTTCGTATCTGTCGAGCCCTTGGAATAAAATGGCATTTTCGTTCATTTTTCCATCTTCATCCATAACATTTATAATAGGTAAGTTATGTCTTTTACCTA
Organism: uncultured Eubacteriales bacterium; assembly: GCA_934695425.1. Taxonomy (GTDB): domain Bacteria; phylum Bacillota; class Clostridia; order Oscillospirales; family Acutalibacteraceae; genus UMGS1491. The sequence goes on along the minus strand of CAKUVH010000003.1, from coordinate 90,985 downwards.
CTTCAAAGTCATTCGGGTCATGCGCAGGAGTGATTTTTAATACACCGGTTCCAACTTCTACATCAACGTAATCATCGGCGATTATGGGGATTTCTCTTTCCACTACCGGTACAATTACTTTTTTGCCTATCAAATGAGAATATCTGGAGTCGTTCGGATTTACCGCGAGCGCCACATCTCCGAATATAGTTTCCGGTCGTGTCGTGGCGACTGTAACGTGATTGAGTGAACCTATCAATTTATAACTTATATGCCAAAAATTTCCATCCATTTCTTTAAAATTAACTTCTGAATCTGATATGGATGTTTTACAATTAGGGCACCAATTTATAATTTTTTCTCCTCGATAAATAAGCCCTTTTTCGTATAATTTAACAAAGAATTCTCTTACAGCTTTGCTGCATCCTTCATCCATTGTGAAACGCTCTCTGGACCAATCGCACGATGCGCCTAATTTTCTCAATTGGTTTACAATGCTGCCACCGTACTCTTTTTTCCATTGCCAGGTTCTTTCCAAAAATTTTTCTCTACCTATTTCTTCTTTGGATAATCCCTCTTTTTTAAGTTGCTCGACGACTTTAGCCTCTGTGGCTATAGAGGCATGGTCGGTGCCCGGAACCCACAAAGCTTCAAAGCCTTGCATTCTTTTAAATCTTATAAGAATATCTTGCAGGGTTTCATCCAAAGCGTGACCCATATGGAGCTTTCCGGTAATATTCGGAGGAGGCATAACTATAGTAAAAGGCTTTTTGCGACTGTTTACTTTAGCCTTAAAATATCCTTTTTCTTCCCATTCTTTATAAATATTTTCTTCTACATCTTTAGGATTATATACTTTGTCCATTTCTCTTTTCATGGTCATTCTCCTTAATTAATTTTCACAATAATCAGATATTATACTTTTTATTTTTTCTATGCCCTCACCGGTTTGAGATGAAAAAATAATTTTAGGAACATCTTCATATAAATATAATTCCTGTTCCATCATTTTTTCTCTCATTTCACGATTAGTTTTATTTAATTTATCGCACTTTGAAGCAACTATTATAAAAGGAAAATTTTGAGAATGCAAAAATTCTATCATCTGCATGTCCAGCGCCGATGCCGGATGACGTACATCTATTATTTGTATTATCAACTTGATATTACGTTCTTTTTTGAAATACCCTTCTACCAATTCCGACCAGCGTTTTTTTTCTTTAAAAGATACCTGAGCATAGCCATATCCCGGCAAATCCACAAATCTGATGTTTTTTAGTTTATAAAAATTTATATTTATGGTTTTTCCCGGCTTAGAGCTCGTTCTTGCTAAAGATTTTCTGTTTAATATTTTGTTTATTAGCGAAGATTTTCCTACATTAGATTTTCCCGAAAATACTATTTCGGGAATGTTTTCTTTAACCAATTGTCCTAAACTGCCAATTGATTTTTCAAAATTTGCTTCATTGAAATTTACCATTTTAACCTCATGTACATTAATTTAATCATTTAACTATAGCAATATCCAAAACTTCACTTATATTAGTTACCTTAACGAATTTAATCGATTTCTTAACAACATCTTCGACTTCTTCAAGATCGCTTTCGTTTTCTTTTGGAATTATTACTGTTTTTAGACCGTTTTTATAGGCGGCCATTGTTTTTTCTTTTAAACCACCAATAGGCAACACCGCGCCTTTCAGTGTGATTTCTCCGGTCATAGCGATGTCGTCTCTGACTTTACAGCCTGTTAAAGCAGAAACCAAAGCTGTAGCAATAGTAATACCGGCTGAAGGTCCGTCTTTTGGGATGGCACCTTCAGGAGCGTGTATGTGAATATCAAACTGCTTGTAAAAATCTTCATTTATTCCCAATTTTTTGGCATTTCCTCTAATATAACTAATTGCTATATTTACAGATTCTTTCATAACATCGCCAAGCATGCCGGTTATTTGAACTTTGCCTTTTCCCTTCATCAGAATGGTTTCCACAGGTAACACGGTTCCACCGACCGCGGTCCAAGCCAAACCATTTACGATTCCTACTTCTCCGTTTGCCATATATTCTTTCTTATATTTTTCACATCCCAAAATTTTCTTCACATCTTTTATATTTATTTTTATAGATTCAATTTTGGAATCTGACACAACTTTTTTAGCTGTTTTACGCATAATTTCGGATATTTTTCGTTCTAACTCTCTTACGCCGGCTTCTCTCGTGTAAAACTTTATTATAAAGCCTATTGCTCTGTCACTTATAACAAAATTCAAATCACCGAGCCCGTGGCGTTTTAACTGCTTGGGAATTAAATGATTTTTCGCTATATGGAATTTTTCTTCCTGTGTATAACTGCAAAGCTCTATCACTTCCATGCGGTCATATAAAGGAGCGGGAATTTTAGTTTTATCGTTTGCAGTTGCAATAAACAAAACTTTACTTAAATCAAAAGGCACCTCAAGATACCTATCATAAAATTCGCTGTTTTGTTCAGGGTCCAATACTTCAAGCAGCGCAGATGAAGGGTCGCCGTGATAATCTTTAGATAACTTGTCTATTTCATCTAAAAGCATCAAAGGATTATTGGTTCCACACTGTTTTATTGAAGAAATTATCCTTCCGGGAATAGCTCCGACGTATGTTTTTCTGTGACCTCTTATTTCCGATTCGTCTCCCAAACCGCCCAAAGACATTCTGACATATTTTTTACCCATAGCCTTTGCCAGCGAACGTGCTATCGAAGTTTTTCCCACACCCGGAGGTCCTACCAAGCATATAATTTGACCTTTTATATTCGGAACCAATTTTCTTACCGATAAAAATTCGAGTATTCTTTCTTTTACGGTTTTGAGTCCAAAATGTTCTTCATTAAGAATTTCAGAGGCTCTATCTACGTCCAAAATATCCTCAGAGGATGTATTCCATGGCAAAGAAATACACAAATCCAAGTAATTTCTTATAATATTGGCTTCAGGCGAACCACTTGGAGTTTTGTATAAATTGTCACATTCTTGTTTAAGCTTTTCATATGTACTTTTGGGTAACTTGAGTTTCTTTATTTTTTTTAGGTATTTTTCGGATTCTGTTACAGGGTCTCCAAAATCTCCTAATTCATCAGAAAGAATTTTAATCTGTTCCCTAAGTAAATAATCTTTCTGAGATTTGTCGAGCTTATCTTTTACCTTTAAGGCAAGTTCTTTCTGATAAAATAGAATGTTATTTTCCTGAGATAATAATTTTATAAAACTAATAATCCTTTTTTCAAAGTCCAGCTCAGATAATAAATTTTGTTTATCATTTGTATGGATTGAACTGTTAAAAATCATGCTGTCTACGATTTCAATTAAATTGCTGTTGTTATCGGAATCTATGAGTAATTCTACAGGGACTTGAGGCGACAAATCTATATTTTCCGAAAAAAGAGCCTTAGCTTCTCTGATTAAAGCTTTTATTTCATCGGTATCATTTACAGAAATGCTTTCTTTTTTTTCAATTTTTGCAAAAATACATTCTTTCGAATCATCAAAAATTTCTGCTTGCGCTCTACAAATTCCTTCCACGAGCACACGCATAGTCTCATCGGTACGCTTTAAAATTTGTTTGATTTTAGCCAAAACACCAAAATCGTAAATTTTATCTGCTTCCGGCACGTCATCTTTGATATTTTTTTGATTGGCCAAGAATATCAGCTGATTAGAATTTATTGCTTCTTCCACAGCTAATACCGATTTTTTTCTTCCAATATCCAAATTTACAGTTATTCCCGGGAACATAACAAATCCCCGCAGTGGTAGAACAGGGATTTCTCGTCCAATTAAATTTATAGTATCTATTTTAATTCAACTCCGTTTCTTTTATGAAGCATCTGAATTTTTTGATTTTTTCTTAAATAATTTATCCGAATTTATAGATATAAATACAGGTTCTCTATTTTCATTATACAAAAATTCAGGTTCACGTTTTCCGTTGATAACATCCTCGTCTATAATCACTTTTTCTATCGTGTGATCTGACGGTACATCAAACATAACTTGTTGCAAAGTCTCTTCGATTATAGATCTTAGCCCACGAGCGCCAATTTTTCTTTCGATAGCTTTTTTTGCAACAGCTCTTAGAGCAGAGTCTTTGAATTCGAGTTCTACCTTATCCAGTTCAAATAATTTTTTGTACTGTTTAATAAGAGAGTTTTTAGGTTTTGTCAAAATTTCAACAAGAGCATCCTCGTCCAAACCTTTTAAAGTTGCTATAACCGGCAATCTTCCTACCAGTTCCGGTATAAGACCGTATTTTACAAAATCTTGAGGAATTACATTTTCCATCCAATTTTTAGTGTCTATTTCTTTTCTTGTTAACACAGTAGCACCAAATCCCAAAGAAGATGTGCTGATTCTTTTTTCAATTATTTTTTCGATGCCTTCAAATGCGCCTCCGCAAATGAATAGTATGTTGGAAGTATCTATTTGTATGAACTCTTGCTGAGGATGTTTTCTTCCGCCTTTCGGTGGAACATTCGAAACTGTTCCCTCGATAATTTTTAAAAGCGCTTGTTGAACACCCTCTCCGCTTACATCACGAGTTATAGAAGCGTTTTCTGATTTTCTCGCAATTTTATCTATTTCGTCCACATAGATTATTCCTCGTTCTGCTTTTTCTACATCAAAATCCGCAGCTTGAATCAATCTCAAAAGTATATTTTCTACATCTTCACCAACATAACCGGCTTCAGTTAAAGTGGTAGCGTCGGCGATTGCAAACGGAACATCCAAGATTTTTGCCAAAGTTTGTGCAAGCAACGTCTTTCCTACCCCTGTAGGACCTAAAAGCAAAATATTACTTTTCTTTAATTCTACATCGCTACCAATTTCTCCGAAAAATATTCTCTTATAATGGTTATAAACAGCCACAGATAAGGCAAGTTTTGCCTTATCTTGACCGATTACATATTCATCTAAGTATTTTTTTATTTCATGAGGCTTGGGAAGCACTCTATCATCAGATTTCTTAGACTTATTACCGATAGAATCACTATCCAAAGAAATTTTTCCGATTTCTTCATCCAAGATAGAAACGCAAAGTTCGACGCACTCATCGCAAATACATACACCGGGACCGGCTACTAATTTTTTAGCCTCATCCTGGGGTTTGCCGCAAAATGAACAACATAACTCTCTGTCTCTGCTTCCTCTATTTATACTCATGATATATCACCGATTCTCCTTAACTGTCAATTTAAATTATCTATGGGTCATAACTTTATCAATTAATCCATAGTTTTGAGCTTCTTGAGCACTCATAAAATTGTCTCTTTCAGTATCAGAAGCAATAACTTCAAAAGGTTGACCTGTTTTTTCAGACAATATCTTATTAAGCTTTTCTTTTGTCTTTAAAATATGTTGCGCATGAATATTGATGTCAGTTGCTTGACCTTTCGCACCACCGCTTGGTTGATGGATCATGATATCACTATTCGGAAGAGCAAATCTTTTTCCCTTCGTACCGGCTGCAAGCAAAAACGCACCCATACTCGCCGCAAGACCTATACATATTGTAGAGACGTCACATTTTATATACTGCATGGTATCATAAATGGCCATCCCGTCTGTAACAGACCCACCAGGGCTATTTATGTAAAGACTGATGTCTTTGGAAGCATCTTGACCCTCCAAGTACAGAAGCTGAGCCACGACCAAGCCTGCACTTGCTGAATTAACTTCTTCATTAAGCATGATAATTCTGTCATTTAAAAGCCTAGAAAAAATATCATATGATCTTTCGCCACGACCGGTTTGCTCAACTACATAAGGTACTAAACTCATTTGCAATATCTCCTCATAATATAGAATTTTCCGTAATTAGTAATTTGCAATAAAACATGTTTTTATTCAATAAAATTATTCTTCTACTCTGTTTTCTTTTATAATTTTTAATGCTTTAGAATTAGAAATATCTTTCTTAATATCGTCTTCCGCAATAAATTTTTTAACTTGTTCAGGTTTCATTTTGTAACTATCTGCTATTTTTTTGTATTCATTTTCAATATCCTCGGCGGATACTTCAACATTTTCGAGCTCAGCTACTTTCTTAAGTCCCAAACTAAGTTTTACGTGATTAATAGCTTGTGGGCGGAAAGTATTTTCTAAATATTCTTGGTTAGTTCCGGTATATTTTAAGTAATTTTTCAAATCAAGGCCTTGAGCTTTCAATTTGTATTCGAAATCTCTTACGAGTTCTCTGATTTTTCCTTTTACCAAAGCGTCCGGGATATCTGCTTTTACAAGTTCGATGAATTTATCTATGGTTTCATTTTCGATTTTGTTTTCTGCATCAACTTTTTTAGATTCAGAAATTTCTTTTTTCAAGTTGCTTCTGTAATCTTTTACATTTTCAAATTCACTTACATCTTTTACGAATTCATCATCGAATTCAGGGAGCTCTTTGCGTTGAATTTTGTTCAATTTAACTTTAAAAATAGCGTCTTTGTCTGCTAGAGAAGCTGCATGGTAATCTTTTGGGAATTTAACATTTACGTCAAATTCATCATTTACTGCATGGCCTACGATTTGATCTTCGAAGCCCGGGATAAATTGGTTAGAACCAAGTTCTAAATCTACTCCTTCAGCTTCTCCGCCTTCAAATGCTTTTCCGTCTGCAAATCCCTTAAAGTCTATGTTAACTATGTCTTTTAGTTCAGCTTTTCCGTCTTCACAAGATACTAGACGTGCATTCTTTTCGCAAATAACTTTTACTCTTTCATCGATATCCTTTTCTGTTACGCAAATTCTGGGTTTTTTTGAAACTTTGATTCCCTTGTAATTTTCTACTGTAACTTCAGGCATAACAGTTACTTTAACTTTAAATGTCAAGCCATCCTCTTTGCTCATTTTTACCAGTTCAAAATCTATGTGATCATCAACGAGTTCCAATCCGGCTTCTTTGGCAGCACTATCAATAGCATCAGGGTACAAAGAATTTATTGCATCTTCATAGAATATGCCTTCTCCGTAAAATTTTTCAATGAACTTTCTTGGAGCTTTACCTTTTCTGAATCCCGGTACGGAAATATTTTTCTTTTTGCGATCAAAAATTTTGTCTACTTCCTTGTTGAATTCTTCGGGAGAAATAAAAATTTCTAATTCCCAGCGGTTAACATCCACTTTATTTGACGACTTTAATTCCATTTAAAAATCAATCCTTTCAATTGTAAAACAAATTAATATTATGTTATGCCTATTCACAAGCTCGGCTCATACCACGAATTTCGGGCAAAAGTTCAAATAATCACAAGAAATCAGTTCAAAATCTATTCCTTTATAATTTCCTAATTTTGCCTTTGTGTCAGCTCCGCTACCATGAATATGTCCATAATAACATTTTTTTACTTTTCTTTCAATCAAAATATCAATAATTTCTTCAGATTCTTCAAAATTATATACCGGAGGGTAATGAATAAATACAATTGGCTCGCCGCCAAGCTGTTTTGCATCATCCAAAGAAGCTTTCAATCTTCCGATTTCTCTAAGGTAAATCTTCCTATCGGCTTTCGTTCGTTTATACATCCATCCTCGTGTGCCGCATATACAATACTCTCCTATACGAATAGCCGCATTGTTCACTATTGACAAAGAATTTAAATTATTGCTTTTAAAATAGTTTTCTATTTTACTTCTCGTGGACCACCAAAAATCGTGATTACCTCTGACAATCAATTTTTTTCCGGGCAAATTATCTATAAATTTAAAATCCTCATAACATTCTTCAATACCCATTCCCCACGATATATCCCCGGCAATAACAACGGTATCGTCTGCAGTAATTTTTTCACTCCAATTGTTTTTTAGTCTTTCTACATAATTGTCCCAACCTTCAAAAACATCCATCGGCTTATCTGTTCCTAAAGATAAGTGAAGGTCTGAAATCGCATAAATTGACACTTAATCCCTACTTTCGTTATTTTTATTAAAAAAACTATAAGCGTTTTCAAAAAACAGTTTTTTTAAAATTTTTTCTTTGTAATTTTTTTTACACATATATTCGTATAAATTACTAATTTTTTCTATGGAATCGATACATTCAGGCGCAACTGCGCCATCAAAATCACTTCCGAACGATATTGTATTTTCTCCGCCCAAATCCAAAAAATGATCTATATGCCTTCTGATATCATCAAAAGTTATGTTATTCGGATCAGCTTTTAAAAAATCCTTGCAAAAAGTTATTCCTACAATTCCTCCCGCTTGTTTTATGATGTTAAACTGATCATCATCCAGATTCCTTCTGTGCGGACAAATTTTGTATGAATTGGAATGGGTAGCAATGAAGGGCTTCTCAGAAATTTCAGCCACGTCATAAAAAAGCTGCTTGCTTGCATGAGAAACATCAATAATTATATCATAATTTTCCAATTTTTTGACAACTTTTTTTCCGAAATCGCTCAAACCTCTTGCGTTTTTCACTCCGGAACCATCACCTATTTCACATGTTCCATTCCAAGTAAGCGTTAAAATTTTAACGCCGGATTTTTTAAGATACTCTATATTATCGAGGTTTCCTCCAAGAACGGCGCCTCCCTCTACCGTGAGTATCGGAATGAGATTTTTTTGAAAGCAGTTATCGCATATATCCAAAAATTTTTTTCTACATGAATCAAAAAAAGTTAAGGCTTCTTGCCCTCTTAAATCGTCCGGAATCCATATCGCAAAGCATTGGAAGTATTTTTCTAGATTGCTGCACTTTTCGAGGGATATATGCAAATCATTTTTATTAATATTTTTGTTTTTGGTTACCAATTCATAAAGCGTGTCACAGTGTAAATCAAAATATTTCATCGCATTCTCCTATATCAAAAGCATTTTCAAAATGAATTATTTGCGATTCTTTATTTTTAAAAGTAGTAACTTCCACAACATCAAATCTCGGCTGAAGATCGATATTGTTTTCTGATAAAAACATCATTGCCGTTTTTATTATCTTGGTTCTTTTGTTTCTATCGACAGCTTCCGCGCCTCTGTAAAGAGACTCTTTTTTCCTGGTTTTTACTTCCACAAAAACAATATATTTATCTGTGCAAGAAATTATATCTATTTCACCGTATCTACTGTGATAATTATTTTTCAAAATTCTCATGTTTTTCACGCTTGTAAGATATTTTCTTGCAGTGAGTTCACCAACATCTCCTTTGTCTTTATTGCGGTTCATTTTAATATTTTCCTTAAAAAACTTTTTCGGTGTATGGGACATGGGCCGTATTTTCTTATCATTTCTGTATGAAAGGCAGTGCCATAACCTTTGTGCTTTTCAAAGCCATATTCAGGGTATATTTCTGCTTCTTTTTTCATAACTCGGTCTCGGGTTACCTTAGCTAGAATAGATGCACAGGCTATTGATTCCGATAGGCTGTCTCCCTTTATTACGCAGTAAGATTCTATACCAAGCTCCGGAAGTCTGTTGCCGTCCACCAAGGCCACATCAGGCTTTATTTTTAAACCGTCAACCGCACGTTTCATCGCCAAAAATGTAGCATTTAGTATATTGTGCTCCTCTATTTCTTCGGGCGTTGAAAAAGAAATACTGTATGATAAAGCTTTTTCTTTTATTACTTCGAAAAGATATTCTCTTTTTTTCTCGGTAAGTTTTTTAGAATCATTTACTCCCTCGATTATAGTGTTTTCCGGTAAAATAACCGCAGCGGCATATACGCTTCCTGCCAGCGGACCTCTGCCTGCTTCATCAATACCGCAAACAATTTTGTTTCCATTGTCATTATGTAATCTTTCGTATTTAAACCAATCCATATTTTTCCCTTACTTTTTATTTTGGAATTTCAAGAGTTATTTTTCCTAATTTCCCGCTTCTGAACTCATCAAGCACCATGTTTGCTGCTCTTAAAGTGTCTATTTCACCCGCAGAAATCACCATACCTCTTTTTTTACCAATATATTTTAGCAATTCGTACCCGGACATTCCGTCAGAAATATTCTTATCCAGCTTGTACCTTTCCAAAAGATTTTTTTCATAGTTTTTAATCAGTACATCCAGCAGATTAGACGCCATATCTTCTATATCTAATATTTCGTCTTTAATCGCCCCTGTAAAAGCGAGATTATAAGCCACTTCGTTACTTTGAAATTTAGGCCACAATACTCCGGGAGTGTCCAATATTTCTATTCCGTCCCCCGCTGAAAACCATTGATTTTGCCTTGTTACACCGGGTCTGTTTTCTACTTTTGCTTTTGAATTTTTTGACAGCTTATTTATGAAAGTGGATTTTCCCACATTTGGTATACCTACGACCATTACTTTTATGTTTTGATTTAATATCCCTCTTTTTTTCCACGCATCAATCTTGTTTTTTAAAACTTCCTTTACCTTACTCTTGAATATTACAGGACTTTTGTTATCCTTGCAACTAAAAAAACATATATCTATTCCGAAATTTTCAAAATAATTTGACCAGCTTTTATTTTGAACACTATCAGAAAGATCCGATTTATTTATTACCAAAAGCCTTGGTTTACCCGATATTATAGAGTTTAAATCGGGGTTACGGCTGCTTAGAGGAATTCTTGCGTCTACTATTTCAGCTACTATATCAACCTTTTTTAAATCTTCTTTTAATTTTTTTTCGGTTTTAGCCATGTGCCCCGGAAACCAGTTTATGGCAACCTTTGGTAAACTTTCTTGATTCTTATTTTTCTTTTCGGATCTAATTTTTCTTTTTTGATACATATCCATATTATTCTTCACCTTCTTCTACATTCAAATACAAATTTATTTCTTCTTCTGTTGGTAATTTATCTAATAATTCTATTGGCAATTGCTCTTTCAATTCATAAGTTGAAACACCAATAGGAACATTTGTAGATTTTAAAGACCACTCTACTGTTAATCTATTTTTACCTCTACATAATAATAAACCAATTGTAGGTGCATCACATTCTTTTTTTACTGTTTCATTGACTGCTGTTACATAAAATCCTAACTGTCCTACATATTCCGGTTTAAATTCACTTGCTTTTAACTCAACAACTACATAACATCTAAGCTCCAAGTGATAAAATAGTAAATTAATATAATAATCCTGATTATCCACAGAAATTTTGTATTGATTTCCGACGAAACTAAATCCTTTTCCTAATTCTAACAATACATTTCTTATTTTATTTATTAAAGCTTCTTCTAATTCTTTTTCTTTATATTCTTCCTTTAATGTAATAAAGTCAAAAATATATGGATCTTTTATGGTATTATTCACCAAATCGCTATTCTTTGGAGGTAGCAATGCATTAAAATTATTATTACTGTTTCCTATTCTTTTATGAAATTTTGTTTCAATTTGAATAGCTAGTACATTTCTACTCCAGCCGTTTTTAATAGTATTTTCAGCATATATTTTTCTAATATCTTTATCCTTAATTTTTTCAATCAACAGCAAATTATGTCCCCAAGGTAATTTGGCAACAAGCTGTTGCCATTTTTCATTATCAGCATACTCTTCATAGAACAATCTCATAGACCTTATGTTTCTTTCGGAAAAACCTTTCATATTTGGAAAAGTTAACTTAAGTTCTGTTGATACCTGCTTTGTAAAATTATTTCCATATTGTTTGTTCTCTGAAACAATTTTTCCCAATTTAAAATACAACATAATTAAATTGCCATTAACTTCTTGCATTGTTTTTATTTGTGTATTTATAATTTCTTCTTTAATATTACTAATAATACTTTTAAAATTCTTATCCAGCACGATTTACATCCTTTATATTGTTTTTCATAACTCTCCAATTACCGGTTTATTTAGAATTATATCATATTTTTGTTTATTTATAAAGCTTGGGGCCTCGAAATAATTGTCTTCATCTGCAAACGCAAAAGATCATTCAAAAATTGAACGATCTTTTTTTATCATAATTTATTTTTTCTCTTTCATAACTGTATTCGGATACCCGTAACAAATGTTATTTGATCATATATACTTTTGCTCATGCGTCAAGAGCGCTGCTTTATTTTTTATTCCTCCACCCTAACCTATTAAATTTCCGTTCGACCCAACAACTCTATGACAAGGAATTATAATACAAATAGGATTCCACCCTACAGCTCCTCCGACCGCCTGGCTAGACATTCTTTTAATCCCTCTGTTTTTAGCAATAATCTTTGATATATCACTATAAGTTAAAGTTTTGCCAAATGGAATAGAGTTCATTATATGTATACTTCTTCTCTAAAAGGAGTTAGATTTTCGATTTTATATTTCGGTTTAAAATCCGGATTCTTACCACTAAAATAAATATCTAACCATTTGCTTGTTTCTTTAAAAACAGGTAATTCTTTTTCTTCACAATTGACAATGTGTTTAGAAGCATCTTTGGAACCTATAAACCATAAAAATCCTTCCCATTACTTTAAAGTAGACCCTAAACTCTCGGTTTCAAAGATAATTCTTGCAAGTTATTGATTAGTTTTTTGCTCTGTAAATTTTTGAACAGCTTGTTCAATTTTATTCAAAGTTTCGACTGCTTCAATTTTTTTGGTATCGGAAACCATAATATAAAATTTTATTTTTGGTTCTGTGCCGGACGGTCTGACTATTATATAGTTATCAGTTCCGATTTGAATCTTGATAACATTGGATTTAGGTAGATTTTTGGTGATTACTTTGTTTGAACGCCCATCGATAAGTTTCGAATTTGAATAGTCTTCCATTGAAGTCGCTTCCAAATTTTCAAAGGAATTTGAAAAATTATTTCTAAGGGTTTCCATAATGTTATTTATTTTTTCAATCCCTTTTGAGCCTTTAAATTCGTAACTGAGTGTTTTTTCACAAAAGAAACCGTATTTATTTTTTAAATCACTAAGGACATCAATCAAAGTTTTATTTTCGGAATTTTTATAGTAAGACGCAGCTTCACACAGAAGCATAGAAGCCAAAACGGCATCTTTATCTCTAACTTCGGTTCCGCGCAAATATCCGTTACTTTCTTCAAACCCAAAAATAAATCTTTCTTGTTGATTTGATTTTTCAAGCTTTAATATTTCAGAAGCTATATTTTTAAAACCTGTCAAAACTTCTTTGACTTCCACTCCGTAATCTTTAGCGATTGCATCGACCATGCGAGTGGTTACAATTGATTTTATTAGTATGGAATTTTTTGTTTTTTTCAAGTTCGAAATTATATAATAAAATAAAATAATTCCTATCTCGTTGCCTGTAAGCATTGTGTATTCCGACCCATTTTTTACACAAACTCCCAATCTGTCTGCGTCAGGGTCCGTAGCAATAATCAAATCGGCCGATATTTTCGTAGCTAAATCCACTCCCAACGAAAAAGCAGATTTATTCTCGGGATTCGGCGACGGACAAGTAGAAAAATTTCCGTCAGGGTAAAACTGTTTTTCAACCGACGCCAAATCACCCATACCGCACCTATTTAAGACTTCCGGAACAAATTCAAATCCTGTACCGTTAAGGGGAGTATAGACTACTTTCAGATTAGATATTTTCCGGGTGTTTATTCTCTGACCTATGACCATATTAATGTAATTTTCATAAAAAACATCATCTACATATTCAATTGTATTACTACTCAAACCATCTTCGAATGAAATGATATTAATACCGCTGAAAATATCAACGCTTTCAATTGAATCATAAACATCTTTTGCGGTAATTTCTTCCATTTGAGCTCCATCGCTGCCGTAACATTTCAACCCGTTATACTCAGAAGGATTATGACTTGCTGTAATCATAATCCCCGCGTCAGTACCGAGCTTGCGCACTAAAAATGATAAAACAGGGGTAGGTTTTAGGCTTTTTGTTATATAAACTTTTACACCGTTTGCCGCCAAAACCCTTGCCGCGTCTTCTGCAAATGTTTTTGAATTATTTCTGGAGTCAAACGAAATAACTACACCGTGTTTTTTTGAAAATTTCAAAAGATAATTTGAGAGACCTTGAGCCGCTCTTCTAACTGTATAAATGTTCATACGATTGCTTCCGGCACCCATTAGTCCGCGCATTCCCGCGGTTCCGAATTCTAAATCTTTGTAAAATCGTTCGTATTTTTCGGATTCATTTTTTTGTATTTCAACCAATTCGTTTTTCAGTTCCACATCTTTGACATTTTGAATCCATAATTCATATTTTTTTTCTACTGCCATAATTTTAATTCTCCCGTTAAAAAATACATGTACAGAAGATTCTACCACATCTTTACATTATAATCAATAAATTCAGTTTTCTAGGTAAGGGCTGAAATATATAACATTTTTTCTATTTTTTGGTAAATTGAATCAAATTCAGAAATAGGAAGCGGATTTTTTCCTTTCCCGACTTCTACTGTGAAGGCCGGTTTATTGAATTCTGTTATGAACCAATCCTTAAACCCTCCTCCTACCGCCAATCCTTCGGGCTCTGATAAGTTATATTCCGATGATAGGGCTAATTTATTAGCTATATGTCTTGAATTTTTTGGAATTTTTTCGCCAAAATTCCAGTATATTTCTTCTCCTTGGCTGTGAAAAGCAACAGCATATTCAAAATTAAATTTTCTGCATAAATTCACAACCGCTTGAGTTTCGGGTTCACTTTCGGGGAACTCTCCTCCGAAGCGTGTGCTTGCCGGTGATGTGATCCCGTTTGAAATTTCCATTTTTTTCAATAAATCCCAACCTGCATTGTAATTATGATTTAAATCGACTCCTCGGGCGTTCGCTTGCCAAAATTTATCCGAATTTTTTTCGAATTTTTCTGCCAGAGATTTGTAATTTTCTGCGGCTTCACTTCCTGAAAGAGATATTTCTATTCCATCGGGATTAACAAAAGGAACAACCATTAAGCCTCTTTCTTGCAGGCTTTTCTTGATATCAACTCCAAAAATTTTTTCATTATTTTTTATGTGATAGCACAGATTTTTAAAAAATTTTAAGATAATAACGCCGGTTATCCATTCCATGCCGTGGAATGCTCCCAGCCATAGCACTTGATTTTTCTCGCATCCTACAGATAAAGAAATTAAATTTCTGTTTAAGACACTTTTCCCTATTTTTTTACATTTTACAAAATCAAAATTACTTGTTACAAAAGATATTTCTTTTCGACGAGTTTCGTCTGTGGGAATTTCTATCATAAAAGCTCTCCTTTTCAGTATTTCATTTTAAATAATATTAAAAAAATATTACATTTATTAAAAATTAGAAATAAATTTGATAAAAATGATATAATATATTGAAAAAATGTAAAAAATTAGTATAATAATAATAAATCGATTTATTATATCCACGACAGGGAGGACTAATATATGAAAGACTTAATAAAAAAAGTTATCAAGGCGCCTATGTTTCTGATATTTTCAATTATGGTAATACTTAGCACTATGTCGGCGTGCATACTTTCAATTAATGCCGCAAAACCCAGCTCAGAAACCAATCAATATACTGTAACATTTCCTACTTATACCGACGCGATAGAAGAATTAGAATATTCCATCGGTACCCTCGGAACGACTTCTTCTTCTAAAAAGCCCGAATGGAGATGGGACGATTGGAAAAGTGTAGACGGAGAACTGTCCGCCAAAGTTACGAATCAAAATAAGATAAAATTTTTAGTTAAATTCAAAGAAGGGTACAGCGATTTTCTTGTAAATAACGTAAAAATAAATTCGGATGCACAAGGCGAAAATAATACATCAAGTCTTGTTGTTTGTGAAAAAAATGATGATGGCGAAATAATAACCCGAGACCCATACGATGACGAGAAAATAAACGAAAAAACATTTTATTCCTCTAAAGAAATAACAATAAATCAAGATCAAACTTTATCTTTCGGGGATATTATTCTCAATAATTATTCGCTGACTTTGAATGTACCTGTAAGCGAAGAAGTTTTTGATGTTTATTGTGATATGGATAACGACAAAACATCTCAAGGAAAATCGACAAAAATCACTCCCGAACATAAAGAAGGCAATTATGTATATACTTTAAACAATGTACCATACGGTACTGTTTCGAATTTTGAAATGCGATTAAAAGATAAATATTCTAAATTGGCTGATAAAAATTTTGATATTTTCCCAAAAGAGTCTAATACTCACTTTTTGAAAGTAGACAACTCTTCTCGCAGATTTGCCTGGGAAGCAAAAGAAAATGCTGAAATAGATTTTGATATTGCTGATGAAGTCGAAGTAACTTCAAATAAATATGATATAAAAAATACCACAGGAAAAACTTTATACTACAAAGACAGTAATTCCGGAGAAGACAAATCCTTGCAGCAAGGCGAATCAGTAAACATTGAGCACGGAACTACATGCAGCTTCTATACTCAGGATGGCGATACACTCGTTTATGACGGCAATAAAGGAATGAATAAAAACGAAAAAGATGAAAAAGTTGAGTATTATGTCCCTAATATAACCAGCAACCACAATATCAATATCAAAAGAGAAGCAGAAAATTCCACTTATAAAATTACTTTTGAAGAAAATGAAGGAATTGATTTTATAAATAATTCAAACAACAAAGAAATAGGCGAAGGCGAAGGCGAAGGCGACAATATAGGCGCCACCGTAAACTTAGGGGAACAATTTCAATTTAAACTCGGAAAAATAAACGGATACTCGAAATATTTTGAAGGAGTAGAACTTTCTTACAAAACAACCGGGTCAACAGATGAACCCGGCACTCCGCTGGAAAGCAAAAATGGCGTATACACTTTGACAGGCGTTGAAAAAAATATCACTGTATTTGCGACTTCTGCTCCCGAAAAGGACCAATTCACAGTGAAAATTGCTAAAACTGCGTTAGAACTTGTAGACATGCAGATTAAAATTGGTGAAAAAAACATAGAGCGTGATGAAAAAGACGAACTTTACTATGTATACTATGTAGACTACAATTCGACCTTCAACATAATATTCACGACTATCGGCGGCGGCGAATATACTTTAGAAAAAATGGCGTTATATAATAAAGGATGGGAAATATACAAAGGATCTACCACTCCAGATGGTAAAGAGAAAACTTGGACCATATCAAATCGGAAAGACAACATGGTGTTAACCATAAGCGGCATATCGCGAAGACCAGTAAACTTCACATTTAACAATAACTACGGTGACGCGCAAATAGTGTACGCCTCCTCTGCCCAGCAGAACACCCAAGTAGACCTCACAGATCCTGCCGGTTCATACTATATTAAAGACGGCGCTGCGAATTATATACAAAGAGGAACTAACAGCAAATTCAGCGTACCGTATGGAAGCGATGTCTTTTTGAAATTCAAATCATCGCTAATAGATGAATTTGAAATCCACAGAATAAACGTGGGCTCCTCAATAGAAGATATACTAGAAAACGACAGCAACGGATTCTGTATAATAAACAATGTCAAAATAGACGGCAACCTCACAGAAAACGCAATATTTAACAAGGAATACACTATAACCGTACGCACGGCGTGTAACAACATTTCAGTTTCTGCAAATGGAAAAAATTATTCTGGTATGTCAACAAACCGGAATTTCACTTTCAAAGCAAAACACGGCACCCCATTCAGATTTTATTATGGTGTAACTGAACCTATTAAAGATGAGTATGAGTCCTGGGATATTGTTGCAAACGAAACCCTATATGAAAAAAAACTTGACAAAAGTTCATATAAATATAATGGCAAAGATTTTTGCTATCTTGAACTGTACGATGATCCAGAATATAATCCATATGGAAACATCGTAACTTCCGATATGTTTTTATGGCTTCATAATCGGAGACTTGAAAATGCAGAAGAAGATAAATTGGAAGATGAGGAATTTGATGGCAAAGATAATAAGAAACAATTGGTAAGTGCCAGAAACATAACTTCTTATTATGAGCTTATCCAGGGCAACGATGAAGATGAAGATTATGAGGTGAATTTCGATGAGTACGCCACGGATATGGATAAGAGAATAGGAATAAAAACAAAAGTAGGTAAAAAATACAGTATGAGATACCACGTTGTAGACAACGACGGACTTTGGAGTAATAAGTGGAAAAACAACAAAGATACCTACATCAACTGCGATAATGATAAAAATATTTCCGGATGTGACTATTTAAACAGATACGAAGCACCGTCGCAGCTCAATATAAAACTGAAATACGGCAAAAAATGTACTGCAGATAATTTTTTAGGATATCAATTTAATGTCGTTCCGCATAGAAAAAGTAAACAAGAAGATATATTCGGATTAAGACAACAGTTTTTCCCCAACAGTAACACAAAGTACAACGATCCGTATATAAATACAAAAGCTGACAAAGGCACCCTTCCTACCGATTCCTTAAGAGGAATGATCCAAGTTCATTACGTTACGAAAACTCTATCAATAGGAAAGGCACTAAATTGGGGAAGCAACTGGTCTATTTTTAACTCACGAAAACGTCAGTATGACGATGGTAAAAACGTAACCTTTTATTCAATGCTTTTAAGGGCAGACAACCTAAACTATGTCGCCAAGAACAGAGATGTTACTTCCACGGGTCAGTTCGCATGTTATTCTGAAAAAGAGACCTCAACCAAGTATCCTTATAAGTTTCTTAATGTTCTGTCCCAAAATGATCTAGAAAATAATAACAACACATATAACCCACCATATCGTTATGATGCAAAAGAAAAAAAATTATGGTTACTTGGAAAAAACGAAACCGCAGAAGACGAAATTTCAAGTGGTAATACAAAAGTTAATATAAGAACAAATACCCTTTTGGTATACGATAGTAATCATGAAGATCGTTACGAAGATGATGTTATTCCTAACTCAAATTATGACGATGGCCTGTCCAGAGATGTAAGAAAGTTCGTGAAAAACTTTAATTATGACGGATTTTCATTGGGCAACGGCAAGGACGTGGATTATAATAATACATGTCCAGCGTATTCTAAAAATTATGACTACGAGTTTGACCTAAGATGCATTAATGCTTTCGACAAAATTGAAATTAAGCCTATATTCGATGTAGACAACATAACCTCAGTGGACGATCTCTCGGTAACTTTTCCGCTAGACAGCACCGGAATAAAATTCTATGAGTGCGAGGACGGTTACACCCAAGGCAAGAGAATATCCGAACGTATATCTAAGGCCCCAGAAGCAAAAGATCCAAAAGGCATATGGTACCATGAAAAGAATAAAGAAGCTTGGTCCTGTAGATTTATCGTTAGACCCGATGAAGGATATAATTTCATCCCCGGCTCTTTGAAAGTCACCCCTGAAGGGTATTCGATTCTTAGTTACCAAGAAAGAAGCGATAGTGAAGGTAAATATTACATTTATACTATAAAAAGCTTCAAAGAAGGACAAAATTTGATAACCGTGCCCCAGATTGAAAAATATAGATTCACCGTAAGATTTAATGATGGGTACACAGATTTCTATGATTCCCAAACCGGTGAACAATTCTTGAAAAAAGAACTCGATATGAATTCCAACTTTACTTTCAAGACCAGACCTCAAGTGGGATATCAATCCGATGAAGATTTAATCATCAACACAGGTAATGATACATTTAGACTAATTGCAGGCTCTTCCAGCAATAGTGTGACACTCCCCGGCGGAACGAAAATCACGCGAAAGACTGATATATCGTCCACTAATGAAAACTTATATGAAATAGAAAGTATTAAAGAGAATTTCTCAATATTCTCCACGAGAAATAGAAGTCATATCCCGGTCACATTAACCTACGATAGCGGTGTGTACTACAAAGACACAGGTGGAAAATACATGAAAATGATTTCCGAAAACGGCGAAAAGAAAGTCTCTTATGTCGACACCCCGGAGGGTATCTCAAATGAAAATATAGAGCTTACTGTTGACTACGGTTCGAACTTCTACTTTACAATTGAAGAAAGAGAAGGATTTGATCCTCTGTCAACGATAGTAACTGCGAACAATATCAAACTTGATTATGAAAATGGAAAATACGCAGTAAAAAATATAACTTCTGAAACAACAATAAAAATAGATAATGCTTCAAAAATAACTTACAAGGCATATTTTACAGACCATGAAGGACTGACGTTTAAATCTGTTGACGGAAAAGATCTTATCGGAGAAAACATCGTGTCTTACGGCTCGGATTTGATTTTCAAAGTTAATATTTCGGAAGCGTATTCAAATTCTGAGAATTACAAAATAATGGTAGAGTATTCGACGGAAGGTAAAGGGTCTGCAGAAATTCCAAAAGAAAAAAACGCTGAGGGAAATGACACAGACAGATATATCCTCGAAAATATACAAGAAAATGTTCGTATTTATGTAGAGGGACTGGAACACAACACTTACAAAATGAAACTCTATAATTCAGAAGGAATTTTATATTACGATAAATACGGGCAAGAAAAATATGTATCCAACGGCGAATTTATAGAGCGAACAGTTTATCACGGCGAAGACTTTAGCTTTAAAATATTTGCTGAAGAAGGTTATGACATTTCAGAAATTAAAGTTTACAGCAAACAAGAAAAATCAGGTCTCAGAAAACAACTATTGCCCTCCAACGGAGTGTATACTATAGAAAAGGCATCCGATAACTGCACCATAACAGTAGAAAATACGAAAAAATCGATATATAATGTTGAAATTAGAACGACTTCAGGAGCAAGATGTTTAGATGGCAATGGAAATGTACTGGATTCAAATTTAACTGTAAATCATGGAGATAGTTTCGAATTCACGATCGCCTTAGATAAAGCTTATGACCATTCAACTCCGATAGTAACTTTGAAAGGCAGCATAAACACCATCTCCCCTGTTGACGGAAAATATGTAATTTCAAATATAACCGAAAATAAAATAATTGAAATTACAGGAGTAAAAAAGAACACCTATAAAGCAACATTCAAAGAAACAGAAGGTGTAATTTATAAGAACGGCAAAAACAAACCTTTCACAGGTTCACTTGACGCAGAAGACGGCGAAACTTTGAACTTTAAAATTACGCTAATGGATGCTTATGATAAATCCTCACCTATCGTACTCTTGAATAATTCTAAACCGATTGCCGAAAGTGCAGGAGTTTATAGTGTAAGCGACGTTGACAGTGATTTGGAAATTTCGGTAGAAAATGTATATAAAAACCCGGAAGAAGTTACCATGGAAGATGTAAATAACGTCCCTGACAAAGTTTCGACAGAATTGGATATAAGCAGAGTGGTTACCGCCACAAGAACTTATCTGAGTCTTTCTGATGAAGAAAAAGCCGAAGTTACGAACCTTGCAGATTTAAAAAGAGCTCAGCAAGAAGCCGGAGTTATTAATCATAAGTCCGGAGACATATCCGTAACAGGACTTGACTGGAATATAAAAGTAATAGTTGATAAGCTAACGGGTGACCAAGAAAAGATAAACTACATGAATGGAAAAGTTGACAGACGAGAAGTTCTTTACCTTTATGATATTTATCTAATCGATTTATTAACCGATGAAGTATATGAAATCCCCTATGGAAATAAAGTTACAGTAACAATGCCGGCCCCGGATTTATCGGGTTACAAAAATGAAGTTGTTGTCCATGAAAAATCAAATGGAAATATAGAATACATCGATATGAATATAACAGACGGAACAGCAAGATTCGATGCTACTTCATTTAGTTTATTCGGTATAGCAGCTAAAAAAATACCTAATTATTCCGATCCTTCCGGTACAAAGATTCACGTTTCGGATTTGGTAGATAATGAAGAAGAATTACAAGCACTTCTCGGCGAAGGCGTAAGTTCTCAATTAGGCGACCTTACCGAAAATAAAAACGATATTGATGTACTCGGCGGAGAAGATGGTATTTTATCAAAAGGAAAATCAGGATTGGCAGCGCTGTATGAATGGATTTTAAATCACGAACTTTTGAGCGTAATAATAATTTTGATAATAGGTTCACTTCTCATAGTTTTCATACTTTTACGAGCACAAAAAGAAAATTCAAATAAAAATTAAAAATAAAAGCTTTTCTACGTATTAGTAGAAAGGCTTTTTAGTTTGCAAATCATAATGTACCATAAAATTTCATTTAATTATATAAACGAATCTATAGGAGTGATAAATTTAAATGAGCATAGGAAAATTACAAGTTAATGTATTTAATGAAACTGTCGGAATGCCGATTCCCGGAGTAAAAGTAGAAGTTTCAAATAGTGTCGATTCAAAAACCCTGGAAGAACTTATTACAAATTCATCAGGAAATACCGATATAATAAATCTAACGGCTCCCCCGCCCGAATATTCTTTGGAACCCGAAGCTCCCCAACCTTATAATCAGTACAGTATACGTGTAAGCGCGCCGGGATTTGAATCTGTTACAATTCAAGATTTGCAGGTACTGCCTGATGTGTTAGCCTTACAAAATGTATATATGAGAAAATCAAATGAAGATGAAAATTCTACATTTTTAATACCTGAGCATACACTCTACGGGAGCTTTCCACCGAAAATCCCCGAGGATTCAGTAAAAGAGCTCCCACGTTCTGAAGGATACGTAATACTTGATGAAATAGTTGTACCTGAATTTATAATTGTTCATGACGGCGCTCCTGATGATACTTCTGCGCCTAATTATTGGATCCCATATAAAGAATATATAAAAAATGTTGCAAGTTCGGAAATATACGCTACATGGCCTGAAGAAGCAATAAAAGCGAATGTTCTGGCTATAAATTCATTCACTTTAAACAGAGTGTATACAGAATGGTACAGAAGCAGAGGGAAAAATTTCACAGTTACCTCTTCCACTGCTTATGACCAAAAATTTGTGTATCAAAGAAATATATTCCAGGAAATTTCCAATATAGTAGATGAATTATTTTCCACCTTCATCACCAAGCCTCAAATCGAGCAGCCTCTTTTTTCACAATATTGCGACGGAAAAAATGTAACCTGTCCGGAATGGCTTTCTCAATGGGGCTCAAAATCACTTGCTGAAAACGGAGCAAATTACATCGATATTTTAAGAACATATTACGGTTCGGAAATATATACAGAATACGCAAAACAAGTTGCCGGTGTTCCCTCCTCCTTCCCCGGAGAAGTGCTTCAATCAGGTTCTTCGGGAGAAAGCGTCAAAACTATCCAACGGCAGCTTAATGCGATCAGTAATAACTATCCTTTGATTTCCAAATTAGCAGTAGATGGAATTTACGGTCAGAACACTATAAACGCAGTAAAAAAATTTCAAGAAATTTTTAGCATGCCTCAAACAGGTTCCGTCGATTACTCCACCTGGTACCAAATTTCAAAAGTTTATACGGCTGTAAAAAGACTAGCTTAAAAAAAAATTAAAATTAATTATAAAAAAAGCTTGACAAACAAATCACTATCAAATATAATTGAAAACGATGGAGCCGGTGTGGCGGAATGGCAGACGCGACGGACTCAAAATCCGTTGTTGGAGACAGCGTGTGGGTTCAAGTCCCACCATCGGTACCACCATTAATTCCAGTTTTCATATGAATATAGAGATTACCGGGTGCGGTAATCTCACTTTTTTTGAAAAAATAATTAAATTTTTAATATTTTAAAAATAAAAGAGCAGGCATATTTCAACCTGCTCAAAACTTTTAAAGAAATATTTAACGTCTTCTTCGTTAATTTAATATAAATTATGTTCTGTTTCTTTTCTTATTCTTCTAATAATATCACAAGAAAACAAAATACTAAACTATTTTTGCTCCGAAAGGCATAAATGAAAGTTTTGCGAATTTAATGATTTGAAGTCCAATTGGAATACCAACGATAGTAACACACCAAAGAACTCCTATAATCAAAGACCCAAACGCAAGATGAATTCCACATAAAACAATCCACAGTATGTTAAGCAAAAGTGAGCCCACACCGCCCTCGTATACAACTTTTCTGCCAAATGGAAAAAGCATCAAATTTGCAAACTTAAAACATTGAACGCCGAAAGGTATACCCACAATTGTTAAACATAAGAAAAGTCCTGCTAACGCCCACAAAATTGAAAGGATCAAACCACCGAACATTATCCATATTATATTTGCTAACACTTTCATAATATTTCTCCTCGATAGATTAAATTATATTTTAATTATATCACAATACTTTAAAAAATCAAATTTATTTTAATTTTTGTAAAGTTACATTCGAGAAATTATATTTTAGTTAATTTATTGATTAAATCATATAAATAATTTGAACCCCGTGAAATCAAAATTCCGGTCAAAATACTGCCAACATACGGGATTGTCGATTTAAGACCGAGGTGATTGGGCAAATCAAGTTCATAAGATACAGACATAACCATCCCTAATATTAAGCTGAAAATCATTTGCCACGGGATGTTGCCCGAAACGAAAAATTCATTGAAATATGTGACAATTCCTTCGATTAATATCGCAACCATAATCATTTTTGATATGTACTTATTCATAATTATTCCTCTTTTATAAAAGCGTCGGTAAACCCGGCATCTTTCGCTTTTTGTAGACAGTTTTCTGCGTTTGATTTTTCTTTAAATGCCCCAATTTGAACTCTGTAAAGTTTGTCAGAATTTTCGGAAAAATTTTCTTTATACTTAACACCATAATAATCGCACACACCTCTACAAATGGCCTCGCCTAGAGATTTTACGTTATTTATTATCCACTCTGCACCTTCTTTTGTGTCATGAAATTCGCACTCAACGTAAACCGCAATAGCTTTGGTCGAATTTAATTCTGCAAGACTCGAATTCACTCTCAAACTATAATCCGGTCCGGGAGAAATTGGCGCAACAGCGCTCAAAATTGCACTTCCTGCTTTTTTGTTTTCGGTATCATTACTGTAAATCATAACGAGCGTTCCGCCTAAAGTTTGTCCATTAGATGCATTCGTATGAATCGGGATATGTAAATCCGCATTCCAGCTGTTGCTTTCGCTGATATTTTTCGTCAAAGACTGTCCTTTCGGAGCTTTTTTAACCTCAAAGCCACACCTTTCAAGAGCTGTTTTTGCAAATTCCGCAATTCTGTTACACTGCTCTTGCTCATTCGTATTTCCGCTGGCATAAATGTTGTAGATTTGACTGCTTGGACTTAAATATATTTTTTTACTCATTTTAAATTTCCCCTTTCAATAAATGCTCAAAATTATTGATTTATTGTTATTTTTTAGACAAATTACGACATATATTAAATTTTACTTCATACGTTTTTACGTCAAAATACACACTATAATTCTTATTTTCTTTATTAATATATAAAAAAGTAGTAAAATATTTTTAATTTGTAAATTTATAAATTTTTTTATATAATATATATAAAATATATTAAAATGAAGGTGTTTAAGTATGAAATTCGGTGTATTAAAAGACATAAAAATCGGCGAGTGCAGAGTAGTAGCCACTCCGTGCGAAGTAAAAACTCTGGCAAGCCAAGGCGCAGAAGTTTTTGTAGAGCATAACGCAGGAAAGCTGGCAGGATTTGAAGACAAAGAGTATATTGATGCCGGAGGAACTATATTAAATACCAAAGAAGAAATATACAAAACTTGCGACATGGTTGCAAAAATAAAAGAAATAGAACCCTCGGAATACGACTTATTAAGAGAAGGGCAAATTGTTTTTTCGTGCATACACCCCGCGGCTCATCCCGAAGAAGTAGAAGCGCTTTTAAATAAAAAAGTTATTTCATTTACTGCTGAAGATACTTACAGATATGGTTCGCCAAACTGCGAAGCAGCAGGAAAAGCCGGAGCATTTATGGGACTTTACTCTATGCTAAGTATCAATGGAGGTTGCGGAAAATTTGTGTCGGGACTTGCTGGAGCTCCGAATATAAAAGCGATGGTACTCGGATATGGTCTTGTGGGTTCTGCTGCGGTAGACTTTTTGCATCAACTGGGCGCATGGGTTACTGTAGGAGATGTTAATTACAAACAACTTCTAAATATAGAGAGTAAATATCATGGAAAAGTTAATACATTTTTCTCAAACAGATGCAACATAGAAAAACTGTTGCCCGAAATAGATTTGATTGTTAACTGTGTACGCTGGCCAAAAGATAACAAAGAATTTTTAATAACTCGCGAAATGGTAAAATCTATGCACAAGGGCTCTGTTATAGTGGATATAAGTAACGATTACGGAGTTATAGAAACTTTCCACGAAACCAACCACAATGACCCGATGTACATAGAAGAAGGCGTGGTACATTATTGCGTACCAAATATTCCTTCTGTAATAGCGGGTTCGACATCGGTTGCAAATTCTGCTTGTTTAGTTGCTAATTTTGAAAACATCCTAAAAAATGGTGTAACTGAAGCTTGCAAAAAAGATGAATATTTAAGACGAGGATTAGTTTCGTATAACGGATATTTGACTCACGAAGAGACCAGCAAAATCCAAAATAGACCCTGGGTAAAGCCAGAAGCTATACTCGATATTTACAACGAAGACATCAAGTTTGCTCCAAGATGTACAAGCAGTCGCTCCGATAATTACTACAAAGAATTCGAAGAAATATGCAAAAAAATTTAATATAAGCAAAAATTTTCCCCTACAGCCAAATAAGCTGCAGGGGATTTTTATATACAATTAGTAGGCTCGATCAGGAATCAGCCGGAATAGCCACCATTTTCTTCTCTATCTCTTCCTTGTCACATAGCCAAGGACAAAGTTGCCAAAATATCTTCACGCAGCCGCCATTTATATTTTCCCGCACAATATCACCTATAATTTCAGCAGCATGCCAAAAAAAGTGTGTTTCTCCCACTGGCTTATTTGATAAAATTTGACACATTTTTCCGTAGTCTTCTACTATAGCTTTGTATAACTTTACACATTTAGTATATTCCTTAGCATGTCCATTTTCACCTCTATTCCATCTCACATTATTCATACACGCTCCGAAAGTTTTATTTCCTTTGTCTATAGCTTTACCTGATTTAGCTACTAAATCGGCATAAGATTTTATCTCATCCTTAGTTTTTCTGGCGATTTTTGATAATTCTTTAAGTTTAGATTTAACATAAGATTCAGTATAAACCTCGCGACTGGTAATGCTTTCAGAAAAAAGTCTGTCATAATTATTTTTGAAATCTTTTAAAAAATCATCAGCTTTTTTCTGTATGTCCTTACAAGCGGTAGCTAAGGCGCTTACGTGCACTTCATAATCCTTAGACTTCTTTTTAAATGGAATTTTCATCTTAATCATCCTTTCTTTTTAATCAATTTGCTCAATGGAACAGTACTATTATATATATATATATATATATATTGTCAAGAGTTTTTGTGAAATTTATTTAAAAAATTTAAATCGGGCAAAAAATCCCCTACAGTCAAATTTAAAAACTGTAGAGGAATTTTATTTAAATATTTTAATTCAAGGATTCACAATTTATTCCTAATTCGTTTGCGTAATCACTCCAAATATTATCTTTGTAACAATGCAAATAAACATCTACATTATGACCGGCCAAATTTTCTTTAAGAGCCTTAAGAGCAACACGAATAGTATCTTTTGGATTACTGAAAACGCCATTGCCAATCATGGTAACATGCAGGCCGATGCGTTTCCCCGAGGTATCGGCGCGCATGGAAGCAACTTGAGCCAGTGCTTTATATTGAACTTCAATTAATTTCATACAACATTCTTTTAGCAACTTATCCCTATCCGATAATTGACTGCTCCAGTATTTACCTCCGAAATTCGGAGCGGCAGAAAAAACTTGGAGCTGCATTTTTTCGCTGCCTTCGCATTTTACCCATTGAGATAATAATTTCATTCTTTCAATATTTTTTTCATTACATATGAAATCTTTAAACTGCTGCAAATCTTTATTATCTTTTATTGCTTCCGGCTCTAAATACCCATTTTTATATAGCGACGGGTATTTTTTAGTCATTTTTTCTCCATT
The DNA here is from genome assembly GCA_934695425.1 of uncultured Eubacteriales bacterium. Taxonomy (GTDB): domain Bacteria; phylum Bacillota; class Clostridia; order Oscillospirales; family Acutalibacteraceae; genus UMGS1491. The sequence goes on along the minus strand of CAKUVH010000003.1, from coordinate 63,122 downwards.
TGCCGTCACACATTCGTCCAAAATATCTTTGAGAGCATCGGTAAGCTTTCCTTGCAGTTGAGCGGCTTCTCTATGCTTACAAGCTTCAATGGATTGCAAAGCGCAGCGCGGACCTTGAGTATAGTCATAGGGCCAACTTTTAACCGGCGCGACATAACCACTAGATGGCGATTCCATGGCATTAAACTGGCTAGCAAGATTCACTACGTCTCCATCTGAAAAAATATCTTTCGTATTATGAATTTCCAGAGCGTCTAAATATTTATAAAAATAAAACCTTGCCTCCCCATTTGCCTCTTTATTAAATGTTCGGGCAATATTATCCAAATTTTTAAGATTATAATTTCCTATCGGCAAATCACCTTTAGAACAAGCATCATCAAAAATTTTTTCTATTTTAGTTTTTGGATATTCACTCCATTCCGTATTGTAAGAACTAAGCTTGTCAACAGCTTTCATGTGGTCCTGCCCTTTGGTTTCGTTTACAGTTTTATTGGAGATTTCGAACGCCTTTTCAGCCGCTTCGGAAATTTTTGGATTTTTTATAAATTCTAAAAGCTTTTCTTCCTTTTCCGCTTCGGTTTCCTGTGTTTTCTTATTTTGGAAAATTTTATTATATATGTCACTCAATGCAGGTTTCACCCATTTCTCGATAAAGCCGGTATCTTTTGATGTACTGGCATTCGGAGAACCTGCCGATAAACTCGGCGCACCTCCCAAAATCATTAGAGAGCTCATCAATGCCACCGAGCCCTTTTTCAACTCGCCTTTTCCTCCTGCTATTTCTTCAAGCTCGTTTTCATTTATTTCTTTTTTTGAATCATCTTTACAATCTTTCATAATTTTATATTCCTCCTTGCGCAATTTACAAAACATGATTAATTGTACAATATTTCGTAAATAAAGTCAACACTTTTAAGGCATAATAGATAAAAATAATTAATTTTAATTATATATTTATGTCACTTTTCATCGCGTTTAAAAATTATGATATAATGTCAAAAAAGCCAAGGAGGTCTTATGAAATTTTTTAAAAAATTAACTATAGTATTTTTTTCTCTACTTGTAACATCAACCTGCCTTTCGAAAAATATTCAATGTGCAGGAATCGGCAGAGCATCTTTGATGCAATATCAAGCTGAAAAATTATACAAAATAATAACAGATTTTCTTGAAGAAAATAAAGAAGCTTCTCCCGAAAATTTCGATAAAATTTGTAGAAATTTAATTTCGCAAAATATTCCCGAAAAAAATTTATTAACAGAAGTTGATTTTGAAAAAAAATCTAAATCCGGACTGATTTTGTACAGAGGATTTAGCAAAAAAGACTTTGCAAAAAATTTAAAAGCTGGAGAAGTGTATATAGGTTCAAACACAAAAAATCTTTTCGGAATGGGGATATATACAACGAATTCTTTATCTACTGCTAAAATTTACTCCGATAAAAAAGATACAGATTCAATTGTAAAAATACTTCTTACCACTTCCGATATAAAAATTCTGGAAAATAAATATTTGGAAAAATTAAAAAGGATAATCTGTACTAAGCATAGCAACGAATACGGGGAATTTCTGAAAGAAAGAAGACGAACATTTATAAACGAAAACCCACCAAATGAACTTTTTAAAAACAACAAAGCAGCCGTGTTTTACAACTCAGGGCTGCTCACAAAGCTGCTTGGATACGACTGTTTGCATGTTTCTATTTCGAATTATACCAATGAATATTTAATAGTAAACACCGATAATCTATACGTATTAAGTAAGTAACTGATTATTTTAATAATTAATATCATCAAATAATTTTTGCAATTTTTCAGCGCTCATAATTTTTCTGTATTCCCCGTTCAAATCTATCACAACTTTCCCTAAATTAAGCATAATCGTACGCGTGCCTATTTTAAGTGAATCTCTTATATTATGTGTTATCATCAGAGTTGTGATTTCAGAATCAGACGCTACTTTTTCAGTTATTTCAAGTATTTTCTCCGAAGATTTAGGGTCCAAAGCAGCAGTATGTTCATCCAGAAGTAAAATTTTAGGTTTCTTTAGAGTGGCCATAAGGAGCGTTATCGCCTGCCTTTGGCCCCCGGAAAGAAGCCCCATTTTTGTATCCAGACGATTCTCAAGACCTAAGTTTAGAGATTTTAGTTTTTCTTTTAAAATATCTCTCTTATTTTTATTTATACTGAATTTCAATCCCTTTTTTTCGCCTTTCAAAAACGCCAAAGACAAATTCTCTTCAACAGTAAGATTAGGCGCAGTACCTTTTAACGGGTCTTGAAATACCCTTCCTATCAGTTCGGCCCTTTTATATTCCGGAGCATGAGTGACATCTTTTCCGTCTATAAATATTTGACCTTTTTTAGGAAAAACAGACCCGGAAATCAAATTCATAAGAGTAGATTTACCACATCCGTTGCCACCGATTACAGTAACAAATTCGCCTTTTTTTACATCTAAATTGAAATTGTCAAAAATCACTTTTTTATTTGAAGAGTCTTCTCCAAAACTTTTATTTATTTCTTTAAGCTTCAACATTTTTATTCTTCACTCCTTTAAAATATTTTTGAATGCTCGGGAGTCCCAGTAAAACCGCGGCAATAAGTGCTGTGAAAAATTTTAAATCACCGGGATTCATGCCTAACATCAGCACAAAATAAATCATAAATTTATAACAAATTGTACCCAAAACCACACCCAATAATTTAAATATTATCGAATCTTTTTTTACGATGGCTTCACCTATGACGATTGACGAAAGTGCAATTACAATTACTCCCACGCCCATATTCACATCGGAATAGCCTTGATTTTCCACTACCAAAGCACCCGACAGTGCGCACAAAAAGCTGCTTATCATCAGTGCAAAAATTTTACTGAAGTCTGTATTTATTTCCAAGGATTTAGCCATTTGCTCATTGTCTCCGGTGGCTTTTATAGCGAGCCCAAGTCGCGTTTTAAAAAATAACCACAAGACTGATATTAAAAATCCACATATACATATCCCGAAAATAAAATTAGTAATATTCGAACTTCCGGTAAATTTAAAAATGGTTTCTTTTCCCAAAATTGATAAATTAGCTTTTTTCATAATTCTCAAGTTAACGGAATAAAGTGAAATCATTACTAAAATTCCCGAAAGAATGCCTTGAATTTTAAGTTTGGTATTTAAAAACCCTGTAAAAAATCCCGCTAATGTTCCAAATAGTCCCGAAACAATCAGACTTATTACAGGATGAATTCCATGTAAAATCATAACTGCGCAAATGCTTCCACCGAGAGTAAAACTTCCCTCAGCGGTCATATCAGCAAAATTTAAAATTCTAAATGCTATAAACACTCCCATTCCCAAAACGGAATAAATTAGCCCTTGAAATATAGTTGAAATTATAATATCCATTAGCTTTCTCCTTTCAAGTTATTTGTAACATCTATACCGAGCTTTTCGGCAATATCATAATTTAAATTAAGTTTGGCATTTCTTATATGTTCAATCGGGATGTTTTCTATTTTTTCTTCACCTTTCAAAATTTTTGACGCTTGAGAAGCCACAATTTTTCCCAATTCGTAATAATCAATTCCATATGTTGCAATTGCTCCTTTTGAAAGCATATCATCTTCTGCACAAACAACAAATTTTTTATTTTTTAAAAATATTTGCGAAATTTTTGGCATTGTAGAAAAAGTAATTTTATCTACCGGTGCATAAAGAGCATCAACATCTTTCGCCAGATTTTCAGCCACTTGCTCAACCTCGTTGATTTGCGAAACGCTCGCTGATTTATATTTCATACCAAGTTTTTTTATTTCTTGCTGTGCGATCTTTGCTTGATACTGAGGACTGGAATCTGTTACGGAATACAAAATTCCAACTTTTTTAGAGTCCGGCTTTAATTTTTTAATCAAAGAAATTATTTTATCTGTCGGAGCAAGATCTGACACTCCCGTTACATTCTTTCCGGGCTTTTCTTCAGAATTTATAATCCCGAGCCCTTCAAAATCCGTTACGGCAGCTACCAAAATAGGAATATCTTTTGTGGCATTTGCCATCGTTTGTGCACAAGGGGTTGAAATAGCTAAAACAATATCTTTTTTGTCATTCACAAATTTTTCGGCTATAGTAACGCAGTTTGAAATGTCCCCCGATGCAATTTGAATGTCAAATTCTACGTTTTTACCCTGTTCATACCCCAAATTTTCAAGCTCATCTATAAATCCTTGCCTGGCGCTGTCAAGAGATTCATGCTCCACGATTTGCATTATACCTATTTTAATTTTGGAATCATCTTTTTTGCAGCTTATAAAAAATATCGAAGCCAAAATTGGTAATAAAAATATCAATTTAAAAAGTTTCTTCATTTTAATTTACACCTCTGTTAAATTTTTTCATATCCAAAAATAAAAAGCCCAAACGATTTTATACGTTTCGGCTTTCTTAAAATATAAAAGCCGCTACAGATATTTTTAAGATACCTGTAAGCGGCGCAGTCAAAAGGTCCACTACAAATATCTTATTTGTAGCAGCTTTGCCAGCTATTAAATTTTACGTCACAAATTAACAATTGCATGGCAAATTTCCTTTCTCTATGAACTCGGGAACATATTACCACATGAAAATATGTTTTTCAATACAAATTTAAAATTTAATATTTACTTCTTATTTTGTGAATAAAATTCATCAATATTTTCTTTGGTAATTTGTGAAATTCTTCTTTGATGTTCCCCTACAATTTTAACAAGCCTATCTATAAGTAATCTTTTAGTATCTCCACAGGTTATTCTTCCGGCAGCAAAATCTGAATAAATGCGATTTAATATTTCATCATCTGTCTCAAAAAAATTCAAATATTGGCACGCAACATCCAGCGTTATGTCTCCGCCAACTCGTCTATGGTCTTCCAAAGTACCGTCGCCTCGAGAACCGGAAAAAGCATATTTATTAACTTTTTTCTTTATTTGTGCAGGAGTGTCAGTTAAAAATATTGTAGATTCAGCAGACACGCTGGAACTCATTTTTCCCGTGTTTCTTTCTTTAGCTTCGCCATTCTTATTGAAAGTAAGCGGAGGAATAAACTTTCCGATTATTGAGCACGGGCTGAATGTATGTTTAACGGGAGCAGAAACCGATTTGCTTCGTATCCTCTTATTAAGAGTATTTGAAAGCTGCGAAGAAAGCCTAAAATACGGATCCTGGTCTATCGCATAAGCAACAAGACATAATGCAGGTTTCTTAAAAAGATGCGGATAAGACTGATAGAAAGCCGCGGCGCATTGATATACCGGCCAATCTATCATACCCGGGTTCGCTTGGTCGTCAAAGCCGAAAACTTTTTGCAATGTATGGAATGTAACGCATTTTCTCATCTCGGTAACAAGTTCTTCGTACTCTCTGCATGAAAGTCTGTAGTCGTGGTTAGAAAATATAAAAGTTTTTTTCGGATCAAACCCAACAGCTATTATATCCTTTGAATTTTTTCTACCTAAATCGTAAACTGTTTTGAACGTCATATCCTTAAAATAAAATTTTTCATCATCGGACATTTGTATCACAACATTACAATCAAATGCATCCTGTAAATACTTGGCAAACATAAACGGAACCAAATGCCCTAAATGCATGGCATCCGAGCTGGGGCCGCGTCCTGTATACACAAATATAGGGCACTGGGCGTTAGGATCTTTCTCTTTCTCGTTTAAATAACTTTCATAAGCGTCTAAAATATCATTAAAATGCCTATGCGAAAAAAATATTCCTCGTGTTACCCATGGATGCAATTTTATATTTTTCCCTGATCTTTTCATTAAACTTTCCCAACGATTAATTATGTCTTTTGTAAGGGGCTCAACTCCAAATTGATCGAGCACAGCATCATAATCAACTTTTCCTTCAACTTGCCAAGGGGTTATTTTAAATGAACCTTCCGGAATATCTTTAGGATTTTCTTCGCCGGGAGCCGTAGCGCAAATTTTTCCTGATAGTAATAGTGAAAAGCACAAACACATAGCTATTTTTTTAAACATTTAATATTCTCCTTCATATGTTTTTTAACTTAATTCTTCAGCTAATTCTTTTATTATATTCTGATTTTGATACGGGAAAATTATTATATGGGCTTTTTGATGTCCCGCTTTATCGGTAAAACAAGACAGCTGATATTTTTTACAGATTTCGTCGCAAGGCGCATCAACAACGAAAATATTAGATTTTCCATTTCTTACAAAATTAATATTTTTATCTTTTAGGCATTTTTCAAAAAATTCTATATTTTTCTTGTATTCATCGGGGTCCGAATGATTTAGAATATCAATTACTTGTTGCCTTGTAGAAAACGGCATTATATCCCTCGAACCTGACGTAGTATTATCAGTTTGACCTATGTAATCGATATGTTCTCCGCACGCTTTTTTAGTACTCAAAAGAACGCTCTTAACTGTAGGCACGCCGATATATTTATGTAAGCTGGTTGATATAGAGTCTATATTAAGATTTTTAATTTCAGAAATAACTGGAGCGTCTACTTGGTTATTAGGAATGCCTCCGAATAATGCCGCATCCACATGCACATAATACGGAATATGCTTCTCCATTAAAAAATCTGTTATTTTTTTGACGTTATCGCATGAACCATATTTAGTAGTTCCCCAAGTAAGAATTATATTAGCAGGAGATTTTGTTTGACTGTAATCTTTTTCTATTTGTTTAAAAAGGGCTTCGCAATCTATAGATTCGTCTTCTTCGGAAGTCTGTGGAATAATTCTTCTTTTATGTGATTCGGAATTTTTATATATACTGTAATGAGCGGATTCGCAAAAATAAAGTATTCCATCGGGATTTTTCTTAAAAGAAGCATTAATCCCCCACTCGTTGCTCTCGGAACCTCCCGAGGTTATATATCCCCAATAATTATCTTCTATTCCAAATTTCTCGGCAAAAAGCTTTAAAATATCTCTTTCAATTTCTTTTGAATCCATACGATAATTTCCTGATTCATTTACATCACCACAGTTATTAGCTAAAAATCCGTTCTTTTCTATGGACCTGAAAATATTAACCAGAGCAGTTCTTTTGCACATATTTGCCGGGTACCCGAAATGTCTTTCTCTGAGGGAAAAATTTTTAATGTAAAAATCAATACACTCAATTAATGAACTTTTGTTTACTTGGATATCTTCGCTATTTTTTCCAAGAAAATTGATGTACTCGTCTATTTTTGAATTAAAAAATTTTTTTAAAATAGGCTTTAAACTGTTTTCTAAATCTTCCAAATTTTGATCTGCTTCCAGTACATTTTTCATGGATTCATAGTAGCCCATGTCAGAATCAAGCTCCACCGCGCTCAAACTCATATTCGAAAAGGCAGGAATAGCCAAAGCGACCGAAAGTAACCCAATTGCTTTTTTACTAATCATTAAAAATCGCTCCTTTTTAATTCTTAATAGTACAATCATATGAACCGTAAAAGAAATTTATAAGTAATTTTTAAATTAAATTTTTTATCACCGGTCAAACTTTAGCTCTGCAAAATTTATATTTAATTATTAATATTATCCTAAAATTCTTTAAAAAAATATAAATATTACAAAAAATATTTTGTCGTGTGATAAAATTTAATTGCAAGAAATTGCAGAAAGAAGGGATAGAATGCAAAGGAAAAAAATCAAATCTATTTTATGCGTACTGTGTTTACTGTTAAATTTGGTATTTCCAACATTAAGAGTAAATGTATGCGCGACAGAACCCAAAGCAAAACTAGATTTTCAAGGAGAAAGTGAATTAGTTAACGGAAAAATTGTTTACACTGAAGGCTCAAAAAAATGCACAATCGAACTCGTAGAAAAAGGCTCTACGGGAGAAGATTACACCCATGTAGACATAAAAGGAAAATCCATGGGAATCGACCTGGAAAGTAAAAATTATTACTTAAAGGTAACAAACTCTAACTCCGATCAAATTTCGGGAGCAAATACATCCCCTCTATATAACACTCTGTGTATAGGTGAAACTCGCTTTGATATAAGTGTAAATCCTTATGTTAAATTAGATCCGGATCAATTCAGCGGAAATTTAGAAATCAAGCTCGAAAAAGGGTCCGCCACACCACCGACTATATACCCTGACGATATTTCTATAAGTGCAAGTTACGACGGCTTTGGCATGACGGTGTATCTTAACGGAGAAAGAGTCGGAAATGAGTCCGATAAAATAACCGGAACCGGAAAAGGCTATGCCAGCGGCAACATTAACAATTCAATAGATATTCAAATCGCATACAAGAGCGGGTACATTGGCGGCGTAACAGTAAACGGCAAGGAAATCAGCGTTCCTGAAGGCACTAAAGCTACACTTAGCTTTTCGGTCGAGCCTGCGAAAAAGTATACAATATCTGTAACAAAAAGCACAGATCCTTCCAACGAAGATACTTCTCGCACCATAATCTGGGAATCAGACAAAAACCATAATCCAGACCTTAAAGATTATGAATTGTTAAAAAACGGTACTGCTGAAATTCTTGATATTAAAGACTCAGAAGGAAATTCAATAGGGCTTAAAAATGTACAACAAGACATCGAAAAAAATAATGGATGGGCAGACGTCGAGCCGGGTTCAAAAGTGATTTTTAAACTAAAACCCTATTATGGATATCAACTGACCTCAATAAGAATAAATGATGAAATTTTGACAGCGAGAGAAGACGAATCTACTTTTGAATACATCATGCCTAATACAAATGTTCATTTGAGCGGAATTTTTGAAAAAGTAGACGACCAAGTAAAAATCGAATCAGATAAAGTAAAATCCGGTACAATAAAACTGAATGGTTCGGAAATAGACTCGGGTTCGATGCTCCTTTCAGTAAAAGACACGGATTTAACCGAAAAACAAGTTGCAAATTTTAAAGAAAAAGCAAAAGGGTATGAAATTTCATCCTATTTGGGAATCAATTTGGAGCAAATTTTATATAAAGGAACAGCTGATGATGTTTGGTCCAATCTGCTAAACGATTTGAAAAATTCGGCAACTGTAACTTTACAACTGGGAGAAGAAATAAACGGAAATGAAATCGTGCTTGTTCACGAAAAGCATGATGAAACTTATGAAATAATTCCTACGACCTATGACGCTTCCACAAACACGCTCACATTTGAAACGTCAAGCTTTTCAAACTACGCCATAGCGAACAAACTTGTAAACGACGCAAAAATAAATAAGCCTAACGCATCAGTCCCAAAAACCGGAGATAGCCTCGTAAAATATATCCTTCCGATTGCTTTAGGACTTTCTGCATTGATTGTACTTCTATTAACGAGGAAAAAAGCAGGGAGAGATATTTATGAAAAATAAATTTATTTTATCATTTTGCGCGGCGTTGGGAATATCATTACCATTCATGTTTACAAATAGCGATGTACAAGCCTTTACAATTAAAGAAAATGATGGAAATTACGCTCTGGTAATGAATATAAAATCTTCTGATAAAGACGCACATATTGACTACTTGAAAAGCAAAATTGTGACATTCGATTTTGATGAAGGCGAAACAGGAGTAAAACTTTCCGACCTCACACAAGGGATCGTACCTTTCAATGGCGAAAATGAATTTTCCGGCTGGGCTCTTTCTTCGGACAGTACAGAAGCCGCTTCGGAAGACACAATATTTACCAAAAGCGATTTCAACGTCAGCGGAAGAGTGAATGGTGTAAATTTCGAAAACGGAAAGAACGTCTACGCTTTATTCAACGGCAAATCTCTTAAAGATTCAGACAATTGCTACTTGACATTAGATGCATATGGCGGTAAAATGCCCGATGGAAATGAAAGTTTAAGATTAGTAATCAAAAGGAACGGATTTACAAAAGTTGAACTGGGACAATACACCCCACAAAGAGAAGAGTGTAATTTTTTCGGATGGGGTCTTGATGGTAAAATCGTAAATTCGATTGATAAAAATTATTTTAATAAAAACGATGTTGTAAAAGTTACTGCGCTATATAAAAGTACAACATTTTACGGCGTAGATGAAAACGGTCTGCTAAATAAACCGGGTTTAGACAATGATCAAAAACCCAAAGGTTATATCTTGACTCTAGATGCCAACGGCGGAATAATAGATGATGTAAGTTCTAAAGAATATGACTATTTAGACGATGGAAGTTCAGGAACCGAAATGTATGTTTTCCATTATATTCCAGAAAGAAAAGGCTACAAATTCACAGGATGGAATTCTGAAAGAGATGGCTCAGGAAAGCCATGTGCTTCTATTTATTGTGACAAGTGGACAAATGGATCTACTGAATATCATAAATCATATCCAATCAAAGGACAAAACCGCTATGCAAATTTAACTTTATATGCAACTTGGGAAAAAGCTTCGGAAGATGAAGATAAAGATGGAAATAAAGAAATTCTAACCCGAAGCGAAAGCGAACTAGAAGGCAGCCTTACGTTCGAGGAATATGACCCGGATGATACTTACACGCTGGATATCAAAAAATTAGAAATCCCCGAAAACTTTGCAAATACTGATATAAAACTTATTGTTGACATTAATATGATCAATAAAAACTCAGAAATAGTTGAAGTAAACGGAATAAAAATGAAAATTAAAATCAAACTGCCGGAAGAATTAAAAGGATACGATAATTACGAAGTTGTCTATATTAACAGCAGAACCGGTAATATAAAAGAAACCCTCCCTGCGACAATAGAAGATGGATATATCGTATTTGAAACCACTCATTTAAGTCAATACGGAATCATAGCGAAGAAAATCGAAAAAAACGACCCGGAAAAGGATGATGATAAATCCTCGGAAGAAATCGAAGATAAAGATAAAAATCAAGACGAAAACATTGATTTAGACAAAGACGATGAAACTGATTTAAACGATGGAGAAAATATCGATTCAAATAAAGGCAATGAAGACGAAAACAATACAGAACCTGAAAATGAAGAGAGTTTCGAAAATTTCATCACAGGCGATGCAACGACGCCACTACTAATAATTTTCTCTGCTATTTCAGTCGGCATGATGGCATTCCCTATTTTAAACAAGAGAAAATAAGTCAAAAATAATGCACCTCACCAAGAGGTGCATTTTTACTGTGCTTTTTGCTTTTCTGATTCCTATTTTACGCGCCATGGGACGTTCTTTCTCAGACCGTTCACCTATGTTGCTTTATCGTATTCAATTGAGCTTTTCGTAATGAATTTTATGCCCTTTTTACATCGCTTAAGTCACCACTGAGCCACGCGACTATCGCGTGGTTTTCTGCATACAAAAAGCCGACCCCAAATACGAGGTCGGTGAATTTATAATTATTATTGCCCTGATTGACCATTTCCAGGAAAAGGTGACGAAGGTGGCGGCAGAGGCGTAGAAGGACGCCCTTCAGATGTCCGTATTGGAGGAGGTGGTGGTAATGTAGCCTTCGTCGCTGCTGGCATCGACGAATCTTGAGATATTGGCGTTGGCGATTGCGCATCGCTCGGAACTCCATAAGGCTTCCCATTCTTATACTCCTCGGGAGTTGGTGCACGCCTTGACATGAAGGCTGGGAACTGTCTCTTAGAAATAGCCTGTGGTGTCGCCCCCCCCTTGCTGTTGCTTGGTTTCCTCTGGTTCAGCAGCTGGAGCGCTTTTTTTAGCAGGATCAGGCCACAGATCGTCAGTAAAATGATTAGCCGCATTGTCAAATTTAGTAGAATCAATTACTTTATAATCAGTAACAAGTTTTTTCTTAAGAGCATTGTATACTGTTCCTCGGTTTACATCTCCTGTGCATTGACTTTTTACATAATCACAAGTTTTTCCTTGTTTTTCCATTAACAGAATCCCATTTTTTAGAAGTGCATTACAAGCTGCTTTAACATTTTCAGCATTTCCTAGCCCAAGAAAACTTATAAGTAGTTTGCTGGCCAGTATACTACCTTTATTACCTTTTTTTGCCTTTATAGCTTTATCATTCAACATCTCTTTGAATTTTTTATACCAATCAGTCTTCTTCAAAATACTAAAATTTTTGATAAGATCTGACGCTGTAAAGTGTTTGTCTTTTTTCTTAGAATCCTTCTCTTTTTCTGCAGATTCGCAGGCCTTTTTAAAATAGCCGCCAGCATCTTTAAAACACTTTTCTACGTTAGTTTTGTCAAGTTCAACTTTCTTTAATCCTAGTTTTATGCTTAATTTTTCGCCTAATCTCTTGCTTGTTTTTGCTATCCTCTTACCGGTCTTTGCTGCTTTTCTTCCTAATTTACGAGCTGCCTTTTCAACTGAACTTTTACCGATATTCTCGAAGTTTTCATTTAATTCTTTTATATCTTTTCGTTTTTTTTCAATCATTGAAACAAGCTTAATAAAACATTTAAGATTTTTTTTAAGTGTTATTTTAATATTTTCGGTAGACTCAGATGCATCTAATTTTTTCCATCCTCTCTTAAAAACATACTCTCCTTCTCGACTTAATTTTTTCACCATAAGGTCACATACTTTTTTCATATTTTCATCTAGCATGATCAAATTTGACTTATACCTAGAAACTTCACCATTAAATTTGATTTTCTCAAGACTTGCAACTTCTTCTTTTTCTCCGGCATTCTTCATAACCTGTATGGTCCTTGATGATAAGGTCTCGACCCTCTCTAAATAACTTTCTAAAAATTTTTCAATGCTTTCTTGACGTGCTTTTGCTTTATCTTTGGTGAAAGGTAACTCCCTTATTAAACTTTCAATATCTTTAAATAGCTTACTGACTTCTTTGAATTGATTTTTTTTCATATACTCTACAGCCGTATCAACTTTTCCTAATTTTTCTTCTGCGGCTTTTACCTTACCGGAATAATGTTGCAAATCACTTTTTTTCCAGCAACTCGATATTTTTTTCAATAAAGTTTTTAAACTCTCCCCAGCTTCAGAAGGATCGTACGTAATTTCCTCTTCCTTAGAAACTCTTTCGTTGAACGCAGAACAAAGTCTTTGCATTTTTGTATTAAAAATTTCAAAAAACTCTTCAGAAGCCTTTAGACTAGAAATAAAATTTTCAGCTCTTCCCAAAATTCCATTAATACTTTCGAATATTGATTTTAGTTCATCGTCAGGAATAGAAGCATCAGAGTTACACTTTTCACTAAGTAAATCTATCGCTACCCTATCTCCATCTACTTTGCCAAGATTCTCCTTGCTATTCTTTCCATTATAAAAATATTTTCTAAGTCCTTTCTCCAATACTCTCATTTCATCTAACAGATCCTTCAAAGTTTGCGGAGGGTTAAATTCTATTTGATCATCTCCAAAAACTTTTTGATTATAACTATTATAGCAATTTTTAAGCTTTTCTCCGGCTTCTCCTATTGCTTTACTTTCTAAAAATCCTTTTGTTTGTGCCTTTGTAACAAATTCTTTAATTTTTACTTTGTCATTTTCTGATAATGCACGAACCATTCCATAACATTCTTCGATCTGACTTGAAATTTCCTCCGCACTGATTTCTTCACACAATATGGATATCGGTGCCCACTTGGTAGCTAAATATAATTGAAAAATTAATTCTATCGTCTTATCTACAACGTCGCCTTTGTTCCTACATTTTTCCAAAGTTTTTCTATCTACTTTAATTTCTTTCAGATCTATATTTCCTGCACATTTACAACTTTCAATAAGATCATACAGACCCAGGAGCTGATTCCTAAGGTTTATTACCTCCTGATCCATGGACTCCTCTTGATCCTTCTTCTTACCATTAAAAATTTTATTTCCAAGCCATTTGAATGGATTTTTGCTCTTTTTTGGGAGATCATCCGTTTTTGGGGTATCTGTTTCTTTGGAATCAACAGAAACGCTACCATCTTTTGAAGGTTCGGATGCTACTTGGGGGCTAGCATCAACTTCATTTTCGTTATTATTAATACCATCCTGCGGATAACCTCCATTTTCAAAGTGTACACCAGCATTTGCGCTTTCCGTCCGTGGCATTGTATTAAATCTATTATTATTGTTTTGAGGCAAACCACTAAGTGGCGGTGGAGGAATAAACTCTCCTCTGTCACCCGGAGGTGGAGGAATATCAATCGCCGGTTCATTCGGAGTGTTTATACCGCCTGGCTGAACTGGCGCTTGGACTCCTTGTGTCGCCGGAAGAGGCGGCGGGCCAAGTTTTACTCGAGGTTCTCTTGTTGGTGTCGCAGCTGCAGGTTGGCTTCCTTGTGCCCGTGAATTATCACCATTTGGTGACATCTGTTGCTGAAATACGGGTTGGCTTCTTGGCGGCGCTGGTTGCGTAGTCCGTTGTGGCACCTGTGGTGGGCCTGCTGGTGGCGGCGCTGGTTGCGTAGTCCGTTGTGGCACCTGTGGTGGGCCTGCTGGTGGCGGCGGCGGGGTTTCTTGTGCGCTGGCACTAGCGCTGTCGACATTTTTGTTTTTGCTAGTATTAAGATTGTCCAGTTTTGCCATCAATTCTTCAGATTTATCAATTATGTTATCTAAAGTTTCTTGTTCATCTTCTCCTACCTTCAATTCTGCTGTGGGTATCTTGAGTGTTTCGCATAACTTTTCATAAAAAAATTTACCAATTTCCAAAGCATTATTACTACCCGAGGCAGTGATAAGATCCTTTTGTACATAACCATTCTTTATAGCTTGACTAATTCGTCCTTGAAGTGTAATCTCTGATGGCTTTCCTGATGTTGGTTTCCATTTTGTCCCCCGTGGCTGGTTTACTGGTGCCGCAGCTGGTGCGCGGCCTACTTGCGGCACCTGTGGCGGCTGAACTGGAGGTCGGCCTGCTGGTGCCCTCCATGGCGAGTTTGCCGGTGGTGGTGGGGTTCTTTTGCCTTCGTTAGTATTAAGACTATCGAGGGCTCCCACCAACGCTCTAGATTTTTTTAATATGTCTTCTAACCCTGCATCTTTTCCCAACGGAAAGTAGTAGGGACCTTTTCCTTTTCCTTTGTAGACTTCATCTAACTTGTTACAAAAATCTTTAGCAGCATCCAAATCTGTTTCGCCTTGCACGCCTTGTACATACCCGCTATTTATAGCTTTATCAATTAGTTCTTTAAGTTTCACATCCAATGCCATATTAATCTCTCCCTTATTTCAGTATTTATATCCACATTGCCAACAGGCAATTTGATATCAAAATTATTTTTGTGATTTTAAATCACATCCTAAATATCAATCTTTTTATTAATTATAAATATATATTATCCTGTTGTCAAGTGTATTATGTTAATTTTTTATATTTTTTAAAATTAAAAAATATGATAGTTTCATGTCGAACTTCGAATGGTGAGTTATCACATCACAAGAATCCATAATATCGCATACTATAGCCAGGGACCATTATTAAGCAAATTATAATAAAATTATGGAGGTAAGAATTTATTATGAAAAAAAG
Organism: uncultured Eubacteriales bacterium; assembly: GCA_934695425.1. Lineage (GTDB taxonomy): Bacteria > Bacillota > Clostridia > Oscillospirales > Acutalibacteraceae > UMGS1491. The sequence continues at coordinate 47,726 of CAKUVH010000003.1, read as the reverse complement.
AACTATAGTAGCGTTTTTGTGCGCTTGTGGTTTTTCGCTGTCTTGTTTTTCGTTTCCGATACTGGCAGCTACGGTTTCGACAGTTACTTCTGAAGCAACGGTGACTTTTACTCCGGGCACAGAGCCGACTAGCCCTGTGGACCCTGATGACCCAAGCAAGCCATTAGACCCACCCGGCCAAGGAACAGGAGAAGCCGGACCGCTTAGCATTGACTATGTACCAAATATTACGTTTGGAAGCCAACCTATATCCGGCTCGCAGCAAGTATACAACGCCAGTGAACTAAAGCCATTTGTTCAAGTAACTGATATCCGAGGGACAGGAGCAGGCTGGAATGTAATTGCAAAAGCAACACCATTTAATGACGGGACCGGAGATAGTCTTAAAGGCTCCACGATTTCTCTTAAAGGTGGTTATGCTCTTTCTGCGAACACATCGGCAACCAAGCCCACACCCTCGAATCCTGTCATTTTGACTACGGATAATGCAGAAGCAACTGTTTTTGTAGCTTCCGAAAATTCAGGGCTCGGAACCTGGATAGACAGATGGTATCCAACGGAAACTACTGCGACATCCAATGATAATGTTACATTAACCGTTCCATCAGGAAGCGCAACAGCCAAAACCCATACTTCTACCATAACTTGGACCTTAGCTGACGCGCCCATTTAAAACTACGTATCGGAGGATACCAAATGATTAAAAGAAGGCTTTTATATTTTTTTGTGTTTACTTTTTTAGGCATTTTCTCAGCAATTTCTGTGTTTGCGAATGAAGGAGTTTATTTTTCTGTTTCTTCTGTGATTCCGGAAAATCAAATTAATAAAAATCTTAGCTATTTTGATTTAAAAGTTGCGCCTTCAAGTTCGCAAGAATTAAAGGTAAAAATTTTCAATAATAAAAATCACGAAATTAAAGTAAAGGCCATGGTAACTCCTGCGACAACATGCCGAAACGGATTCATAAGCTATACTAATCTCACAAACTACGATGAAAGCTTAAAGTATCCGCTTTCGGATATTCTTAAATTAGAAAAAAGCGAGTACACAGTTCCGGCAGGAGACTTTGTAACAGCAACTGCGTTACTTAACATGCCGACAGAGTCTTACGACGGGATTATTTTAGGCGGGCTTGTTTTTACAAAAGCAGAGGATGGTTCTAAATATGCAAACGAAGAGCAAATTTCCGCCCAAGTAGAAAATGAATATCAATACGTTGTAGGCGTTATGCTTTCTGAAAATGATAATGAAGTCAAAGCTAATATGAATTTAAAATACGTAAAGCCCACACTTGCAAATTATCATACGAGTCTTGCGATAAATCTCCAAAACGACACTCCTGTTATAATTCCGAGTCTTAAAATTTCGGGAACCGTTTACAAAAAGGGCAGTTCGGAGATTTATAAATTCGCAGAGAAAGAAAACATAAAAATGGCTCCAAATTCCAATTTTGACTTTATGATCGATTGGCAAAATCAAAAATTCAAGTCAGGAGATTACAGAGTTCATGTGGTAGCGCAAAACGAAGAATATTTTTGGGAGTGGGATGAAGATTTTACAATAACTCCGGAGCAAGCAAATGAAACTAATAAAGACGCTGTTGACATTATTAATTCTGTTCCGAATTGGGTTTATATTATTTTGGGTCTATTGGTACTGATTTTGGTAGTGTTTTTATCGTTCATAATCGGTTGCAGATGTAAATGCAAATGTTTTTGTAAAAGCAAAAAAGATTAAAATTTAAAGATTCAAAATCAGGAATTCAACTTAAGTGAAGATTCTTGATTTTTATTTTTTAAATTAGCACAGGAGGTTTTCTCTTGAAATATAAAGCTTTAAGTATAGTTTTAATCATTCTTTTGCCTTTGTTTATTTTTATGAGCAAAAGTTCAGATTCTGATTTTCAAAATGTATCGGCGTTAGATGCAACTGCTGACGAAACGAGTGTAGTCGTAAATAATTATAATGAACTCGCCGCAGCAATCACCGGGGATAACAGCTATGATACAATTTATTTAAACGCAGATATAGAAATAACGGCAAGAATCAATTTCCCGCCCGCCAAAACCAATCTGACCATAAACGGAACATATACAAATGAACAAGGTGTTACCACGCGTCATACTCTTACAGATATGAATTCCGCGTCAATTACGAACTCAATATACATTGCATCTGCAACTTCAGAAATAAATGTTACTTTGTGTAATGTAGATATAGTCGGGAAAAATTACTATGGAATTGTAGCCGTTGAAGCAGTAAGCTCCACCAAATCCGTTACTTTAACCTATCAAAATGTCAATTATACAGGCCCTCAAATAAGCTATAACCGTCAAGGCATGGTAAGATATATCGACTCAAATATTACTATTAAAACTTCTTCGGGGTACGCTTCTCCTTCAAATGAACTTGCAGAAGTAAATCGAGTTGAAATCGGCGGAAAAACAACAATACAACACACCAGCACGGGTAATGCTATGTTTTGGCTTACATATGCAAATCCATCTTTTAAAATTTTAGAAAATGCAGATGTTAGCATAACGTCCGAGTCAAGAGAAACTCTTTACTGCGATTACAGCCCGGATATAGTAATAGAAAAAGGCGCTAATGTTACAATAAACACTCCCAGAGGAATGTTTTATGACACGGGTTCGTCTCAGCTTGCAAAATCTTTTTTAATTGATAAAAATGCAAACCTTAAAGTAACTCAAACGGCTGTTAAATCCGGAGTAGGAACAATTAGATGCAGTGGAGATTTTACGGTTTCGGACGGTGCAAGTTTGTACATCGCAAACACTTTATCTTCATCTGCTCCGCTTCTTCAAATGGCAGGAACGTCAACAGTTAAATTTGATAATCCAAAAAGTGTAGTGCTTTACAATAAAAACGGGAATTTAATCAGATGGACTTCAGGCACAGGAAAAGTAAATATAAATTCCGAAGTTGTAAATTACTGGCTATCCGCAAAAGATTTCCCTGATGCCGGCACTTTATCCGACACTCCTCTTTATATTTGGACTAAATCAGATGAAAGCAATGTAGAGATAGATGCCTCCACTTCGACCTCATCTACAACAGCGGTTTCAACTAATATGACGTCGTCGGATTCTCAAACACCACCAAGCTTGCAAACATTCAATTTACAAAACGTCAGAGTGCTATCGATGGGACAACTTTCTCTTAAGACTAATCCAATTTCTGACGTTTCTGTTAATATTACCGGGATCACTAATCCTTCTTCAAATTTAAAAGCTGAATTTTTGCTGGACTCTGTTATGAGAAGCATAGAAGGCACTTCGGATTCTTCCGGCTCTTTCTCGCTGACTTTACCTGAACCTCTTCCCCTTGACACTTCTGTAGTAGTAACTGCAAACGATAATTTTAAAAACAGGTCTGAAACTTTGACTGTTGTTTACACGGGAGCGCTCGAATTCAAAACTGTTCCAAGTGTTATCGCTTTCAAAAACATCGTTATTCCTACGATTAAAACTGTCGTTCCGAGGCAAGATACGGATTGGTCTATAGTAATTTCCGATTCAAGATTGGAAAGCTCTGATTGGAATTTATACGCTTCTATTAAAGCCCCATTTACTTCGGCAAATAATCACACTTTAAAAGATGCTCTTGTTTTCATTGATGAAAATAGTAAAAGCTTTGTTATTGATAGCGAACCAACTAAAGTTTATTCAGGAAAATCAGTCTCCTCCCCCACAGATACTACCATTACGTGGTCTGAAAATCAGGGCATGCTGCTTGACATCACGCCGCAGGATATTCTGGATGAATCTTACTCCACAGCAATAACATGGACGCTGTCTGACGCTCCTTAATTTATTTTAATATGAAGGTATGGTATAATGAAAAGTAAATAAAGATACCGGCGGAAGGGATGAGATGGATGTACAACTGTAACGTAATATTATTTATGGAATTTTTAAAAAATCGTGATGATATTTTACAAAATTTAAAATCCGAAAAACTTGATTTGGAATTCATAGAAAACAAAATTATTCCAATTGCAAAGAAAAATGGTTTTAATGTAAATTCTGACGATATTTTTAATTATTTAAATGAGCTTTTACACAGGAAACAAGAGTCGCTCAGTGATGAGTTTTTAGAAAAGATCGCAGGCGGTAAGCTGAACAATAGATTCGTCTCTTTAGGATTGCTTGCCTTAATGGGAATCACAGGAATGGCAAACAATTCGGCCTTTGCAATTAATCCCGTAAACTCTTCAAGTAATGTTTCGATTAAGGAGTCTGAACCTAAGAAAGTTATAAAAACTGCAAAAAATATGTGGAATAATATTTTAAGTCAAGATGAACTTGAATATTATCAAAGTAAAATTGGACCGGAATATAAAATTACAGATTCTCAAGGAATGAGCGGCAGCTACGCAACGGCATATAACTTGGAAAACGCTCAAGGGAAAAAATTTATTTTGAAAATTCCCAACAACCCACAAAGTACCGAGCGCTGGATACAGCAGCAAAGAAAAACGCAGGAAAAAATTCGTAAGTACTACGCTGATTATAATGGAAGCTTAAAAATTCCTAATTACGTAAAGATAAGTGATGATTTTGTCATAGAAGAAAATCTTGGCAAAAGTATTGATTCAGACACTCTTGAAAATTTTGATGAACAAGAACGAGATAAGTTCACAAACGGTCTTGCTGAATTTTTATCATATACCCATAAAAAAGAGAAGGGAGAAATTTCACCGTACAAACTAGGTCAAGAGGGAGTTTTTACGCTAAAAGATGCTTATAATTACTTGAACGACGCAGGAGCTCTGAATTCCGAAGAGCAGAAATCGTTAACCGATTTGATTGACTACTTTGAAAAACGTGATACAAACGATGAAATTTCTGCTCTTACCCATACAGATATAAGGCTTCAAAATATTGTTTACGATTTCGAAACCAAAACATTTGGACTGATTGATTTTGAATCCTTAAATACTGTTGCGCCGATTTACTATGATTTTACTTCCGGGACGATTGGCTCATTTGGTATTCCCTATGATTTATGTTCAAAGATTATTGACCGTTATAATGAAATTTCGGATGTGAAAGTAGACAAAGAAAAAATTAAAACATTTCACAAACTTGGTACGATGTTTGAACTTTGCGCTTGTGCCAAATTCAGAGATAACAGAAACAAAGAGGAAATCTGCACTCAAATATGGAATAATGGAATAAAACAACGATTCCAGAAAATTGACAAAGGGTTTTCTTATCTCGGATAATTTCCTTTTTACCTATAATATAGCACAAATAAAACTCCTGACTAGTGTCTTGGGAGTTTTATTTTTTTATTTAAATTAATTTCAGTTTTTGACCTACTGATTATTATTTTTCAGACCATTTTTCTTCCATTAAAGCTCTAAGTTTTTCTAGTATTAGATTTAATCTTTTCTCTATTTCTTCAATTTTTACACCTAAATAATTTGCACATTGTTCCTGCGTCAAAAGCTTGGGATTTAAATAAAGTTTATGTATCAGCTCTTTCTCATCAGGATTTAGCTGCGAAATCACTTGGTATATATTTTCTTTATAAAAATTTTCCAAGACTTCATCTAAAACATCTGAAGTCATATCACCCATTACAGCACTCTTATAAAATAAACTTAAACTTTCGTGTTTTTCAGTTTCATTGAGATTATTATTTTTAAGGTCGTTATCAAGCTCATGCATCATTTTTTCAAGTTTTCCATCTACATCAACACATGTTTTTTCACCGGTTACGAATTCGTATTCTATTCTCATATTTTTTGTCCTCCAATAATTTTTTTATTTTTTAAAATCAAAAACAAACGGAGATCCTCGAATAAAGATGTTACTAATCAAAATTAATCACTCCAACATTAAAGATTTGTAGTACATCTTTTATTTTCGTAAAATGTCTTAAAGATTTCTTTAGCGCCTAGGCCCAAATTCTTTAGGAGTGCCACCCAAATTCTTTGGCTTCAACACCTTGTCCTGATACTCGCAAAAATCAAATCAAAAAATGTTCAAATTGCAAAACGTAATTATTCGACATTTTTCGCTTGAGATTTAATGGAAATAAATGGTAGGATACGTTTATAAAAGAAAAAGGAGGTAGAAAATATGTTCAAAAAAGTACTTAGTGCACTTGCAGTTGTAGCATTTGTGTTTGGAGCATTTTCAAAAATGAATGTTCTACCAAATGTAGAAAATGCTTGTGCATACGCTTGTTGTGACCACGACGGAGACGTATGGTCTAATTAGGGACAAAATATTTCCTAATAAATTTAAAAAAAGGTACATATGGACGAATTTGTCGTTTTATGTATCTTTTTTCCTTTTTTATTGATATCATTAAAGTTATAGTATTAATAACAACGAAAGTAGTGATGCTAAATTGGCTCTTATACTAGTAGATATGGTAAGATACTTTGTAAGTGGACTGATTGCTTTTCGTATTTTCAACGACTCAAATAAAGCCGGTATTAATAAAGCTGCTGTACAGTCGATCATATACACCATTTTGCTCGCTGCTTTTAAAATTTTTGTAATGGATAAGCCGGTAATTACGGCTGTTTCTTTTATGATCATATTTTTATGTCTGCTTATAGCAAATAAATTTAAATCGTGGAAAATTCCACTTACATATTCTCTGTTTGTGACCTGCATGTTAGAATACACTCATTTTTTAATTTTTAAGGTATTTTCGCTCACAAGAGATTCCTTGAATATTCCGGAAGTCACTTCCGATGACCCTCAAAGACTGCTCATAAGCAGAATAATTGTCCTTCTGGTGTATTGCGCAGCAGCATTATTAATCTACAAATTAAACAAATCAAATATTAAATCCGTACCAAAGCTCGCTCAGTACAATATATTCCCTACTTTCTTAAGCATAGCTTTATTTGTAATTATGTATCTGAAGCACTATATAAAGTACACTGGTTCCAATAAATTTCACGATGTATTATCTGTAATATTTGTATTTTTCATTATCCTATGTTTGACATTCCTTTTTTCTTCAAAAGCTTTTCTCAAAATAATTGAGAACTATCAGAAAAAGAAAATTAATCCGGCAATAGAAGAAGCAAAACTACAAAAAGGTAAGGGTTATCCCGGATTAAAATTTAAATCGGAAAAACTAAATCACCAAGCAAAAATTTTTAAAGATGAATTGACTGCGCTCGGCATTGATACTGAAGATAACAAAGCGAAACAACTTGTGCACAGCGCTGTTTTGCTTAGTCAAGAAAATAACCCATTAAAAGTAAATATGGTTTCCGGGATTTATTTTTATACAGGCGAGATTTTGGAATTACAGCCAAAGAGTATAGAAACAAACATAGGTAATTTACTGAAAACTCACTGGGGCTTTTGCGATTCAGAAGCTCTCTTGAAAATAAAGCAAAACTACCACGGCCCAATTTCCAAGGAAAACTGCGCTCCCACTCCGAGAGAATTTTTACTTTATCTGATAAAAAAGCATAAAAAACATACTAAAATATACAATCACATAAGAAATATCAAGTATTTATTTTTAAAAAAGCGTTTTGCAAACGCATAAATCAAACATAAAAACAAAACGAAATCCGCCGACAATATTATCGGCGGATAATTATGTATATTTATTTAAAATTAAATTCTGTATTTTTTCTTGTTGCTGTAAACATATACTTCGTTAATTAATATAATGCTTGATAAAAACAAAGAAGTCCACAAGAATATATTACTGTCGTCACCGGTTTTAGGAGTATCAGTTCTATAAATTTTATCGACACTTCCTAATTCTGTTTCATCTTTCAGATTAGATTCATTTGACGGACTTTTCGCCTCTTCTGAATCGGTTGTATACTGCGAATTCATTTCATCTTGAGGATTTGCCTCGTCCGCTGAATTAATTTCGTCTTGAGGATCAGTTTCATCTCCCGGAGTAGGTAATTTCCCCGGATTTGGATCTTTACTCTCGGACCACTTGGCATATACGGTAGTATGATCATCCAAGGTTAAGTCTGAAATTTTTGTATTTAATTCCGAATCAGTATGCCATCCATCAAAATTAAATCCCTCTCTTGTAGGTACATACTCTTCAAGGCTAATGAAAGACCCTTTCTTGGCAATTATATCGTTGATAAAACTTTCTTCACTATTTGTTTCAAATTTTAACGTATAGTGTTCAGGATGAGCAGCCTTGATGCCGCATTCTCCTTCAATAACACCCGATTCGACAGGTGAAACATAGATGTCTTTTTCTTTATTGTGTACGTTCCAACGGGCTTCTTCGCTGTCATCATACCAGCCATCAATCTCGTGTCCGCAGGAACCTATCATACGTATGTTGCTTTTTGCGGGGGGGGGGGGGGGGGGGGAAAATAAGCAATTTAGCATCTTCGTTTACATAAATGTCGTCTCCGGCAGTCTTTGCTGTATTGTTATAGACTTCTGCTTCTCCACCAATAGAATTGGTGTAAACTTCCTCGTTATTAACATGGGTGCTATCACCAAATATAACGCAAATTCCGCCTCCGTAATCGTAAGCAGTATTATTTCTAACAATACCTCCGGTCATTTTGAATCTTTCGTTTAAAGTGGTATCCATAACCAAAGGAACACTTTTAGGCGTAGGAACATACTTTTCCGGCGCTAACAATATACCGCCACCGTATTTTCCGCTGTTATTTTCAATTATTCCGCCTGTCATAATAAAAGAAGAATTTCTTCCGCCGCAAAGGTAAACGGCACCTCCGCCGCAATAATCTTCACAGAGATCTCTACATCCGGAAATTTTACCACCTGACATTTCAAGTCGAGCGTTTCCTTGAACACAGAAGCCGCCTCCCGAATATCCTTTGCAATTGGTTATGGAACCATTCTTTAGATAAAAGCAAGCGTTCCCATCCAGCATAACGCCACCTGAAACAGAAGCCCAGTTACTGCAGTTTGTAATCTCACCGCCGTACATATATACTTTGGAATTTCCAACCGCTTGAATGCCGCCTCCTTGACCACCGGCGTTGGAATCTCGAAAAGTAACGTGGTCGTAAATATACAACGAAGCCTCTCCAGTAAGGTGTATTATGCTATGAGTATCATCATTCGAAGTCATTGTAAGCGTTTTGGTGTAATCTTTTCCGCCCAGATAAACGGATGCATTATCGCTCAAAGCAAGATTTTTCATCGTCAGCTTATGCCCTTCGCCGTGAATCGTCAAAGTACCTTTCGATAATGTGGTGTCCGGGTACTCCAAACCGGATGCGTCAACATCATTATTCAAAACAAGTATTGCTTCACTTTTTGTACCTGCATTTAAATCAGAAATGATGTCCTTAACATCTCCAGAGGTAGACACTTCAACTTCTTTGGAACTCTCTGTAACTTCTTGCGCAAAGCCCGCCGTTGTCGCAATACATAGCAAAACACAAAAAGAAAACAAAATTCCCCATAATTTTTTAATTTTCATAACGTCCTCCTTTTTATTTAAAATATTTTTATGAACTTTACTCACAAACCATTATACGCCTAAATAAAAATTATGCAAGTATAATAATGTTAAAAATTAAATATGCAAAAAAATCCACCGACAACACTATCGGCGGATAATTTTATTTATTTAGTAATTAAATGTTATATTTTTTATTTTTGTCAATTAACAATATCATTGCCGTTAAAATGCTTGTGGCTAACAGAGAAATCCATACGAGCATATTGCTTGCGTCGCCGGTTTTAACTGTGTTTGAATTTCCTCCCGCGTCAGCTCCAGGCTCTTTGATTTCAAAATTCGCACCTTCGGTTATTTCGTATTTTCCGGGCGCTTGCATATTTATAGTTCTGTCTGTAATCTGAACGTACTTGTTACTGCCCAAACTGTATTATATCTAAATTAATTCGTGGGTCCGGCTAAAATATTTAAAATACCCGGATTTATTATTAAGTATTCATCCCCTAAATTTCCCTGTTCATCGATTTCCATAAATGTCTCTTTTTCGTATAAAATATCATATCCGAGTAATTTAGTCAAAATTCCCGAATTATGAAAAAGTAATTGTTCTTTGGTATTGAATATATTTAATCCTTTAATAGTATATTTGGGAAAATTGCAGTCTCCATAAGCAATTATATTTCTGAATTTTTGAGGTTCTGTTTTAAAAATCAAATCTTTTATTTCTTTTAAATAAGTATTATTTAAAATTTTTGCGGAATCATCTATGTACATTTTTACAACTTCACCGTGCGGCACTAATTTATAAGCCATTTCTTTATATAAACTATCGTCATTCTCATACTGCTCCAGTACTGTGTAGTAATCCGGTTCGGTCGGCCATATCCAAATTTCAGCATGGTTATACTGAGAAGTACTATAAATACCGCTTCCGCGTTCGTTGCTCAAATTATCAGAAAAAAACATTTTTCCGGATTTAAAATTATTTACATATTCGTTTGAAGATAGTCCTCTATATAAAATAGTTTTATTCTTAGAGAAAATTTCAAAATTTTCAGGCGATAATAAGTTCGGTTTAATATAAGTCTTTTCTAAAAAATCTAAACAAAATCTATCAAAATCCTCTATAGAACAATTATTTGCCTTTTTAATAAACTCATCCATTTTTAAACGCAAATTCATAGCACTAAGTTTTTTTGAAATATATTCATGATTCAAAGTGGGATATTCCAGAATTTTTTCTCCCGATTCCTTATTAACAATTGAATTTCCTTGAGTTTTATATGTAATATTATCGTCATCTATAATTGTATTTTTAAGGCATAAATTTACGCCACATTCATCAAAAATATTCGGCGATATCTTTTTAATATTTTTATGTATATGTATTCCTTTCAGAGAGATACAATGTCGAAATAATCCCTTTTCCAGAGCCGTAAGACTATCCGGTATATTTATGCTTCTTAAAGATACGCAGCTAAAAAACGCCTCTTTCCCTATTGAATTTACTGTGTCAGGGAGAGTTAATGTTTCTAGATTCGTGCAAAGCCTAAAAGATTCGCTGCCTATTGTTTCTAAATTCTGGGGTAATTTTATGAATTTTAACTCCGGACAAAAATTAAAGGCACGATTTCCTATTTTAACAATTGAATCCGGAAGAATGATGGTGTTCCATTTTTTATATATAGGTTTTCCAAATGCTTTTTCTGAAACACTAACAACCTTATAACCACTAACATTGTTAGGAATCACTATTTTTTCTGAATTTACATTTTTTACATCAAATACCGAAGCCGTATGATCGAGTTCGTCCAACGTGTATACGATATCATTTTCTACATACTTAATCGGAAAATTATCACAAGCAAAAGTTCTATTGTTTGGAATTATAACATTAATCATTATTAAAACACACAGCGCTAGAATTAGTTTTTTCATTATACCCTCCACGAAATCTATCATTAAACTTAATTATATCACATATGTTTTAACAATTCAAAATATTATATTAGTGAATTCATAATCAAAAACATATAATTTCACACATATGAATTTTAAAAGACATAAGAAAACCCGCCGACACATGATCGGCGGATGGTTTTATTTAAAATTAGATATTACATTTTTTCTTTCTATCGTGAAGCACTGCCATTACCATTGCTAAAACACTTACCGCAGACAAAGAAGCCCATAATAGCATACTGTCGGCATCTCCTGTTTTGGGGAGAGTTGATTCGACTTTATCAGACCCATCCTGCGAAGTCTTAGCTTCATCAGATTTCTGTGGAGTATTGGTTTCATCAGTTCCCTGTGATTCCCCGGTTGTACCGGATCCACCGGCCTCCTCCGGTGTCATGGAAAATACATTCCAGAACCAAGCAATATCGTTACGTTCCGGGTCAATGTCAATAGAATCTTCGGGCATATCCATAATCTTTCCGTTAATACTTAATTTCGTTTTATCTTTATCAAAATAGTATCCCGCATCAACAGCTTCATCGGTCAGCTTTACGTAAAGCCTATAAGTGTACTCTTGACCTGATTGAAAAGATGTGAGAAGTTTACCCCAGCTCTTCTCGAAGTCTCCATAACGGTTGTTCCAAAAATCGGAAGAGGTAATTCCGGAGTCCTCGGAACTCCAGCCTTCGTGGTCGATGTAATAAAGAGCGCCTTCAGGTACTCTTCCTGTGAATATCGGCTTGTCTCCCACTTTGAATGTTGTAGTTGCGCCGTTGATTTCAATCAATTCAATCGGTGTCTTTTCAGCGGGTTGGGATGGCCTTATAGTCTTTAAAGCAGTAGCATATAAAGTCTTTCCATCTTTTACATCTATTTTAACGGCATCAACCTTTTCACCGTTTAAGCTCATTTTTAATCCGGAATCTGATTGTGCAAAAGTTTTATCTCCCTTTGCTTTCAACTCAATTGAATACATATAAGTTTTGCCATCTATAAAAGATGTAATACGTTCACCCTCAGCAACTTCGTCATTTTTCTTATTATTTGAATACCATAAAGCTACCGGTTTAGCTTCTCCCTTACTGTCAGTTTCCATCTGTTGCCAAGATTCATAGTAAATATCATAATTCCGTGCACTTAAGCCACTTTTTTCGGCGGTTGCTCTTGGCTTGCCCCCTGCGTTGTAAGAAAGTTTAGCATTAGCAATTTCAATATCATTGATAACACTACTTTTGTCCTCGCCCTCATGAGGAACATACATAGAGTAAGGACTATAAATATAAAGTTTTCTACTCATATCTGATATTTCAAGGTTAGTATGTTTATCAGGTGTTCCCCAGTTATAGCCGCCAACTGTAACATCGACCTCATCATCAAAAAGATTAAGTGAATCTGCACTATCCGAAGTTGTTTTAAGAACAATGTTGTAACTATAATTATTACCTGCTTCGAATTTATCTATTCTTTTCTCCGATGGAAGTTCAGCCATCTTGCTCTTATCAGAGTACCAGTAACGACCTGTTCCGGTCCAAACGCTACCAGGTGACTCTTGATGTATTTCACGCCAATATTCATAAGCGACCTCGTAGCCTTCGCCCGTTGGTACAGACGCTGTTCCTCGAGGAGCTTCTCCGTTATTGTAATAGATTTGGTCATAAGAGACATTTACATTCTTAATATCTTTTACTTGTGGGCTGCAAATGTCGTTGCCGGCACAAATGAAAGCACCATGCAAAATGTAAAGAACATTGCTATAAATTTTCTTGCCAGTTTGATTTTCATGATTCCCTCTCCTTTGTTTAAATATTTTGTTTATTTTGCCTATAAATAATTATACACAAGGAATAAAAATATGCAAATGAATTTATATTGGAAATTAAACAGTAAATATCTGTCATTATATATCCCTAAGCCCCAAATTACGCTCAAAAAATGTATACATGTTACAAAGATGAAGTAAAAAAATCATTCGACTTTTTGTGACAAATTTTCAATGGATATAAATGGTAGAATAAGAGCATAAAACAAATAGGAGGTAAAAAATATGTTCAAAAAAGTACTTAGCGCACTCGCACTCGTAGCCTTTGTATTTGGTGCTACAACATTCATAAGCATCCCCGAAGATTCAACAGATACAGGTTCTTACATCTGTTGCGATCACAACGGAGACGGCTGGTCTAATTAGTACCAAAAAATTAGTCAATATCGTAAGAAAAGATACATAAATCCGAATTTTTCTGGTTTGTGTATCTTTTTTTGATTTTTTCCTTTATAATAGTTCTAATAAACTTGTAAAGGTAGTGATTTTTCTTGGAACTACTAATAGTTGATATAATTCGATATTTCGTAAGCGGATTATTTGCATTCTCGATATTTAATTGTTCAAAAAAATGTCATCTTAAAATTACCTTTATCCAATCGATTTTGTATTCTGTTTCTCTTGCTGCATTTAAAATTTTTGTAGCTGATAGCCCTGTAATTACGTTTATTTCTGCTATGGTTATTTTCGGGTGCTTGCTTTTAAAGAACGAAATAAAAATATGGCGGCCTATGCTTGTGTATTCGTTTTTTATAGCGTGCATAATTGAATATAGCCATTTTATTATTTTTGAGAGCGTTTCAAGCATATGGAAATGCTTTAAATTGCCCGAGGCTACATATGCTAATTATCCGAGCTTATTGATTTTCAGGGTGATAGTTTTTATATTATATGCACTAATAATTTTATTAATTTATAAACTTAATATAATAAATATAAAGTCAGTATACAAGCTTTCGAATTGTAGAATCTTTCCGGCATTTTTTGTTGCCGTGGTAGCAATAGTTATTTATTTAAAGCATCACATTAAATCTACCATTTCGAATGAATTTCACGATGTTTTAGCTGTCCTATTTGTCTCTTTTATAGTCTTAACTCTTATCTTTATTTTTTCATCGAAAATTTTTATAGATGCAATTGAAACCTTCTGTAAAAAGAAAACAAATCCGGCAATAGAGGAAGCAAAACTGCAAAAAGATACAGGCTATGCGGGATTGATTTTCGAATCAGAAGAATTAAACAAACAGATGAAATTTTTTCAGCATGAACTATACACAATCGGAATCAACACAGAAGACAAAAAGGCAAAACAGCTCATACATTGTAATGTTCTTATCAATCAGGATAAAAATCCGGAAAAATTAAATATGATATCCGAAATTTATCTTTATACAGGAGAAATCCTAGGAGTGCAACCTAAAAGTGTAGAAATGAATATAAGTAATTTGCTGAAAAATCATTGGAATTCGCATGACCCAAAAATACTCAAAAAAATAAAACAAAATTATCACGGACCGGTTTCCAAGGAAAATGGTATCCCCACTCCAAGGGAGTTTCTGCTATACTTGGTGAAAAAATATAGAGAGAACAGCTTTCAAAATAAAACCACAAACAAAGTTAGATTCTCATTTTTGAAAAAATGTTTTTTTAAAATATAACAAAAAGTAACCCGCCGAGACATCATCGGCGGATTATTATATTTATTTAAAATTAAATTTTATATTTCTTTTTGCTGTAAAACGCTGCTGTCAATATTCCTGAAGCAACTGCTATAAATATATAAGTCAATAATAAATTACTGATATTGTCGCCTGTTTTAGGAGTATTGGATTTAGAAATGTTTGAATTCTTTTCGGAATCTTCTGTTTCGATGTTATCTGTATTTTCGTAAATTTTTTCAGCTTCTTTGATTTCAAAATTTGTACCGGCTTCACCATCTGTGTAAGCAAAAGCAATCTCATGTTCGCCTATCGCCAAAGTTTGAAGATACTCATTTTTTAAAGTAATAACAGTGGAACCTGAAACAGCTACATAATTTTCTTCATCGACCCACTCATCATCAATTACAAGACCTACAAACTTCGAAAAATCTCCATCTATGCGGAAAGTCAATGTTTCATCGCTGTTTTTCACCCACGAACTGTTTGCGCCTTCAATTACTTTATAATCTACAGAGTCCTGCGGTGTCATTTCCAAATCAGTATAAACCCACATGGTTGACATATCGTCAGTATTAGAAAGCTCATGATCGTTTTCACTACGCTTGTAATCGTAAAGAATGCCGTTGATCTTCAGTTTTGTATCAGAATTAAAGCGGTATCCTTCGTCAGCTTTCAAGTATAGTCCGTATTTGTAAGTTTTACCACCTTCAAAAGATGTAATATGATTTTCATAATTCCTATCCCAAAATTCTTCAGAGTTTACGCCCGATTTACCGTCGTCGGTTTCCCACCATTCGCACTGATATGAATAGCCTGCCCCATCAGGTACATTTCCGGTAAAAACAGGCTTGTCACCGGGTTTAAAACTAACGGTTGCGTTGTTAATCTCAGCGAGTTCTATTGAATCATCGACTATTAATTTCAACATGCAATTAAATTTATATATTGTATAATAGTCGGTTCTTATTTCATCAACGATTTCTTTACCTGTTTCACCCCTATAAGGGTCTCCCGGATATTCTAATTTAGAGTGGCTGTATTCTGCAATCCAATAGTTCAATGCATACGAAGTGTTTTTATCAACGTCGCCTACCAGGGTCATTATTGCTTTGTTCTCAGATTTATTTCCAACTATTTTTATTAAAGCTTCTGAGATATTTTCTGTTTCGACCAAGCTGTTGTTATCACTATTTTTAAATTTATAATATTTAGTTGTTTCTAAGTTTGCCATAGATCTCAAAGCCATGGATAAATTATCCTCTTTCGTAAAGTCAATGATATAATCTGAATTTTTTACCAAAATTATGTCATCTTCAACTTCATGCGTCGTAGTATAGTCTTCTTTAACCCCAACTGTCTTAGCTATTACACTTGTATCGTCTCCAACTCCTTTGGTTGGTGTATTTTTGAACAATGAAGCTTCGATAATCTTTCCGTCTGACGCTACCTTTACCTCTGCGTCATTGTATTCCTCTCCATCCAACTTAAAAACTCCATCATAAACCGCGCCGGATTTTGCGGGGAAAACACGTCCTTCCTTCACTTCCAATGTTATATTGAATGTGTAATTCTCTCCATGGGTTGGCTTTGGGTATTCGCTCGTGGGTGTAATTTCACCCTCTTTTTCCGAATACCAGCTCTGACTTTTAATAGTATAATCGCTACTTTCATCGACCGTTGCAAACGGTGCCTTTCTGAATGACCATAATTGATTTGAAACACCATCTATGTTTACCTCGTTGATTTTTAATGGCTCAGTTGCAAAAGTCGGGATTGGAACAAATGAAAGAGCCATGCAGAATGTGAAAAATAATGCCATAAATCTTCTTGCCAATTTAATTCTCATAATTTCTCTCCTTTTCAATTAAAATATTTTGTGCGCTTTCCATATAAATAATTATACACAAAAAATAAAAATCCGCAAGTAAATTCATATTGAAAGTTAAATGTCTGAATTACCGAACGAAGATTTGATAGAAAAAAAGCTCTGTGATACAATAGATTCATGGATTAAGAGCTTTAAAATATGGATTTTTGAAAGTATAAATTTTGCATCTTATGATGCATATTTAGAAGAAAAAAGCTTCATACAAAAGAATATATTAGACGATTTTTTCAATGGTATAAAAGAAACCTTTGAAAAGGTCAGAGGTAAAATAGAATCCATAACGCGAAATGCTATTTTAAACGCTCAAACAGCAGCACAAAAAATTGAATTTAAAAAGCAAAGAGTAGAATCATATGAGGTTGTTTTATCGGCGAATCCAAATTCTTGTGAAAAATGCCGTGAAATGGCAGCAAAATCAAAAGATCGTCCTTTTAACATAGCTGATTTGAAAATAGGCGAAACCGCCCCACCATTTCATCCTAACTGCGGATGTACGATGATTCCAAGAGCTCACGCAGAGAAAGACGGAAGTATACGAGAATATATTGTAATAGCTTTTAATGTTGCCTTTGAATTCTTGGCTCAGATTGGGCCTACAGAAAAGTTACTTCCACCTTTCTATAATTTTGTAAAATCTATAATTTGGGAAGTAGGAAATTTTTATTTGGGAAGTATGGAAAAACTGCCACTTGCTCAAGAAATGTTTCGCCTAGGAATGTATGGTGAAGGAAAAGGGTTGTCAGATAAGGCAAAACAGCTACTAATTCAACGCCTCAAAGAATCCGACATATTGAAAGAAAAGATAAGAGAGTACACTAAAAATGGCGAAGACTTTAATTCGGGCAAAACTTGGGTCGAGTTTACCTTTGAAGAGCGAGATCTTCATTATTCTGTGCAAAAATCTTATCTGTGGCTTGAGGGTAAAAAATTAGAAGATGGAAAATGGAAAATCAAGGTAACCTTAGAAGATGATTACGATTTTACAGAATTTCGCAATAGTTTAAAATTCACAGATCTTGCAAATAATTTAGGCGAAGCTATGCAACGAAATGGCATGATGACAGAGTTTGTAACTGAAGTTGAATTTACACATATTTTTGAGGGAGTATAAATGAGAATTTTTAAGAAAAGTATTTTTAAAATTTTAGGGAGAATTTTACTGGGTATAGGAGTGTTTGCGTCCATTATAATATTACCAAGATTGATTCCTGTGATTTTGGTAAAAATGATTGATACTATATTCACTGATCCTATATACGATGAAGACGGCAAAATAATATATCAGGATGGGAGAAAAACAATAAAATCATTTGGTAAAAGGAAACAATTTGCTGTAGAAAAAGGATTTTGGATTGAAGATGACGGGGAAAAAATTCGTACATGGGAATTGTTTGACATAGATAAGAATGACTGCATCGATGAAATAAGATATTTTACCCGTTCTTCTTCATCTCCATGCGTTTACTCATTGGGCAAAAAAGGTTACACGAAACTGAATTACGAAACAGGAGAAATTATTCAAAGCAGAAATATTAATGATTTTCAAGGTGACGATAAAACTGTTTTTGAAAAGCTTGAAACAGTAAAATCAGAAGCAGAAAATGACCAGGAAAAATATGAAGTTTCATGGAAATGGATATTTTCTTAATTTTAAGGTACTTTAAAATGTCCAATAACGGCAAGGGGAGTAAATAAAGTGGAAAAATTTTTCAAATGGACATTAATATCAATTTTGATTTTAATATCGTTACCAATTCTTTTAGTTGGTTTTATCGTGGTAGGTATGGGAATTGCAGCAATACACGAAAAATTTGAAGAAAAAAATCAACCAAGCCAAAGTATTACCGAAAAAATATATTCTGACGGCCGTAAAACGATAAGGTCATTCGGAGCTAGAAAAGAATTTGCAATAATAAGATTTTCACTCGGTAAAAATGAACAAACAACATTCAAAAAGGTTAGATTGAGTTTGTATGATAGGGATAACAGTAAATCGTTGGAAATGGATATCGAGAAATACAAAGAAATATCCCCATGTTTGTACGTAATAGGAAACAAAAAAGAATACACAAAATTGAATTACGAGACCGGTGAAGTTATTCAAAGTAAAAATATTAATGATTTTTCGGAAGAGGACAAAGAAATTTTTAACTCTTTTGAAGATTAATTCAAAAATGATTTTACCCACATATTTAAGGAGTTATAAATGAACAAGAGTTTGAAAAAAGCAATAACAATTTTATTAGTCATAGGCGGAAGTATATTCGTACTTTTATTTGATTTAAAGTTAGCTCTCGATTGGATCGACCAAGAGTTAGAGCCCAAATACGATGAAAATGGCAAAATGATATATCAGGATGGGCGCCATACGATTGCTTCTTTTGGAAAAAGAAAAGAGTTCGATATATGGAAAAGTGGATCTGGTGATGAAGTACTTTGGATTTTATTTGACAGAGATAAAAATAAAGAAATAGATGTAATTCAGCACTATACAACATCGCCGAAAAATTTAATTGTTTATACAATCGGTGAAAAAGGTTATACAAAATTAAACTCTGAGACGGCTGAAATCATACAGAGTAAAGATATAAATTTGTTTTCGGAGGAAGACATAAAAATTTTCAAAGAATTAGAATCAAAAAAAGCATAATTAAGAATTAAAAAGTTGATATCATCGCACCACAAAGCCTCGGGAATATTCCCGAGGCTTGTTTTTAATGCGTATTATTTTTTACGTTTCTTTTTAAGGATTATCATAGTTATTCCCGAAGCAATCACAAGTACTGCAAGTCCTGTGAGTACTAGCGGTGTGGCAGTATCTCCTGTAGTGAATAAGCTCCACACTCTATACATTACATTGTCGCTATCTTCGTCAGAATTTGTTTCATTTCTGTCTTTGTTTTCGCTTTCCATCAATGCTGCTCTTTCTTCATCGGTTAGTTTGTCATAAACAGCATAAGGAGAGAAATGCTTAAGAGTGAGTATCGCAAACTCCTTTTTACCTTCAGGGCATGACATGCTGTCTGCATAAGAAACGTCTACAATTTCATCTTCTCCGCTGCTGATAAATACCGAGTTTATATCCTCTTTATCCCAGTCTTCGCCCAGTTGGATATAAAACTTCACCTCTTTATTAAACTCTTTGTACTCTTGGCCATTTGGCGCTGTGACGCCGGCTAAGAATATCCAGAGTCTATCGGAATCTACCGCATTTTTATGCTTCTCATCAAGATTATTGTAGTAATATTCCCATTCTTCTTTGTCTTTTTCTTTGTTGAGCCATCTTACCCAGAATCTCGAACCGAGTTCGAATTGACCTTCAGAATTGTCTACGCCGTACCAAGCGTCTGTTCCGTCGGATTCTTCTTTTACCCACGTCACGTCCTTTTCGACAACTTCTGAGCTGGTGGTTCCGTCATCATCTACATAATTTATCTCGTCATTGTTTCTGACTTCTTCGCCCCAATCAGATTTATCAACAAAGACTGTCAATTTCAAAGTTCTTTCAACTCTGTGCAGTTCAGCGTTGTATCCTTCTATATTTGACCAGTCGTAGTTTGTGTCGTCCTCTACATCATAGTAAGCTACGTAACCTTGATTTTCAACTGTGGCTGTAATTGTATCATCTACCCAGTTCCAACCGTCGTCCAGAGTTATTTCTGAAAGTTTTGTTCCGTATTTCACGGCTTTAGGCGTTGGCGTTACTGGATCTTTAGGGAAGTCTGGCTTGATTGTAAATTTCCAATTCTCAGATGTTAAACCTTCAACTTTGCCATAGCTCGTACCCTCTTCGACATCTATTTTCACGATGTATTCCCCTACATTCGTCGGATATCCTTCGAGTAGAGCGCCTGTTGAATCATAGTAGTTTATTTTTATCTTTCCTACTCCATTAACTCCCTTTTTTGCAGTTACAGTGGCCTCTTTTGCTTCTCCGTTGTAAATTGGATCTCCGGGCGGAGTGAAATCAAATTTATCTATTGTAACCGTTGGGTTTTTAACCACTTTTAAATTCACTGTTGAGTCGGTAGGCGCATCTCCTGTGCCGTTGTATTCAACGCCTTGAGGATTGTAGGTCACGGTAATCTTGTAGTTTACTGCGGGCAATTCGTTCAAATCTCCCCATGAGAACGTGATCGTTCTTGATTTGTTTGCGTCTTCTTCGGAAACTTTGTATTTTACTTTGTGTTTGACGTCTCCTTCGTCTTTTACTTCAATATCCTTAATTGTATTTCCTTTTGTGAAAATTTTTAATTTCAAATCCTCTTTGGTTTCTTTTACATATTCTATCTCGCTCTTTTCGACTTCGGAATCAGTATATATCACTATTCCGTCCGAACTTATATACGTAACGTGCCCGACGTTATCGGTGATTTTCTCATACACTACATATTTATTATCTTTTTCCAAAGTAACATCTTGCGAGTTGTTCTTGAGTGATTCCCAACCCTTTTGGCTATCAAGTTTTGTTTTGATTTCTTTGCTTTGTTCATTCTCGTTTTGAATTAAATCGATGTTCGATACAAGATATTTTGCTTCCTGTATTCCGCTTTCACCGTCCGAAGCTGTTATGGTTGCTTTTTGCTCCTCTTTGAAAAACAGTCCAAATGTTATGACGTTGATCAAGCTCTCCCATGGGGTTCTGTCCTTGATCGTTATCGAACCTGTTGGAGAATTCTTGTCTTGAGAGATATTTACATTGACTTTTATCGCATTGGTCATATGATCATCGTCGTCTTTCAAGTAAATCGCGGTTCCTGGTGTCCATGAAGAAACTTCCAACTCATACGTATAACCTTTGCCCGGTTCTGTCGAAATCTTATAGTCCTTCCCCGTAGGACTTATCGTCGCCATATTATTATCTTTTAGCCAGTAGTTGCTGTTGTCCTTTTTATAGTCATTTTCGGAAATAGTTATTTTGTAAGAATTATCTCCCAGCTTCAGGTATTCCACCTTGAACGTCCAGCCGCCATCTATTGTTTCCGCTGAGTCGTATTTGTCACTCTGATCAACACTGATTTTTACTTTATAAGTTCCCGGAATTATTGGAGCACCGCTCAGTTCACGTTCGGAAGCATCAGGGTCGGAAATATCGTAATATTTTATATCTGTTATTTCTCCTATTTCGTCCGATGTCGCAGTTACAGTGGCTACTTTTTCCTCTCCGTTGTAAATTGGATCTTCAGGCGGAGTGAAATTGAAGTAGTCAGGTAAAAGTTTAGCTCTTTTTATCGTTAAGTCAATTGTCGATTGTTCAGGTGCATCTCCACTTGACTCTGAGGTGTATTCAGCCCCTTGAGGATTGTAGGTCACGGTAATCTTGTAGTTTCCTGCGGGCAATTTGTTCAAATCTCCCCACGGGAACGTGATCGTTCTTGATTTGTTTGCGTCTTCTTCGGAAACTTTGTATTTTACTTTGTGTTTGACGTCTCCTTCGTCTTTTACTTCAATATTTTTGACAGTGTTTCCGTTTGTTGACACTTTCAATTCTGCATCGGATTCCGTGTTTTTAACGTATACTATTTCTTTCTCGTCAACTGTCGAATCAGTATATATTACTATTCCGCTCGAATTCATATACTTCACATTGTCGCTATTATCCACTATTTTTGCATAGATGATATTTTTCGTTCCCATTGAAAGTTTAATCTCTTTATCTTTATCATACACATTCCAATCCTTTGAAGAAATTATGTTTTCTATGTCGTCATTGGTGTATTCGCTCTTTGAGGTGAATAAATCTTCGTCGGAAATATAATAATAGATATTTTTTATACCGGTTTGAGAGTCGCTACCTTCTATCTCTACAGTTTTAGGTTCCTTAAACATATATTTAAAACCCACTTTGCTATTGAAAAGTGAAAATTCTATATTATCGCCTAATTTAATCTTTCCTTTGGGTAAAACTTTATCTTTAATCCTAAAACCCTTATAAACCGATCCGGTGTAATTTCCGATTCCAGTGATTGTAACTCCTCCGTCGATTGTTCCGCCAACTTCCTTCCAAGAAACGCTGTCATAGCTAACTGTATAATCCTTGCCTTCTTCTAATTTTTGACCATCGTATTTAACGGTAATTTCAGGTTGGATAGAGCTGTCATTTCCATCATATTCATACTCGTCTTTAACATCTGAAATTGTAATTCCTTCGCTATCTATTGGCTTACGTTCTACAGTTACTTTTAATTCCTTTGATCCATCCGTTGATCCATCCGTGGATTTAGTGGAATAATTTCCGTTTTCTGCAGGTGTAAAGGTCGCTTGATAACTGTGATCACCAATTTCTGACAATTTAGTGTCTTTATTATTCCAAGACCATGTTCCTTCCTCTTCTATTTGAGGAATTGTCACATCTTTAAGAGTCTGACCGAAGATTCCCACAAGGCCACTTGGTATCGTAGGTTCTGCCGGGTTTACAGTAAGATCCAATGTTCTTTCAATTCTGTGCAGTTCAGGGTTATACCCTACTATATTTAACCAATCGTAGTTATCGTAGTCCTCTACTTCATAGTAAGCGACATATCCTTCATTTTTAACTGTAGGTATAATAGAGCTATCTTTCCACTTCCAGCCGTTGCCCAATTCTATTTTCCCCAGCGTAAAATCTTTGGAATAAGTGATTGCTTCCAATTTAGGAGTTCCTGGATCTTTGGCTGAATCCTTGGTGATTGTAAATTTCCAGTTAGTGCCACCCAATGTAGCTGCATTGTAATTATCTCCCTGGGCTA
Source organism: uncultured Eubacteriales bacterium (assembly GCA_934695425.1). Taxonomy (GTDB): domain Bacteria; phylum Bacillota; class Clostridia; order Oscillospirales; family Acutalibacteraceae; genus UMGS1491. The sequence continues at coordinate 24,248 of CAKUVH010000003.1, read as the reverse complement.
CATCTATTTCCACAGTGTATTCTCCCACGTTCGTCGGAGTAACTTCTTCTCCATCTTTATAATATTTTATAGCTATTATTTCTCCCATTCCGTTGATTTCGGATTTTGCGGTTACAGTAGCTTCTTTTGCCTGTCCGTTGTAAGTTGTATCTCCGGGCGGAGCGAAATCGAAGTCGCCAGCCTCGGGAGTGTCTTTTCCGATTGAAAATGTCCACTTGTCGTCATTGTGCACTTCACATTCCTTATAGTTATCGCCACCCTCGACAGATATATAAGCAACATAGTTTCCCACATCACGTGGAGGACCATCTAACGGAATCAATTCTCCATCTTCGTTTTTGTAATAATAGTAGACACCTTTTATAGCACCGACTTGGCCTTTCACGCTATCTTTTGCGATTACCTGGGCTATTTTCTCTTTGCCGTCGTAGACTAAATTATCTGGCTGACTATAAATAAAGTCGTCAGCCTTAGGAGTGGCTTTTTCGACTGTGAAAGTCCAGTCCTTATCCGTGATACCGTCTTTTTTATTGAATCCATCACCCTGAGCAACATTGATTTTGACTATATAGGTTCCTGCATTTGTCGGAGGACCACTCAGTTCCTTGCCGGAATCATCATAATATTTTATAGTTATTTTATCGTCAGGAATTCCCGAGATTTTCGGAGTCACCTTAGCTTTTTTGATCTGTCCGTCATACACTATGGGGGGGTCAGAGGGCGCTTCAAAATCAAAATAGCTAGCCGTAAGGTCTGTAGAAGCTAAAAATCTGGGCACCGGGTTTGTTTCTTCATTATACGTAATATTATTTAAACGAGGTAAATACTTAATGCCAATGCCATCAGCCTGAAAAGTCCAATCGTTCGTGCTTAAACTTGACATTCTTTCTGTAGCTCTATCACTTCCGGTTCCTGTAATCTGATCCATAGTAAGAGGCTCGCCGTCGCTCGAGATTGTTGCTCCCCTTTTCACATCAAACGTAGATCCAGAATAGTAGTAGCTATTGGTTATACTGCCACTATCACTCTGACCAACCAGCCTACCGGCATAAACAGAAGCAGAAGTAGAAGCAGAAACATTACCCGTTGCATAGCTATTAGTTATACCACCACTATCATTCAGACCAACCAGCCCACCGGCATAAACAGAAGCAGAAGTAGAAGCAGAAACATTACCCGTTGCATAGCTATTAGTTATACCACCACTATCATTCAGACCAACCAGCCCACCGGCATAAACAGAAGCAGAAGTAGAAGCAGAAATGTTACCTGTTGAATAGCTATCGATGATACTACCACCATTTTCAATAAAGCCAACCAGACCGCCGGCATGAGCATCAGAAGTAGAAGAATAAGAAACGTAAACATTACCCGTTGCATAGCTATTCTTTATAATTCCCCCATTATAAATTTCACCAACCAGCCCACCGGCATCAATAAAAGAATCAGAATCAGGAGAAGAAGAATAAGAATAAGCGTAAACGTCACCCGTCGAATAACTATTGCTCATCGTACTACTACTGCTACCAACCAGCCCACCGGCATAAACACAAACACGAAAAGAAGAATCAGAATAAGAAGAAGAGTAAACATTACCCGTTGCGTAGCTATTGCTTACACCCATATTACTGTAAATTTCACCAACCAGTCCACCGGCTTTAACAAAAGTATAATACAAAGACGAAGAAAAAGAATAAACGTCACCCGTTGCATAGCTATTGCTTATACCAATACCCTTATAACTCTGACCGGCCAGCCCACCGGCACAAGACCGAGAATAAGAACTAGAAGAATCAGAAGAAGAAGAAGAGTAAACATTACCCATTACGTAACTATCGCTTATACTACCACCACTACTAGTACCAACGAGACCACCGGCATAAACAGAAGCAGAAGAAGAAGCAGAAGAAGAAACGTAAACATTACCCGTCACTCTCGTATCATTTATACTTGCCCCTTCTATGCGACCAAAAAGGCCGGCATAAACATTACCACTAGTGCTATTCACAAGTACAGTCATGTTCCTAATTTCACATTCATTGCCATCAAAAGTACCTTTAAACGGGTTATCGCTCGTTCCAATCGGAGTCCATACGTTACCTGCAGAACCTGTTATATCTATACTGAATTTATTTCCGGAGGTTGATTTTTGGATGGTTGGATTTTTGCCATCAAGATTAATAACTTTATTTTCAGCTGTAAGTTCTACATATTTGCCATCGAAATCCCTCTTTTTTTCGTTAACTGCTTTAGCAAAGGCAGCCAGCTGTTTTTCGTTAGAAATCTGAAGTGCAGTATCAGCCGTTTTGTAATGACTACTGTAGAAAGTATCATCACTTAGGTCTTTAAAGAGCTCCGTATCGTGCATGGTGTCCCACTTGCTGCTCGCTGTGGCAGTCATAGTAATCGAGGACAAATATTTCGGGTCCGAAGTTCCAGCGGCGCTCACTTGCTGCGGCTCCGCCAGCGGTATGCCCAGGATGCTAATGAGTGCCGCCAGCACCATCGACATGGTTTTTCTTAATATTTTGTGCTCTTTTTTGTTTGTCATTTTTTGCACTCTCCTTTTTATTTTATTAATTTTTCATATATTTATTCAGATATATTTTATAATACTATATATAATATATCATCTTATCAAAAAGTGCAAGGGTTATCTTTAATTTTTTGTGATATTATAAAAACTATTCACAAAAAGTATAAATTTTAATGTACGCTATTTTTTTCACAAAATAGTGCTCTTATTTATGCAAATTTTTCATCTTTTCAGCCTGTAGTTGGGATAAATTTTTATGACTATTACTAACAGATTATTGTAAAGAGGTTGATTTAAAATGAATTTTAAAAAGTACAGTACTACAAATTTTTCAAACAGTTTCAGCAAAAGCAATGACGGTGAATGCTTTGTAATAAATAAAACAGGATATATTTTAAAAGAAAGCCCTATATTGAATAAATCGGCTAAATTTTCAAATTTGCCGGTTCAAACAAAAGAAATTGTATATAACGATATAAAAACAGAAGATTTTTAATTAGATTAGCTGAACAAGGAGATTTTGATAATACCAAGGAAGCTAAAAAACTGCTCAGTAGCCTTGAATTGCCCGACAATGAAATATATGGTAAAATTAAGACATGGGTTTATAAACTTGAAAACTGGATTTTAGATAATATAAATTCTTCTTTGAATGAAAATGAAACATCTAAAAGTATTAACAAGAACTTTTTTAGTGATGTTTTTGACAATATCAAAGAGCTTTTTGATAAAGTAAAAACTAAAATCAATACTTTTATTTCATATGCACTATCCGCTGTGTACACCAAGACCGATCAAGTCAAACTTAAAGAACAGGGCATAAAAGAATACGAAATTGTTCAATCAGGGAACTCAAACTGCTGTGAACATTGTCAAGAAATGTCTGGAGAAATATACAATGTGGATGAACTTAAAATTGGAGAAAACGCTCCCCCGTTTCATCTAAACTGCAATTGTAAAATTGAAGGTAAAAAAACTTATGCTGATATTACCGAACCAATGGTGCTAGATGAAAACTTAGAAAGCTATGATAGAGATGCAGCAATAAATTATGCTATATACTGGCATAATAAATTTAATCCTAATTATCCAAATTTCTCTTCCAGCGGAGACTGTGCCAATTTTGTATCTCAATGCTTAAAAGCCGGTGGATTTCAAATGAATGAATATTGGCATTGCTACCCTAGAAATGTTGAAGAGGTAAATCCTATTTATGCTTTGATTATTAACTCCATTAAATGGAGCTACACACCTGCTTGGTCAGCCGCCAAAGATCAGTATGAATATCTAAAAAATTCAAATATTGTTACAGGCGAAACGATTATAAGCAACCCCGAAGATATCGCAGCTGCAATAAATGACCCTGAAAATCCCGTAAAGGTTGGAGATGTTATGTACCTTCAATGGGAGGATGAACACCCTCATCACGCTACTATCATCAGCAAAATCAAAGATGATATGATTCATTTCGCTGCTCATACAGACCCTTACGATGAAAAGCCATTATATAAATTCTTTAATAAAAATAAAAATGGAACAGCGTACATCTTAAAAATAAAATAGGAGGTTTTATGAAAAAATTTCTATCAATATTTAATATTCTGTCGTTTTTGTTTATTTCATACATTCTACGTATAAAACTCTTTACAGACGACTATTATTTCGATGACGAAAGAAAAATCATCGAAAGTGGTTTTAAATTTCTTACCGATCCTTTTGGAGACATAATTTTTGCGTATATTTCTGTTGTAATTTTAAGTGTTCTCATTTTTATAATTCTATTATTTCTTCGGAAAGTTAAAAGTTCTTTTTATATTGTGTCTACTGTTTATAATTTGATTATCGCTATCCCGATTTTTAATATGTATAACTATGCATTAGCTGTTAATCCGCTTAGATTTATAGAATACAATCATTTATGTAATTATATGTTTCCTTGGTCATTCTGTTTGTTTTGTTGCATGTTGTCAGGAATATTGCTTTTAGTGTATACATTGTTTCTTAAAACAAAACATTTGTTTAAAGATGATACAATACGTAAAGTTAAAAAAATTTCTCTAATTTCTGTAAGTTCATTTCTTGCATTTTATCTTCTAAACTGTGTTTATTTAAGCTTCAAAATAAAAAACATAGCAAATGAAAGCTACGAAACTTACGGAGAAATTAATAAATTCCCTGATGATATTTCAGATTTAGATTTTTTAAGAATGAACATTAGGAGCGATTACTACAAGGACAAGGGTAAGATAGCTTATGAGGAAAAATGGTTTTCATTCCCTATAAGTTTAATAATTTTAAATAAAGCAAAAGCTTGGTATTGGTATGAATATAAAAGTGATGAAGGTAGCACAAGGACTGAGTTCCACTTCCCTGTAGTAGTAGATTTGGAATTTAAAAATTTTAGATGGATTATTACTGAGGTATTTGACCGTCCATAAAAATAAGTTCACCCTCATGATGCTATACTAGCAAAATTGAGGGTGATAATATTAAAACAGAATATTTATTATTATAATTTCTTTGAAAGTGCTCTGGCTTCTTCTTCGCTTGAAGCCATACCTTTATACTCGAGACCGTATAGTTCAGAGAATCTTTTAATGGTATATTCTCCGGCAGCAAGCTGATTTTCTGTTGGTGCTGCACCCTGAAATATGAAATATAAATCTTTTCCAGAAAGTTCCCCTTCCTGAACATAGCCATAAAAACGATCAAGAAAATTTCGAATAGCGCCAGACATGCTGTGCCAGTACAAAGGTGAACCGATAATTACAGTTTCTGCGTTTCTTATTTTTTCTACCACTTTTTCAAATTCGTCATCTGCATAATTTTGACCATATGAATAAATTTTATAGTCTACCAGATTTAATGTTTCGCAAGGTTTTGAATCTAATAAAAGTTTTGCAAGAGAAACCGTATTTCCATTTTTATTTGGGCTGCCGTTAATAAATAAAATCTTCATTTTTTTTCGCTCCTTTTTAAATAATTTTAAATTTATTATACATCCAACTCAGGATTCAACTCCCATTTTGCATAGCTCGCAGTAAGCTCCGGATTCGGAACATAATATCTTTTATTTTTATTAATTTTTGAAATTTCGTTCATTTCATCTGCCGTCAATTCAAAATCAAATATATTCACATTATCTTTGATATGCTTTGGGTTTTTACTTCCCGGAATGACTATATTTTCTGACTGAACGTGCCACCTTAAAATAATTTGAGCGTTAGATTTACCGTATTTTTGCGCAAGTTTTGTGAATATAGGCTCTTCGATTAAACTTTTATCACCGTGACCAAGCGGATACCATGCTTGAATATAAATATTATCTTTTTTAACTCTATTTTTGAGTTCGTTTTGAGGATAGTAAGGATGAGCCTCAACTTGGATAACAGTGGGTTTAATCTCACAAATTTTTAGTATTTCTTCAAATGGATCGCCTTCAAAGTTGGACAGTCCAATCGATTTCACTTTCCCGGATTTAACTGCTTTTTCCATAGCCTTATAGCCCGCTACGTAATTTCCTGCCGGTTGATGAATAAGGAGTAAATCAACATAGTCTACGCCCAATCTTTCAAGCATTTCATCAACAGCAGTATCTTTTTCGTAAACAGTTGGCCATAGTTTTGACTCTAAGAAAATTTCATCTCTTGGTATACCGCTTTTTTTAATTCCTCTGCCTACGGCCCTTTCATTCAGGTAAGCATTTGCGGTATCAATAAGTCTATATCCATTTGCCAATGCTTCATATACTGATTCTTCTGCTTCTTTAGGTTGAAGTTTGAATGTACCCAAACCTAATTTAGGCATCTTTAGTCCATTGTTTAAATTTACATATTCCATGATGTTTATCCTCCTTTTAAAATGAAAATATTTTAAGTTATATTATATTTTATCTCAATTTGCTGTAAATATTTACCAAAGGCGCTTCTGATTAAGAATTATATATTGTGACCCACTCCTTTCTCAATTGATTTTTTAATTTAATCGCTTTCAGTTTCTTATTATACTATATTTTTTGAAATTAACAAGCTCGATTTATGTAAATATTAAACAAAAAAGCAAAGCAAAACGACCTTTCCTAAAATTAAAGGAACGGTCGCTGAGCTGTCCACAAAGGATATTATAAATTCTTTTAAGGAATAGTTTGCCTCAAATACAAACTTTTTGTCATAATAAAAATTAATCTTAAAACGCCAAAGCGTTCGTATAAGAGGCGGTGGTATAGCATATCAACCCAGGTACAAAGACTGGACTCCTATGCAACAACACCATGGTAACAGTTAAATTAAAAAAAGTCAAGCCTTAAAACTTAATTTTTGTTTTTTTCGAAATCATTATGCAAATCTTTTTGAATTTTTTCATTACACAATCTCTTTCAATCCATTACTATTAAAGTCACTATCTATCCAATTATATCGTCTTTTTGCAAATCGTCTATTTCATCTCTATATTCATCAATTAAACTTGATCTATATCTTTTTTCGCCTGGATTATCACGAACTTTTCTCCAAAGCAGTGCTGCTACTTTCATTTTGGCCTTAAAAAATTTAGAACGACTATCCTGATTAAAATCTCTTACAAAATTATTCCATTGGTAAGTCCGTTCTTCCGGCTGCATAAAATCAAACGGATAAGTTTTCGTGGATTTACATTGTTTGCCTATTTTATATATTTTTAGTAAATCCATTACAGTAAAATTTTTATTTTTCTCTTTTTTTACTTTTCTAACTGTTGCAGCCATTTCCTTTGTAAATTTAAAATTTCTTTCTCCGAGTACCGTCCCACAAAATATTCTCCACTCGGAACTAAACTTGAAACCATCAATAATTTTGACATTCAACTTTGAGTAATCTTTGCTATTTATATCAATAATTAAATCAAGTTTCTCCTCTTTAATACCCACTTGAAAATCTGTGGATTTATCATCACAAAATTCTCCGGTACCTCCAAGCAAAACGCCTTCAATACGCGATTTTAATGTAGCTTTTGTCCCACCGGATGAAATTTGATATCTTTTACATATTTCTTGTAATTCTTCTTTATACCAGTAGTATTTATTAAATTCTTGAATTGACATGTTTGTACTAAATTCAGGTCTATTTTCTTTTAAACTTTCTTCAATAGTAGAATTCATAAATATCAATACTCCCATTAACGTTAGTATATACATTCATAAACAACAAAGTTATCTCTTTCAAGATAAACTTTGCATTTCGTGCAACGCACAATAGTCTAAAAATAGAAATTCCCTTACACGAAACCTAGTGTTCGTATAAGGGATGTTTGGTGGAGGCGAGGGGAATTGAACCCCTGTCCGAAAAACATTTGCACAAGCTTTCTACGAGTGTATCTGATGGTTAAACATTCCCGAAACTCATAACGCCACCAGCAACCTCATAAGTTCGGTATTCTCTGATTCATGACCAAGGCCGAGAAATTCCAAGGTTCACGTTCACCGCTAATCGTCACCTTATAACAGTCGCGGTATTCTGAAATAAAGTGTCCGCCTTTAAACTAGGCAGCTACTAATTCTTGATTGTTTGCGTTTAATTTAAAAGTTGTGGATTTTAAAGCAGTTCCACACTGCTACTCGCTTACCGGTGGTCCTGTTCCCCGTCGAACCCGTTACGCCCCCTTATTATAATTTGAGCTTTTCTTTAAAGGCTCTTTCGATATCCCGTTTGGCTGATCGTTCAGCCATAACACTTCGTTTATCGTAAAGTTTTTTACCTTTGCATAAACCCACTTGGACCTTAACTTTGGAACCTTTAAAATATATGGAAATAGGGATTAATGATATGCCGTCTTGCTTTGCTTGGCCATATAATTTGGATATCTCCCTTTTGTGCATTAAAAGCTTTCTGACTCTAAGAGGATCAACATTAAAAATATTGCCTTTCTCATATGCACTTATATGTACCCCGTTAGCAAAAATTTCTCCCTTAACCACAGAACACCATGAATCTTTTAGATTAACGGCTCCCTTTCTTAAAGACTTAACCTCGGTGCCCTTGAGTTCTATACCGGCTTCAAAACTTTCCAGTATAAAATAATCATGGAAGGCTTTTTTGTTTCGAGCTATTGTTTTCATTTCTTCTCTATTCATAAGTATCCCTCCATGATTAAATTATACTACCGAGCCGTATTATGTCAATACCATATTATTGGGAATAATTTTAACTATACAGCACCTTGTAAAATTAGAGCATTTGCTACTTTTTTAAACCCTGCAATATTGGAACCTATAAAATAATTTTTAGAATCACCATACTCTTCAGCTGTCTTAGAGATGGTTTCAAAAATATTTTTCATAATATTTTGAAGTTTATTATCTACATCGCCAAGAGACCAAGCCATTCGGGAACTATTTTGACTCATTTCAAGACCCGAGACTGCTACTCCTCCTGCGTTCGACGCTTTGCCGGGAATATATAAAACGCTGGTCTCGAGAAGACGTTTAAGCCCATCGTAAGTAATCGGCATATTTGCGCCCTCACATATAGCGATAACTTTGTGAATTATCAAATTTTCGATACATTCTTTATCGAGCTCGTTTTGAGTAGCACACGGGAGTGCAACATCGCACGGAACGTCCCACATGAATTTACCGGCGGTATATTTTGAAGATGGTTTTAATTTTTGATATTCACTAATGCGCAATCTTTTGTTTTCTTTTATTTCTTTGATAATTTTTACATCTATTCCCTCTTCGTCGTAAATCCATCCATCGGAATCAGACATAACAATAACCTTTGCTCCCATACTTACGGCTTTTTCGGCAGCATATATTGCAACATTTCCCGAACCGGATATGCAAATTTTTTTGTCTTTAATATCATATCCATACTTGTTTAAAAGTTCCTGGGTGATATATAACAGTCCATATCCCGTGGCTTCCTTCCTTAATGCAGAACCACCGAATAACATGCTTTTTCCTGTTAAACTGCCTTCGAAACTATTTTTTATTCTCTTATACTGACCAAAAAGATATCCCACTTCCCTCTGGCCTACTCCGATATCTCCCGCAGGCACGTCGATATCTGCATCAATATATTTAAAAAGTTCTGTCATAAAACTTTGGCAAAAATTCATTATTTCATTATCGCTTTTGCCTTTTGGGTTAAAGTCACTTCCGCCTTTTGCTCCGCCCAAAGGCAAACCTGTCAAAGCGTTTTTAAACATTTGTTCAAAGGCCAAAAATTTCATAACACTTAAATTTACTGTAGGATGAAATCTAAGTCCACCTTTATACGGGCCCAAAGCATTACTAAACTGCACTCTGTACCCACGATTAACTCGGATATTGCCATTGTCATCCCTCCAAGTGACTCGGAATTTAATTTGCCTATCAGGCTCGCTTATTCTTTTTAGAATATTATTTATTACGTATTTGTTCGGGGTATTAAACAAAACAGACACAGACGAAAACATTTCGTTTACCGCTTGATAAAATTCTTCTTCATTAGGGTTATCTCTTTTTATTGAATCTAAGATGCTGGTAATATAATCCACACCAATTCCTCCCTTATTGAATTTCAATAATTATAATTTTACCAATTTGAAATATTATATTATAAGTTTACAATATTTTCAATACATTTTTAAAAATCTGTCAAATAAAAACGTCTTTACTTACATCAAATCAAATTTAATGACAAGCAAAAACGCTACCTTTATTTTTATTATTTCAAATTGTTTTTTAAATATCTTTCTTCTTCGCTGAATATACAGCCGCAATACTTTTGCATGTAAAAGCCTTTTTCTCGAGCTAATTTTTGACCTTCTCTAAAATATGGCCTAAAATCATGATAAAAAAATTCCACGCCGTACTTATATGCCATTTGATTGGCGATTTTACAAATTAAATCATGATTTTGATAAGGGCTAATCAATAATGTTGTGCTAAAAAAATCATAATTATTTTCCGAAGCAAACCTTGCGGTTTTTTCAAGTCTTTGCAAATAGCACTTTGCGCATCTGTCGGAAAAATTCGGATATACCGAAGATATGAAATTTCTGAGACCATATTCATCCTCAAGAATAATTTCTAAATTTTCTTCTTCCGAATATTTAACAAGAGTGTCTCTCCGATTTTTATACTCCATATAAGGATGTATGTTAGGGTTGTACCAATAAATCACAGGGGTGAAATTTGCTTTCTGTAATTCATCGATGCACTTTACGGAACAAGGCGCACAACATGTATGTAATAGGACTTTCATATAATCACTTCTTTTCGGTTTCGGCGTTGTTATTTTCTTTCTTTGTCCAGGAGTATATTCCACGGATTGCCAATACAAAATACACGAAGAAAAGAACTCCCTGAGCGTATTCTCCGATCATAAAAAATCTTACACTCATGTACAAATTTGAACAAAGCCAAAAAATAAATCCCCATTTATTTCTCTCAGCGTTCATTAATGTTCCTGCAAGAGCTATTACCGACATCACTCCTGATAAAAAATTCCAAGGGTCGCACCACCAAGCGATTACCGAATTAAACCAACTTAAAAACATTTTCTACTTCCTTTCTGATTTTAAAACCGATACAGTTTTCTTTATTTTAATCTCATAAAATATTATAATATATTTAGACGTGTAATGTAAAATTAAATTTATTAATTTAAGGAGATTTTTTATGTCATCACCTTTAGCTGACAGAGTTAGACCGACGGAGCTTTCGGACATGGTCGGGCAATCACATATATTCGGAGAAAACAGTCTATTTTCAAATTTAATAAATTCCAATCATATTCCAAATATCATATTTTACGGACCTCCGGGAACCGGAAAAACAACTACTGCAAAAATAATCTGCAAAAAAGCCAATAAAACTTTTTTTAAAATAAACGCTACGAACTCATCCCTTTCCGAAATAAAAAATATCATATCGGAAATAAACCCAATAACAGCCCCGAACGGAGCCATTCTTTACATAGATGAAATTCAATATTTTAATAAAAAGCAGCAACAATCGCTCTTGGAGTACATAGAAAACGGAAAGATAACTTTGATAGCGTCAACAACCGAAAATCCTTACTTTTACGTATATAATGCTCTTCTTAGCAGGTCGAATATTTTTGAATTTAAAGCGCTCGATAAAAACGACATCAAAAAAGCAATAAAAAGAGCTATCGATTTTCTGGAAAATGAGAGAAATATAAAAATTAATTATTCAGAGGAATTTTTAAATAAAATTTCTCAGCTCAGCGGCGGAGATGTTCGAAAAGCAATTAACAATTTAGAATTATTATATTTTTCTTCCGGCTCTCAAGAGGGCTCGATTCAACTTGACGACACAAATTTACTAAATCAAATTGAAAATAATTACTCCACAAGCTACAACAAAACGGGCGACGAACACTTTGATTTACTTTCTGCACTTCAAAAATCTTTGAGAGGTTCGGACCCTCATGCTTCGATATATTATTTGGCAAAACTTTTAAAATCAGGAGAGTTGATAAGTGCCTGTCGAAGAATTTTGGTATGTGCTTGCGAAGATGTGGGACTTGCTTATCCGAATATTTTCTCGCAAATAAAATCTTTGACAGATATAGCATTGCAAGTCGGGATGCCCGAAGCCAGAATTCCTTTGGCAGATGCTGTAATATTAATTGCTCTGTCACCTAAGTCCAATTCGGCATACAAAGCCATCAATGAAGCTTTTAAAGATTTAGAATACGGATACGATTATCCTGTACCGAGACATCTGCAAAATGTTCACTGTGATTCAACAGACTCATCCACCGAAAATCATCAGTATAAATACCCTCATTCATATCCGGTTCACTGGGTGAAACAGCAATATTTACCGGATAATATTAAAAATAAAAAATATTATTATCCCCAGGAAAATAAAAACGAAACTGCCTTCAAAAATTACCGGGAAAAAATAACAAAAGAGACATTTTAAAAACAGCAGACTAATCGCAAGAACTCCTATAACAGAAAGTAAAAATACCATTATAAATAAAAATTTTAAAAATCCACCTAAACATCCCATATACTCGAATAATACTCCTGAAGTGCATGATATTTGTTAGAAAACGGATTGAGGACAAAATTTTTTAATTTGATTACAGAACCAACGTGTTCATAACCCAAAAATTTAAATGGCAATTTAGTAATAAAATCATTTCTGGTTTCAACTCTTAGAGTTTTAAAAATTCTTAGATTGTACGAATTTTTAAAAGCTTTATTTCCTACTCTCGGGCAACCAAATACTACTACTTCATAATCCTTGAACGGATAATTATATTCCAAATCCACGGCGCAAAGGATAGCCAGCGCCGCTCCATACGAATGACCTGTCACAGAAATGTTCTGGATGTCGTACTTTTTTATAATATCATGTATTTTTCCTCTGACATTTTTAACTTTATAGGTGCTTAAAAAGCCTGAATGTACCTTTATTTTAGAGCGATGGTTTCCGTATGGGATTACCGCTTTCCAAAATTTAAAATTTGTATCCCAATCTTTGCAAGAATCAGAACCTCTAAACACTATAACGGCCGAATCGCCTTTTATCTTAATGAATCCCTGTACATCAGTTTTTTTATCATCGATAACTATAAGCTTGGCGTCTTCGCCACACGGGTGGAAATCACTGTAAGACATCCCGCAGTATTCAAGCATTTTAAGTATTTTACTTTTATTCAACTAAAACTCACCTCTCAAATTTATATGCTAAATTTAAGAAATTAAATCACAAAGTGAATTTTAGCTTAAAAGGCTCTAGCTAATGCTAAAGCCTTTTTCTTTTATGTATTTTTCCATTCCTTTTGCATCCAGCGAAAATAATTCCAATTGTTGGTCGCTGCTGCAATGGCTAACAAATCCTTGGTCAATGGCTTTGATACTGTATTTACCCTTATATCCATTATTCAAAAGACTGTTGCCTACAAATTCAGATACACTACCGAGAATTTCACTTTCTTCAAAAAATATTATATTTTCAAAGTTTTTTATCACATCAATAATTTTCTGTTCAATAGGATTAATAATATTAAGTTTTAAAATGCAAAAATCTATATTTTCGGAAATCAAATTTTCCCTTGCAATACACACATTTGAAAAAATTCTTCCATAAGTTATAACCAAATTTTTTGAATTTAAATTTCCATAAAAATCATAATCTTTACCGGTATACAAATAGTCTTCGGGCTTTTTAAATTCGGAACCTCTCGGATACCTGATAGCTATTAGCCCGCTTTTTTTATTTACTGCATATTTAAGCATAGAGCTCAATTCATTTAAAAAACTGGGAGCAAAAATAGTAGTACCGGGAATTGTTCTTAAAAACGGAACGTCAAACACTCCCTGATGAGTTTCTCCGTCTTCTCCCGTGAGTCCTGCTCTATCTACAGCCAAAATTACTTTCTGACCTTGCATCGCTACATCGTGTATTAGCTGGTCATATGAACGCTGTAAAAATGTGGAATAAACAGCAAACACCGGTATCATCCCTCCGGCTGCAAGTCCACCCGCAAAAGTTACAGCATGTTCTTCTGCTATCCCTACATCAAAGAATCTGTTTTTATAATGCTTTTTAAAATTTACAAGCCCTGTTCCACCGGTCATGGCAGCGGTTATTGCGCATATTTTATTGTTATTTTCGGCAATTTCACATAAAGTGTCACCAAATTCATCTGAAAAAGTTTTTTGATTCTTTTTTGCTCTTTCTCCGGATTCATAATTAAATTTAGAAACAGCGTGATAAATTCCCGGCTCCTTTTCGGCATACTTATACCCTTTGCCTTTTATAGTGAGGACATGAACAACGGTAGGCTTATTTAAATTTTTGGCAATTTTCAAAGCTTTTTGAAGGTGATCCAAATTATGCCCATCAATTGGTCCGTAGTAAGCAAGACCCATGTCTTCAAAAATACTGTTTTTGTAAATCGCTTTTTTTATAAACGCCTTAAAACCTTTCATAAGATACTTTAGATTTACGCCTATGGAAGTCTTATTAAGTATTCTTTCCATTGTATTTTTCAATTTCATATAAGAAGGTCTGATTCTTGCAGCTGATAAATATCTGGCAACAGCTCCGACATTTTTTGAAATTGACATTTTATTATCATTGAGTATTATAATGAAATTTTTTTTAAATCTTCCTGCATTATTAATCGCTTCATATGCAAGTCCGCCTGTAAGTGCGCCATCGCCTATAACGGCTATCGTATGACCTTTTTCTTTTAATATTTTCTTCGAATATGCATAGCCGAGAGCCGCAGATATAGAGGTGCTGCTATGACCTTCCGTGAAAACATCATACTTACTTTCATTTTTATTTGTAAAGCCCGAAATTCCGTCCTTCTGCCTCAAAGTGTCTATTTTGCCAAATCTTCCTGTAAGCATTTTATGTACATAACTTTGATGACTGACGTCCCAAATGATTTTGTCATCCGGGCTATCAAAAATTTTATGTAAAGCCACGGTTAGCTCAACCACGCCCAAATTTGACGATAAGTGCCCGCCATTATTTGAAACTACTTCTATAAGTTTCGAACGAATTTCTGCGCATAACTCATCTAAATTATCAATTTTATTTAAATCAGACGGACAATTTATACTGTTCAATAACGAATAATCTTTATTTTCCATAATTTTACTCCTAAATTTTATGAATCAAATCTTGATTAATACAATCGCGACAATAAAGAATCTGCAAGTTCGGATAAAAATTCCGAGTTTCCTTCAAAAACATTTAAAGAATCTTTTGCACAGTTTGAAAGTTTTACAGCGTAATCTTTAGCTTCTTTGATGCCGCCAAATTTCTCGATATTCTCAGAATCTTCATCCAAAATATCATCTATTATTTGAAAACACAGTCCAACATTTTCTCCGTAACTTTTAGCGGCAGATAAACGAATATCCTTAGTATCAGCCGCCACTGTGCCGATTTCTGCACTCGCAGCTATTAAATTTGCTGTTTTTAAATTATAAACTTTTAAAATATCCTCTTTGGAAATTCTTGTAATATCTAACCGCAAATCCATAGCCTGACCCGAAACCATTCCGAATGCCCCGGCATTTCGCGATAAAATTCCGATAGCTTTTACGATTTTGCTGCTTTCTATCTCGGACTCATTAACGGAAGAAATCAACTCAAAAGCATTCGTCAAGAGAGCATCTCCCGCCAAAAGCGCAATATCTTCCCCGAACTTTATATGATTGCATGGCTTACCTCTTCGCATGGTATCGTTATCCATTGCCGGCAAATCATCATGAATCAAAGAATAAGTATGCACCATTTCTATAGCCAGAGCAAATTTTAAAATTTCAGGACTTTTTCCCCCACAAAGTTCGTAAAACGCCATGGCAATTATCGGGCGAATACGTTTTCCTTTAGAAGTTAAACTATATTTAATTGAATCGAATAATTTTTCGTCCACTTGATTTTTCTTGAGTTCATCCAAATATTTTTCGATGTAATTTTCAAATTTTGAAAGATACATATTAAATTTATCTTTAAATACCAACAGTTAAAAGCTCCTCTTTATATTTTATTTTAAATTTACTTTTTCTACCCGTTGCTTAGCGTTTTTCAGCATATCTTTACAGTAATTACTGATATTTATACCCTCTTCATAAAGCGCAATAGAATCCTCTAGACTTTCTTCTCCCGATTCTAAACGCTCAACTATTTTTTCAAGTTTTTCCAGGGTAGATTCAAAACTTACATTGGATTTTTTCACAATATTCACACCTTCGATTTTATATCATATAGATTTTATTTTAGTGATATTTTTAATTTCGCACTCTACTATACCATCTGACACAGCTATGGTTATTTTAGAATTTTCTTTGAGATTTTCTACTTTTTTAACCTTTTGATTACCTGAAAATATTAAAGAAAATCCTTTCTTTAAAATTCCTCTCACGTCAGACAAATTTAATCTAGTTAGCAATAACTCGTGCTCTTTTTGAAATTTTTCAATTGAATTTTTGAAACTTTTAGAAAGCCTATCAATCAAATCATTCAAAATTTTATCGTAACTATCTATCCTATTCTCAGGAGTGCTCCTTTTAAGGTCTGCCTCCGCTTCAGAAATATCATCGAAAGCATATTTAATTTTAGAATTTATGATATTTTTCATGCGCAAAGAGTAATCATCAAGACTATCTAAAATGTTTCTTTGATCAGGTAACGCAGCCTCTGCCGCCACGGAAGGTGTTGCGGCGCGCATATCCGAAACAAAATCACATATTGTAAAATCAGTCTCATGACCTACTGCGGAAATTGTTGGAATGTTAGAAGCAAAAATTTCTCTGGCAAGATTTTCGTCATTAAAAGCCCACAAATCTTCAGCAGATCCGCCACCTCTTCCGAGAATTATAGTATCTACTTTTTCGGTATTATTAAAATATTTTATGCCCTCTATTATTTGTGAAGATGCATTTTTGCCTTGAACTTCTACGGGATAAAGAATAATTTCACAAATAGGAAATCTTCTTTCCGCAACGGTTCGAATATCGTGTATAACAGCTCCGCTCTCAGAAGTTATAACTCCTATTTTAGAAGGGTATTTAGGAATCGGTTTTTTAACATCCTGATTAAATAGCCCTTCGTTCATTAACTTGGATTTTAACTGCTCAAACGCCAAATAAACCGAACCCAATCCATCCGGCTGAATAGTATCTACATATAACTGATATTGACCACTAACCTCATAGCAAGAAACCCTGCCGCTTACTACCACTCTCATGCCATCCACCGGCTCGAATTGCAACCTCTGGGCATTTCCGGCAAACATAACCGCTCTTAATACCGATTTATCATCTTTAAGCGAAAAATACAAATGTCCACCGGAATTATATCTTTTTAAATTCGATATCTCCCCGACCACAAACACCGAGGATAAATTATTGTCGGTTTCAAAAATTGCTTTTATATAAGAATTGAGCTGTGAAACAGTTATCACGGACAAAGTAGGCATAAAAATTCAGCTCCTAAAAATCACTTACTTACTATTACTAACAGTTGCCAATACCCCATTTATATATGCAGCTTCCTGGGGGGTGCTGTATTTTTTAGCCAGCTCCACAGCTTCATTTATCGCAACACTGACGGGAGTTTCTGCGGATATTAAAATCTCATAAATAGCAAGGCGCAAAATAGAAAGAGTCGTCCTGGAAAGCCTGTCTATCTTCCAGTCTTTAGAATGAGTTTCTATATAAGTATCTATTTTTTCTTTATTTGCTAAAGTGTTTTCGAAAAGGCTGCGAGAAAACTCGCTTACTTTTTCTTTTCTTGCAATTTTGGAATTTTCAATTATTTCTTCGGCTGTTTGAAACCCAAAAGTACTCTCGAATAAAAATATAAATGCTTGCTCTCTTGATTCGCTTCTGTTCATCAAATATTCTCCATTTCTATAAAATATACAATTCTATTTTTCCAAATTCACATTGACATAATATATACCATAAACCCACAAGCTATTATGATTCTTTATGGTTATTTTAACAGGCATTTCCATCGAATTGGAAATTTCTTTATCTTCGTTGAAAACTATCTCTGCGCTAATATCGGATGTCTTTAAAGAATTCAATTTATTTGCAGGACCCAAAACAGTAATATTTATCTCACCGTTATATACGCTCGCCTGCTTGCCTGCCGGCACATTCCTAAATGAAAATTGACTTATATTAAAACTTTTTTCTTTAAACTGGGATAAATTCAAAAAAACATTGGACGAATACTCATTATTTAAGCTTCTGCACCCTTGAGGCAAATTTATAGGCATATTAAAATTATTATTTTGCAAACTGATATCCCTAAAATTTATCGAATCCAACTTAACACTATTTAAAGATTTAACAATGTCTTCGGGACCGGCTATTTCCAAAGTTGATGGATTTAATTTCACGATATCTTTGTATTCTCTGTTTAAATTTATTCCGGTTGGAATGTTGTCAAATTGAGGAATAATATCTATTTTCTTCTTCATTAACACAGGGACACTCGCGTCAACTTCATCAACACTGCAAGATATTGTTTCACTTGTTATCGGTTTATCGTACGCATCATACATTATTATAGGCAATTTCAAAGTTGCTGTGGAGCTTATTTCTCCGGGAATATCGGCTTTTACTTTAACTTTTTTTATCTTAGAAATTTCAGTTTCAGGGCCTGACAATTTTACTTTTTGGGATGACAAAATTGTATTCCCTACAAAGTAATCAGCCTTTGGTGTGAAATTAATTTCCGGTTCAATATTGAATTCAGCTTCGCGATATCGGTCAACCATAACAGTTACCACAGAAGGTTTAACTGCCGATACTATTTGGTAATCTTGAAGTAACCCGACTTTTTTTGCCGAAAGCTCTAATGTATAATTTCCGGGCGACATTATGGTGCCGGCTGCTTGAGGAGCGCTTACTTGAATATCGTTTTTTGTAACTTGTCCAACAACTAATCTGTTTCCTGAAATATCTACTCGAGCAGTGACATCTTGACCGCTAAAAATTTTCAAACCGTCTTGAACTGCGCTTTCCGATAAATTTATATCCACAGGTATGTCCGAAATAGACACAGGGGCGCTTTCGCTTTTGCTTGAAGAAACAACTATCCAAACAATGAACGACATGATAACAGAAAAAACCATAACGAATTTATTATTGTAAAATAATTTTCCTAAAGTGATTTTTTTCATTTTCCCGGTAAATGATTTCATATTTTTTTTAATCATTTTTCATCACTTTCCTAAACGAAGTTATTATTGGATTATACCCATCTTTATTAACTTGACCTAATAAAATACCGCTAAGGTCTTCTTTGAATTTATCTATGCTGTCGTACGATTTTAAGTTACCGTTAAGCGCAATCGAAACTCTGCCGGTTTCTTCTGACACAACCACAGCAACAGCGTCTGAATTTTCGCTGATTCCTACGGCTGCACGATGGCGAGTGCCTAAATCTTTGCTGAGTCTGTTGCTTTTTGTAAGAGGTAAAATACATCCTCCTGCATAAATCATTTCATCTTTTATTATCAATGCCCCGTCGTGTAAAGGCGCTTTATTATAGAAGATATTGCATATAAGCGGCACTGACGCGACTGATTTAATTACTGTCCCGGTATCAATAATATCCCCGAGCTTGGTTTTTCTTTCAAACACAATCAGTGCGCCCATTCTTTCGTCGCTTAAAGAAAGCACCGATTGAGTAACCACATCAATTAGTTTTTTATAAGTTTTGGTATGATCATCTTCATCTCTTTTTATATTTCTTAAGGACCAATTGCTTCTTCCAAGTTGTTCCAGTATTCTTCTGAGTTCCGGTTGAAAAACAATCAAAAGCCCAAATATACTGAACTGAAAGAAATTATTAAAAATTGTTGTAAGCATTCTAAGATTAAATTGACTGGCCATAAAATATCCGATTAATATTATAATTATCCCTTTAACAAGTTGACCTGCACGAGATTCTCTTATAATTTTCGTAAGATGATAAATTAAAATTGCTACAATGGCAATATCAAGAAAATCGCATACTGTGAAGGTGCGAATCAAACTTTTTAAAGCAATAAATATCCCATTTATATAATCCATAATTTTTTCTCCGTATATTATTGATATAGACATGAGTTAAGTGCCGGCTATTTACTTTTTAAATAAACCAACACTTAATAATTTTACCATATTTTGAATTAGTTTCAAGTTATTTATTTTTATAAACTCAAAAGCACTCATCAACTATTTGCCGAATTTCGGCATTTTTTTATAACGAGTAAAAACGTCTGTTTCCGGATTGAATATATCAGCATTTAATGTTTTAAGATTATATATCTTTTCTAAGCCTTCAAATTTTCTTTCTCCGTTAGGGCAAGCTTTAATATTTATGTCCGCCTTGCAAGTTTTATCAATCACTGAGGATCCTTTTTTATTTGCATGTAACGATAAACCACCGTCTAATTTATAAACATCAAATAAATATAAACCATTAACTTTCATAGTTTCAATTGAATTTTCAAAAGCTACATCCACAGAAGATTTCTTATAAAAAGGCTCTTTATTTACATTTAAATATATATATTTAGACTTTCCTTCTGGGCCTGTTGAACCCCTTGAACCTGTTTCGTACACCGAAATTTTTCTTGCGCCCTTAGTTCCTGCGGTAGACTTTGTGCTACTGATTACATTTTTAAAGTCTACACGACCATCGGCATACACGCAATGATAACTATTAAAATCTCTGCCATGGGTAGGATTAATGTTTTCGAAATATGAAATTGCATTCATATACGCTGTCTTATAGTCGGTAGTAGGCGGAATCAAAAATATACTGCTTGAAATAGTACCCGATTCAGGAATCATACCTACTATAATATCGCTAACTTTAGAATTTTTTAAATCAGAATCTTTTAACGAAGATTCTTGAGCTACTATTTGAGAATAAATACCCGAACTTTGAATATTATAAATGATTACAGCACTTGAAATAATAACTCCGGCAGTTAATGCGGCAGCGGCAGCTAATGTTTTTGAATTCATACAATTAATCCTCCATCATTTTTTCTTTAAACTTATTATACCTCATTTAAATAAAAATTTCAAGTGTTTTTAACAATTTATCTATTTCTGCTTTAGTGTTGAACACAGACGGGCTCACTCGTATAACTCCTGTTTCTAAAGTCCCTGCAAATTCATGAGCATACGGAGCACAATGCAATCCCGTTCGGACTTCTATGCCATTTTTATCAAGAAATTTACCCACTTCGTCACTTACTTTTCCTTTGATATTAAAACTTATAAGCGGGACGAAATGCGGCGCTTCGGGTTTTGGCATATAAAGTTTCACGGACTTAATATTTTTCAATTTATCGTAGAAATATTCCATCAAACCCATTTCATGATTGAAAATATTTTCAATTCCTTTCTTTTTTACGAATTCCATGCCTGCTCTAAGACCGCAAATTCCCCATAAATTAGGAGTACCGCTTTCGAATTTTTGAGGCATTTTCTTAGGTTGACATAAAATCATGGAATCCGTTCCTGTGCCTCCTTCGATTATGGTGTCTAATTTTTCGTGCTTATCTGTAATGAGCATTCCTGTACCCATAGGCCCGTACAAACCTTTATGACCTGCAAGACACAAATAATCTATTCCGAATTTTTCGATATTTATAGGCACCAATCCTGCAGACTGTGCACCGTCAACCAAGATAGGAATTCCGTATATATGAGCCAGCGCTGCGATTCTTTCAATAGGAAGCCTTATTCCCCACACGTTTGAAGCGTGAGTACATATTATCAATTTTGTTTGAGAATTTATTTCATTTCGGAAAGAATCAACCGTTTTATTATTATCATTGGGATAAACTTTAGCAACACTACAGGTAACTCCAGACTTTTTCAATTTATTTATCGGTCTCATAACCGCGTTATGTTCCAAGCATGATACGACCACGTGGTCACCGGGTTTAAGCAGTCCTTTTATTACCATGTTAAGCGCCGTTGTACAATTCAAAGTAAAGGCTACGTTTTCAGGATTTTTAGCCCCAAACAATTCACATGCGACATTTCTGCATTTTTCAATTTCTTTTCCTGAAATTCTGGACATTGTATGTCCGCTTCTGCCTGGATTTGCTCCGCAAAACTTCATCGCATCCGAAATGGCATATGTTACCGACCTCGGTTTAGGGTATGTTGTAGCTGAATTATCAAAATATATCACTTTATTTACCTCCTGTTCTTTCATAAATAAATACATTTATTTAATTCAGAAAAAAGACGGTCCGGATAGGCTTGGACTTATCGCCTTTCTTCATAACATATAATATGAAAGAATACCGTAAAATGACAAAAATCACCCATCGAAAATTACACGGGCAATTTTTTAATTGTTTTATGACACATACCATATTTTAGCGGACTATATTGACTTTTTTTGTACATTTGATAAAATAGTATGTAAATTTTATTATATAAGGAGTGTTATTAATGAAGTATCAGCCAGTGACGGGCGTGTGGGAAGTAACGATGGGATGCAATATGAGATGTGGGCATTGTGGTTCATCTTGCAAAAACCCTTTACCTGACGAACTTACCACCGAAGAAGCATTTAGGCTAATCGATATGCTTATTGATTTAAAACTTAATTGGATAACTTTATCCGGCGGAGAACCTTTAACCAGAAAAGATTTACCTTTACTTATTGATAGGCTCACTAAAGGAAAGGTTAAGGCGAACGTGATTACTAACGGGTGGAATATTACGGAAAATCTGGCTAAAGATTTAAAACAAGCCGGTGTCTCAACAGTCGCGATAAGTATAGACGGAGATAAAGAGACTCACGATAAAATTAGGCGAGAAGGTGCGTTCGAAAGAGCTAAAAAATCATTTGAGATTTTGAAAGCTCAGGACATATATACTGCCAGTATAACCACAGTATCAAAACAGAACATACATTTATTAGAAAAAATAAAAAAAGAGCTAATATCAATGGGCGTAGATATGTGGCAACTACAGCTTGGATTACCGATGGGAAATTTTTCGAAGCATAAGGACTGGATGTTAGAACCTTGCCAAATGAAAGATATAATTGATTTTTGTTATAATACATATATGGAAGGCAAAATTGAAGTTTACCCGGCTGATTGCATTGGCTATTATAACGATAAATTATCATTTGTAAACAATACAAGATTCGGAGGCTGGGATGGATGTAATGCCGGAATCCGTGGCTTTGGTATCCTTCATAACGGAGACATAGTTGGATGCACCTCAGTAAGAGATAAAAGTTTCATCGAAGGCAATATAAAAGAGAGAAACTTAAGAGACATATGGGAAGATCCAAATTCGTTTGCTTGGAGAAGAAATTTCAAAAAAAGCAATTTAACCGGGGATTGCGCAAAATGCAGATACGGTGACGAGTGCCTAGGCGGATGCTCAAATAGCCGCCTCACAACCAAAGGAAGTATATATTCCGAAAATTTATATTGTTCGTTCAATAATTTAATGAAAGAATTCAGAAAAAAATTAAAACAATTTGATGACAAAGATATGCTGTTCAATAAAGCGTATGAGTGCGTCGAATCAGGCAGTTATCAAGAAGCTCAATTGCTTATGGAGAGAATTATTGAGTTAAACAAATAAAATGAAAGGAGGTGAAAAACATGGCAGAAGATAAAAACAAAAAAGGCGATGAATTAGGCAAAAATGAATTAGGTGAAATAAGTGGCGGCATTAACTTTGGAGGGTTAATTAAAAAACCTCCTTTCCCAAAAGCTCCGTTCCACGTAGCTAAGTACGCATGCCCACCTAAACCCGAAAAAAAAGATGAAGAAATTAATAATGAATTAAATCCTTTGCCGGATAACAACGAGCAGGGTTCCAACAAATAAGTTTGGGCGCATTATTAAATAAAAGTCAAAGTAAAAAGAGGTGTAAATCATGGCAGACGATAAAAACAAAAAAGTCGATGAATTAGGCAAAAATGAATTAGGTGAAATAAGTGGCGGCATTGATATTAAGCACTTAATAAAGGCTCCCACTCTTTTTAAGTATGGATGTCCCACTCCTCCACCCGAAGAGCGTAGAGAGAAAATATTAAAAGACAACAATCGGGATTCCGAAGAATAAGTTTGTGACACACAAATAATATATCCCACCTTAATAAAGGTGGGATTTTTGTTATGTTTTAACTCAAAGAACTACGCTTTGAGTAGTTCAAAAACCGCGCGCTAAGCGCGTGAGATTAAAACTTAAG
>CAKUVH010000002.1 GCA_934695425.1 uncultured Eubacteriales bacterium | reverse complement strand
CCGTACCATGGCTCCTTTTCTGTATCTTCTTTTGGCTCAACCACTGGTGTATGTTTATTATCGTATTCGTCGCCGTCCGTATCTTCGTCCATATCTTCATCTTCGTCCATATCTTCATCGTAGTCTCCATAATATGCATGGTTACTATGTTCATACATGTCTGAATCACGGCTAGCATCTTCTTGTTCGTACGTCTCGCTCACTTTTAGCTGTTTATCTTTTGATTCAATTTTTGGATTGGATATTTGAGTTGATTCCGGTGTAATTTTTTTACTTTCTAATTCTCTGCATGTATCTTTTATAAATATTTCAAAGTTTTGAACTGACTTAACAAATATGTCCAAAAATTTTAGCTTTCTTTCACCAGATTTAGTTTTCTTTGCTTTATTTGCTTTCTTTGCATTTTGATAAATGCGTAGATTACGTAATATAACACCTGTGTTAATTTCCAGATTTTTCAATTTTTCAATAGTTACATTTCTTCCGGTATTAACTAAATCACCCAGGTCTTTCTGAAAGCTTTTAAAAACACAATCTCCTTTTATTTCAATAGGAATTACATCATTAAAGGAAGAATAACTATCAGCATTCTTTTTTTGCCGTGCCAAAGTAGCCAATTGTTTACGGAATAATTTATTATCCAACTCCTTAAGGCTTTTTGTTTCCTTTTCGCTTTTGTCGTCATATTCGCTTTTGTCGACGGTGTCATTTATAATGTCACTATTTGTGCAACGAATCAACACCAGTAATGTAAGACTTAGGTCTATTCTTTTTTTAAATTTTGATAAATTTTCCTCTGTTAGACCTCCATTACTTTTCCATTCATTATCTCTAAAATAACGTGCCATTAAATTTTCTATTGCTTTATCACACTTTTCAATTCTAGTCTTAGCCATAATATTTCCCTCTCTCACATATAAAGCTTTTTCTGTTTACTTAAATTTAATTATATACAATAAATATTTTTTGTTCAATATGCAATATTTATAAATTAAATCAAAAAATTTAGATTGATAATTAACAAAAATTAAATCGTTAGACAAAACAACGCCCCGTAAAAAGTATAAAAACTTTACGGAGCGTTTTTATCTATAATATTTAAAAGAAAATCAATTAAAACTATTTCAGTTTATTTATTAGAAATCCCTTACTGCATCTATTTCATCAGCAATACTGGCCCCTGCCTTATCCAGTGTTTCTACGAGTGTAGCGATTTTTAATGTTTCTGTCCTTCGTTTCATTTGGGCTCTGAGATTCATCTTTGAAAAGCGTTTTAAAGTCTCTACAAATTTTTCTAAATCGGATAAATTTTGTGCTGTCGTTTCAATTGGATTTTCATTGAAAATTTTGTATATCGGTTTACCGGTCAATTCTTTTTCTACGGAATCACGATAATCTTCTTTAACAAGCTTAGTAATTCGAACATTATAAGGCATATCGTCCGATTTATTGTCGCCCATTTTTAGAACATCACTAGTTGTTAAAGCCTTATTCTTTTCTAAAATATCTATTAATTCTTTTGTTGTGATTTCTTTATTTCCGGGACTTAACAATTCAACCGATAAATTAACTCTGTTCTTAAATTCTTCGTTGAGGTCGCCAGAAAACTTCGTTGCCGGCTTATTCAAAGGAGTATAATCATCCATCACCATTTTGAGTTCATTTTCAACTTCTTGCAAAATCTTATAGTCTTTATCATTTTTATCAAGACTGTGTATATATTTCCTGAGTTCCTCTATTTTTGAGGTGCTTTGCATGTATTTAATATACT
The DNA here is from genome assembly GCA_934695425.1 of uncultured Eubacteriales bacterium. Classification (GTDB taxonomy): domain Bacteria; phylum Bacillota; class Clostridia; order Oscillospirales; family Acutalibacteraceae; genus UMGS1491. Next base: position 204,543 of record CAKUVH010000002.1, on the reverse strand, counting down.
TGGTGGGTAAAAGTATTTTCATTGGTTCCTGAGTGGTATTACCTATACCTTTGATATCATTCGGAAGTTCAACGGTTGAAAATCTGTTTATTTCATTAAACATATTTCCGGATAATTCTTTTTTATTATTTTCATTAATTTCTTTTTCTTTATTTTTAAGTTCTTCTTCAACCTCTTCGAGCTGTTTTTTATTACCTTTAACCTCTTCTTTTTTCTGTTTGAGTGCTTCGATTTTTTCAAGTTTTTCTTTGTTCTTTTCATCAAGCGCTTTTTTGTCTTGCGAAAGCTGCTTCAAAAGAGATTCCATATACCCCATGCTTATAGCTAAACAGTTGTGGTGGTCGTTTTGAATAGTTACACCGGACGATTTCATCTTGCTGCCAAAATTTTTAGAACCTGTAGCGTCTTTTTCTATTCCTTTAACAGTTTCAAATACTTTGCTTTTTCCGTTACAAATAACCGTCAAATTTCCGTGCCCGGATTTATTACCTTTCAGTAAGCGTTTTTGTTCCTCTGTTGCACCTTCAGGAGCTTGCTCGGAATAATCTACTGAATATTCATTTACTATAAAGTATATCTTTCCGTTGGTTTTAGATTCGTTGGTATACTGCCTGACACGGCTCCAGTATTTATCAGAAATTTTTCGGTCTCTACCACGTACGTTGCGGGTTGAATTTTCATAATAATAAATTTCTACACAGTCATCAAGCTCCGGAAAAGACCTTTCAAGATATCTTATAAACAATTTTACGAAGTTTTTAGAATATCCTCCCACAGCCTTATTTTTTCCTGCGACGTTATCCCTGTCAAATAAAATACCTCTCTTTTTTAATATTTCGTGTGCCTTATTAGCCTCTTCAACCGTTTCTGACAATGTTTTTCTTTTACTGGCTTTATTACTTTGCCAATTTGCTTTCAGATTCTCGTCTATTTCCTTATTTTTCTCTTTGTTTTCAGTTACTTTGGTTCTTTTTTCGTTGTTAATTTCTTCATTTTTAGTTATCTCTTCCTTCGTTTCGCTCTGATTCCCAAGCATAATTAATTTTTTCAAATATCTCTCGATATTCTCAAACCATTCACAAAAATCTTTAAGCACAGTTGCAGGGGTCTGGTGTAACCAGTTTCCTACTTGATTTTTACCGTCATCAAAAAATTCATCAATATTTTCTCTCCTACCCGTAAAACACCAAATTATATCCGGTAAATATCTGTCCAAATCTTCGGGCTTCTCGGCTTGGGATATAGTGGCGGAACTTATTTTAGAGTTAAATACAGTATCTATACTTTTTGTTAATTTTTTCCATTTTTCTTTATCGCTTTTCAAAGTTACTATAAACCCTCTACTCCAATTGATGGAATCGAGAGATAATTCTCCAATTTCGTCAAGAGAGACTTTAGGCACTGAAGTTTCATCTAGCTGTTTACATTTTAAAACCATATACTTACAGGCACCGATAAAGCACACTAATCCGTGCAGTATGGCTTCTTTTAGATATTCAAATTTTTCTTCTACACTCAAGCCTTTTTTCGAATGGTTTATATATTCTTTTATTTTGTTATAATCCCTATCCAGCAGCAAATCATATATAGGATAAGTATCCAAATCGATCGGAGGGGTTTCCTTAGGAGGGTTTACCTTAAGATCTTTCGTTTGTTCATTTATATAATCCACAAAATTTTCAAGTGATTTACCAAATATATCAAAAAATTTCTTTCTCAATCTAACTCTTTTCAAAATTATAAAGTGTCTGGAGCCTTTGTATTTATTTAGCTCATTTAATATTTTATCTACCTCTCTACACGCGTTCTCCTCTTGTATGGTTACAACCGAGTCAGATGATTCATCGAATTTTTCAATTACTTCATCCAAATTTGTTAAAAGTGTCTTAAATTCACATTTGCTTAATTCCGAGTCTTCAATTTTAAATTGGGATAGATCAAGTTTACTCTTTTTGCTAACAGCCCACTTGGCCAGTTGATTTTTAAATATACTTTCGTCAAATTTTCTAAAAGGTTTTCCTTCTTTTTGCTTTTTCTCAGAAATTTCGATTTCGTCAATGGTATCTTTATCTACAACGTCACTACTTTCGCAACGCAGTAATACCAACACCCTAAAACTTTCCATAAGTTTATCTCGAAAGTTTTTTAAATTTCCTAACTTGCTTAAATTTTTATCGTAAATCCATTCTCCTTCCTCTTGATATCTTTTAGTATACTTTTCCATCATCTTTTTAATAGTTTTATCCATATTATTCCCCTCTCTCATTTTTATAATCTTGGTTCAGTAACATTATATATATATATATATATTGTCAAGAGTTTTTTGTACAATTTATATATAAATAATAGTATAAAAAATCAGCCCATCAAAATAGGCCGATTTATATTTCGTTATTAGATTGGTTTTTGATTATTACTTAAACTCGTACTTGTACACCTTTTCGAGTCCAAAATTATTTTCAATTATTTTTTCATCCGTAACAAATCCGACTTTCATTATTGATTTTCTCGATGCTAAATTTTCAGGTTTACTGGTGGAAATCAAACAGTTGTAATTATAGACACCTTCAGTTTTTAGATGTTGCAGGAGTTGCACTATGGTCTGGGCGGCGAATGTTCCAAGACCTTTACCGGAAATTTTTTTATCTATAACTCTTGCGATTTCCGGCTGAGCATCTTCGCTATCCAAGGGACCTACTCCAACAAATCCTGCCGGCTTATCTTCGTTTAAAATAATAAAAGATAAAGAAGCGGGAATTTCATAATCCCAAATTCGGGATAAACGCCACTCGAAAATTTTTTGAGCCCTTTCTTCCGTGCTTAAATTTCCGCTCCCGTAATATTTCATGTGTTCGGCATTATCTTCGTTAGAAAAAAGTTCCACATAAAAATTCCTATAGTCTTCAGTCAGCGGAACGAGCTCATTTTTGCCGTCTTCGGAAATCAACAGTGACTGCAGTTGTTCGGGTTCAATTTTTAATTTTTCTGCTAATTTACAGGTGTCTTCGGATGAAATTGCGGATAAACTTACGCCAAAAAGTAATAAACCAAAAAATAAAATTATTAGTCTAAATTTTTTAAACACCAATCAAAACTCCTTTATTGATTATTCTTAATATATTGTACTACAAAATGCCGCTGAAAAGCAAAACCACATAACAATAAGTAAGGCTTGCGCTCGAAAGCACAAGCAAATATTTAATTATAATTTCCCTCCAAAAACAGGAAAGCCGCTATGTTCTCCATAATCCTTTATGTGTTCTATAGTTTTGAGCTTTTCCATGTCTTCATCAGAGATTACAAAATCAAGGTCGGCATTGGACTTCATGTGATCCGGGTTAGCAGTTTTCGGAAGTACAACCATACCGAGCTGCAAATCATACTTAATGCACAGCTGTGCGATGCTTACATTATACTTATCGGCCATTTCTTTTATTGAATTATTTTTTAAAGCTTCTCCATGCGCAATTGGAGAATATGCTTCGACTACAATATTTTTGCTTTTACAATAATCAATTAAATCTAGCGGCGTATTGGATATATGCGCAAGTATTTGATTGACAGCAGGAATAATTTTACAATCAGATAAAATATTGTCAATATCACTTTCCAAGAAATTTGAAATTCCTATGGTACGAATTTTTCCTGCCTCCACGGCGTTTTCCATAGCCTTCCAAACTTGCTTATTTTCTTCAAAATATCTATTTTCGGATTGATTTACTTCCTTCCACGGTTGAGGACTGTGAATAATCATCATATCTATATAGTCAAGTTGCATCTTGTTTAATGTTTCGTCAATAGACTTTGCGGCAGACTCATATGTTTTGTGTTCCGCGGCCACTTTACTCGTTATAAAAATTTTATCGCGAGAAATTCCACAAGTGCGTATTCCTTCGCCTACACCACGTTCATTTCCGTAGGCTTGAGCTGTGTCAATATGACGATAACCAATTTTAACGGCTTGTCTAACGGCTTCTGCTACTTTATTGTCTTCAATAAGCCACGTTCCCAGCGCTAATTTGGGGATTTCTAATCCGTTGTTCATTTTATATGTTTCGTTTAAAATCACGTCAATTCCTCCTGTTGTTTTTGATTTATAAAGTAAATTTGATAATAGCTAAAAAGCTATCATCAAACTTTTTTAATTAATTCAAACCGCTAATCCAATCTCTTAATTGTTCCCGAGGAACACTCGCCAAAAAACATTTTCCATCCAATAGTTTTGCACCTTTACAAGATGGTTTTAATTCTTCGTTTGTGTCACCCATGTCACTACCACCGGAAGTGGCAAAAGGAATAATTGTTTTGCCTTCAAAATCGTATTGCTCCAAGAAACTATTAATTATAGTAGGAGCAACATACCACCAAATAGGGAAGCCGATATAGATTCTATCATACCGATCCATATTTTCTACTCTGTTTGCAATTCCCGGACGAATGGTTTTATCTTTTTTCATTTCTATTGTGCTACGACTGTTTTCGTTTGTCCAATCTAAATCTTCTTGAGTATATGGAACGGCAGGTTTAATCTCAAATAAATCTGCATCTGCCTCCTTAGAAAGTTTTTCCGCTAATGTTTTTGTGGTTCCTGTTACTGAAAAATATACTACTAATGATTTTTTCATAATTTTTACCTCCTAATTTTTAAATATATAACGTAGTTTCGCTTAACTCTTTTCTTTGGTTGTGAAGCGGGCTTTCTTTATAGTCATCCGCTGCATATCCAATCGGCATTAAACAAATCGGGATTATATTTTCAGGTAAATTGAATTCCTTTTGAACTTGAGAAACATCAAAATATCTAACCCACACACTGCCAAGCCCTAGATTAGTGGCTTCTAAAATCATGTGAGTTGCGACTATTGCTCCGTCTGATTCGTAGGAAGAATAATTTTCATTTTTCCAAGCTATATTCTTATCCGCACACACCAATATGCACAAAGGTGCATCGTATCTACACGGCGTTATTTTATCGACTTGACTCAAAGCTGTATCGGATTTAATAACATATATTTTTTGTGGTTGCAAATTTTTTGCGGTCGGAGCCAGTCTCCCTGCATTTAATATTTTTTCGATTTTAGACTCTTCTACTTTTGATGTTTTAAATTTCCTTGTTGCTGTTCGATTTTTGACAACAACTTCAAAATCCATATTAAGCACCCACTTTATTGATTTAAAATCTTTAGTTTTCGGTATTATTTTTGCCACAATAATAAATATTAAACATCAAATAGACAAATTACCTTTAAACGGCAACCTTATCGATCTATTTTAATTTTTTATATTCCTCATCACTAACCGGTTCGCACCATTCATTACGTGTATTTTCTCCGGGACATTCAATTGCCAAATGGCTAAACCAACTATTTTCTTTCGCGCCATGCCAGTGCTTAACGCCTGCCGAAATAGTGACTACATCTCCGGGGTGTAAACTCTGTGCGGGCTTGCCCTCCTCTTGATACCAGCCTTCACCGTCTACACATAAAAGAATTTGTCCGCCACCTTTTGTGGCATGATGAATGTGCCAATTATTTCTACAACCGGGTTCAAAGGTCACATTAGCAATGAATACTGTCTTCTTGTTATCTGTAAGGGGCTTGAGATAACTCTTTCCTATAAAATATTTTTGAAAATTTACATTAGGTTCACCGAGGCCAAAGAACCCACCGTGTTCTTCATTAGAATTATCATTCTTATAAACTTCTTTTGCCATTCTGAAAGCCGCCCAAGCGTTCGGCCAACCTGCATAAAAAGCCACGTGAGTTAAAATCTCTGCCATTTCTGTTTTGGTTACTCCGTTTTTTCTGGCGGTGTCTAAATGATATGACAAAGAGTTGTCCACGATTCCTTTACTGATTAACGAGGTGATGGTAACAATAGAACGGGTTTTGAGAGATAATTTATCTTCTCTTGACCACACCTCGCCAAATAAAACATCATCGTTAAGTTCTGCGAATTTAGGGGCAAAATCATTTAAAGCATCTCTTCCTGCTGTTTGTTTTACCATAGTATCATCTCCTTTAAATCATATTAATTTGTTTAATTTTACTTAAATTATTACATTAAGCGTAGTTTATTATACATCATATCTAAAAACAATGCAATACTTTTTGTAATAAAATACCTACTGATAAAACTACCAGTAGGTAAACTTAAATAGCATTATTTAAAATTTATCTTTTTATATTTCTCGTGAATTTTTTTATTTTATTTTTTCTCTTTTTGTTTTTATATCTTACAACGCACACTCTTACGTATAGAATCAAAAAAATAACAAAAGCAGTTACAAAAAATATAAATATAGGAGATGAAAAAATTGCGTCCAACCATCTTAGTACGAGTAGAAAATAATTCTTTTTAAATGTTTGAGTAGAAATTAAATTAAAACTTCCTACTTGTTCTCCCTTATATGAAACGTACGCCTTTCCTAAAACTTTTCCCGCTTCTATAGGAGCGTCAATAAATTCGGGTACATCGCAATCTAAGGAAATATCATCTTTAGAAACGCCGGACGGCAAATTAAGATAAAAATCGCTTTGAGGAGACAATAAAAGTTTATCGCTGCTCTTGACCAGTCCTAATTTTATTTCTTTTACCGGGAAATTTGAAGGAAATAATTTTACACTTTTCAAATTTTGAAATGCCCAAAGATAAATATTTTTTGTGTCTATCATAGCCATATTTTTGTCAATATAATTTCCGTTTTCGTCTTTAGTGGGGCCTCCCATGGCAACTGTTATATAAGTATTATTATCTTTTTCGGCGTATGAAATAAGGCATCTTCCGGCTTCGTCAACGTAACCTGTTTTTATACCTTTTACACAGGATAAATAATATTCCCCGCCTCTTTTTTTGTCTATCATCTTATTGGTGGTAATTATAGGGTCTCGAGCATCACCAAACATGCTGTACTCCGTTTTGCTTACTATATCTAAAAATAATGGGTCTTTCATTGCTTCTCGAGTGATTAGATACATATCTCGGGCTGTGGTATATTGATTTTCGTTATATATTCCGTCGGGATTTACAAAATTAGTATTTTCACAACCCAAATACCCAGCTTTTTCATTCATCAGATTAACAAAATTTTCTACCCCATTGCCTGCGTAATCCGCCAAAACCATTGCGGCATAGCCCGAGGAACTTATCAGCATGCCATGAAAAAGCTCACATGGAGTGAACTTTTCTCCCTCTTTGAGAACGCAGCCGGAACTTTCAGGGTCAACTTTATCTAAAACTTCTTTTTTAACGGTAACTTTTTCATTATTAATATCTTTTATAATTTCTTTGGATACCAAATAAGTCATAATTTTAGTAAGAGAAGCAGGGCTTCTTTTTTTATCTATATTTTTTTCAACAACCGCCATATTGCTCTCTTTTCCAACCACATAAACGCTGTCGCAATTGAGTTCATCCTGATAAAAATTGGCAGCAAAACTTACGAATGCATTAGAAAAAATCAAGGAGCAAGAGCACAATAATACAATCAATTTTTTCATATAAAATTATCCCCTACCAATAACTAGTCGGTATAAATAAAAATTTATACCGACGTCTTAAAATCTAAATTAAAAACTTTTTCCCAAAAAAGTATTACTATCATAATTTATCCCGGAATCTATAGGCATATCTTCAGTATTTAAAATATCTTCACTGGGGTCATATTTTTTCTCTATAGTTACATCTCTATACCTATGAACTCCTGTTCCTGCAGGCAACAATTTACCGATAATAACATTTTCTTTAAGTCCTACAAGCGGATCTACTTTTCCTTTTATTGCAGCTTCGGTCAAAACTTTGGTTGTTTCTTGGAACGAAGCAGCAGATAAGAAAGAATCTGTAGCCAATGATGCCTTTGTAATACCGAGGAGAATCGGGGTACAATAAGCTTCTTCAAGCTCTGTTTCACCGGCTTCTTTTCGAGCTTTGATTTTATCATTCTCAGATAAAAATTCAGATTTATCAACAATAGAATTTTGAATCAATCCGGTATCTCCCGCCTCATCAACTCTAACTTTGCGCATCATTTGTCTTACGATTACTTCGATGTGCTTATCGTTGATATCAACGCCCTGCATTCTGTAAACTCTTTGAACTTCCTGAATAAGGTAAGCTTCAACAGCTTCAGGTCCTTTAATTGCCAGCACGTCATGAGGATTTACAGAACCTTCGGTTATCATATCGCCGGCTTCAATTTCTTGGTCTTCTTCAACACAAACTCTTGAGCCGAAAGGTATAAGATAAGTTCTTTCTTCGCCGGAATCTTCATTATAAACAATAACATTTTTGCTATTTTTTATTTCCTCAAATCTTACCACACCGGAAATTTCACTTATAATAGCCAAACGCTTCGGTTTACGTCCTTCGAAAAGTTCTTCAACACGCGGCAAACCTTGAGTTATATCTTCAGAGCTTGCTATACCGCCGGTATGGAATGTTCTCATGGTAAGCTGTGTACCGGGTTCACCGATAGACTGAGCGGCTATAATTCCTACAGCTTCACCAACCGCAGCAGGAAGCCCGTTTGCAAGGTCAGCTCCATAACATTTTTTACATACCCCTTGCTTTGCTCTACAATTCAATATAGATCTGATTTCAATTCTTTGTACACCGTGAGAAATAATAATTTCGGCGTCTTTGCTGTCCATCAATTTATCTTTCGAAACTAGAACTTCTTTAGTTTGCGAATCTATAAAGTCTTCACAGAGATATCTTCCTATGAGACGTTCATTCAAGCTCTCGATGGATTCTTTTCCATCTTTAATTTCGAAAACGGTTATACCATGTGTAGCACCGCAGTCGTCTTCTCTAATGATAACCTCTTGAGAAACGTCAACAAGCCTACGAGTAAGATATCCGGAGTCAGCCGTACGAAGCGCCGTATCTGCAGAACCTTTTCTTGCACCACGAGATGAAATAAAGTATTCCAAAATGTTAAGACCTTCACGATAGTTACCTCTGATAGGAATTTCAATTGTAGCACCGGAGGCGTTAGCTATAAGTCCACGCATACCTGCAAGCTGTTTTATCTGGCTCATAGAACCACGAGCTCCTGAATCTGCCATCATGAATACCGGGTTATATTTATCGAGATTGTCTTGAAGTGCACGAGAAACGTCATCTGTAGCGCGTTCCCAAATTTTTAAGGTATGATTTTTTCTTTCAGCATCGGACATCAAACCTCTTCTGTAATCTCTTACAATGTGGTCAACGTCTTGTTCGGCTTGAGCAAGAATATCTTTTTTGGCAGGAGGAATAACAGCGTCACAAACAGAAATGGTTATTGCTCCTCTTGTAGAATATTTAAATCCTTGAGCTTTAATATTGTCTAAAATCTCTGAAGTTTTTTGTGTTCCGTGAATTTTTATACATGCGTCCACGATATTTCCAAGTTGCTTTTTGCCTACCAAGAAATCTATTTCCAATTTTCCTTCATTTTCAGGTTTAGTTCTGTCAACATAACCCAAATCTTGAGGAATCGGACCGTTAAATATAATTCTTCCGGCAGTAGTTTGAGTGATTACTTGCTTGCCGTTAATATTTCTTCTGACTTTAATTTTGGCATGTAAACCAATGTCTTTAGCGTCATACGCCATTAGTACTTCATCAAAATCTCTAAATACTTTTCCTTCGCCGGGCTCGCCATCTTTTTCTAATGTTAAGTAGTAAGAACCCAAAACCATATCCTGTGTCGGAACGGTTACCGGTCTACCGTCTGAAGGTTTCAAAAGATTTCCTGAAGCGAGCATTAAAAATCTTGCTTCTGCTTGAGCTTCAGCTGATAAAGGAACGTGAACAGCCATCTGGTCACCGTCAAAGTCAGCGTTGTAAGCCGAACATACGAGCGGATGAAGTTTAAGAGCTCTTCCTTCAACAAGAACAGGTTCAAAAGCTTGAATTCCCAATCTATGAAGTGTAGGAGCACGGTTCAAAAGGACAGGGTGACCTTTTATAACTTTTTCAAGAGCATCCCATACTTCGGGTCTACATCTGTCTACAGCTTTTCTGGCGGCTTTGATATTATTTACAACACCAATTTCTACCAATCTTTTCATGACGAACGGTTTGAACAGCTCCAGTGCCATTTCTTTAGGCAAACCGCACTGATAAATTTTTAATTCCGGTCCAACAACTATAACCGAACGTCCTGAGTAGTCAACACGTTTTCCAAGCAAGTTTTGTCTAAATCTTCCTTGCTTACCTTTGAGCATATCAGACAAAGATTTAAGTGGTCTATTGTTAGGCCCTGTAACAGGTCTTCCTCTGCGGCCGTTGTCAATCAAGGCATCTACTGATTCTTGGAGCATTCTTTTTTCATTACGAATTATTATATCAGGAGCGCCAAGATCCATCAATCTTTTTAAACGATTGTTTCTATTTATAACTCTTCTATATAGGTCGTTCAAATCTGACGTAGCAAATCTACCGCCGTCAAGTTGAACCATAGGTCTCAAATCGGGAGGTATTACAGGAAGAACATCCAAAATCATCCACTCCGGACGGTTGCCGGATATTCTGAAAGATTCAACTGCTTCCAAACGTTTCAAAAGTCTTAATTTTTTCTGACCTGCAGCAGTAACCAAAGATTCTTTAATTTCTTCTGAAAGTTCTTCTAAATCTATTCTTTCCAAAAGTTTTTTAATAGCTTCTGCGCCCATTCCGGCTTCAAAATCATCTTCGTATTTTTCGCGCATATCTCTGTATTCTTTTTCGGTCAAAAATTGTTGAGCCGAAAGTTCTCTTACGTTTCCGGGATCAATAACAACATAAAGTGCAAAATACAAAACTTTTTCGAGCATTCTGGGTGACATATCAAGAACAAGACCCATGCGAGATGGAATTCCTTTGAAATACCAAATATGTGAAACAGGTGCTGCAAGCTCAATATGTCCCATGCGCTCACGTCTTACTTTGGAACGAGTAACTTCTACTCCGCATCTGTCACAAACTTTTCCTTTATATCTTATTCTTTTATACTTTCCGCAATGACATTCCCAATCTTTTTGAGGCCCAAAAATTCTTTCACAAAACAACCCATCTGTTTCGGGTTTTAAAGTTCTGTAATTGATAGTTTCCGGCTTCTTTACTTCTCCATAGGACCAACTTCTTATTTTATCCGGAGATGCTAATCCTATTTTTATTGATTCAAAAATATTAAAATCCATACCGCAACCCCTTGTTTTTTATTATGTATGATTAAAATTCACAAAAGTAATGGAATGACAGGGAAAACGCATTTTCCCTGTGTTAAATTTAATTAAAATTCTTCATCCAATTCATCGTCCAGGCTATCATTCAAATCATCGTCAAAATCCATACTATCCGTTTCATCTTCGTATAAATCATCATCAGAATCATCGTCATCCATGTTAAAGCCTTTTTCATCTTTGCCTATAACATCCGAGCCCAAAATGTCTTTTTCTATCGAAAGACCCATATCGTCTTCTTCATCAAAATCACGTTTAAGATCTATTTCGTTATTGTCTTTATCCAAAACTGACAAATCGAGACCCATTGATTGAAGCTCTTTAATAAGAACTTTAAATGATTCAGGTATTCCCGGCTTAGGTATATTTTGACCTTTGACGATAGCTTCATAAGTTTTTACACGGCCAACAACGTCATCCGACTTAACTGTAAGAATTTCTTGAAGTGTATAAGCTGCACCATAAGCTTCCAGCGCCCAAACTTCCATTTCTCCGAAACGCTGACCGCCGAACTGTGCTTTACCTCCGAGAGGTTGCTGAGTTACAAGAGAATAAGGTCCGGTTGAACGAGCATGAATCTTATCATCAACCAAATGGTGAAGTTTCAAATAATACATGTATCCAACTGTAACAGGATTATCAAAATATTCACCTGTACGTCCATCTTTAAGCCACATTTTACCATTTTCGCTATATCCTGCGTCTTTCAAGCATTGGAATATATCTCCTTCGTGCGCACCATCAAATACAGGTGTAGCAATTTTCCATCCCAGAGCTTTTGCAGCGTATCCAAGGTGAACTTCCAAAACCTGACCGATGTTCATACGAGAAGGAACGCCGAGTGGGTTAAGAACTATATCAAGAGGTGTTCCGTCGGGCAAGAAAGGCATATCTTCAACAGGTAAAATTCTGGAAACAACACCCTTGTTACCGTGACGACCCGCCATCTTATCTCCTACTGAAATCTTTCTCTTTTGTGCGATGTAACATCTTACGACTTTATTTACGCCCGGAGAAAGCTCATCTTTGCTGTTTTCACGAGTGAAAACTTTTACATCTACAACTATTCCATATTCTCCGTGAGGAACTCTCAAAGATGTATCTCTAACTTCGCGAGCTTTTTCACCGAAAATTGCTCTAAGAAGTCTTTCTTCAGCAGTAAGCTCAGTCTCTCCCTTAGGTGTTACCTTACCGACAAGGATATCGCCTGCACGAACTTCTGCACCGACACGAATAACGCCGTCTTCGTCGAGGTCTCTGAGTAAATCTTCATTTACGTTAGGAATGTCTCTTGTGATTTCTTCGGGGCCTAATTTGGTGTCTCTGGATTCTATCTCATACTCTTCTATGTGGATAGAGGTATATACATCTTCACGGACAACTTTTTCGCTTATCAAAACTGCGTCTTCGTAGTTGTATCCTTCCCATGTCATAAACCCTATTAGAGCATTTTTTCCCAAACTTATTTCTCCGTGATCTGTAGCAGGGCCATCCGCAAGGACTTCGCCGGCTTTAACTCTCTGATTTACGGAAACAACCGGGACCTGGTTTACACATGTGCTCTGGTTGGATCTTGTGAACTTGATAAGGTGGAATACTTCATCTTTTCCGGAATCATAATGAACAACAACTTTATCAGCACTAACGCTCTTCACGACGCCATCTTCTTTAGAAAGAACACACACGCCTGAATCCACGCCGGCTTGATATTCCATACCTGTTCCCACGATAGGAGCTTCGCTTTTTAATAGCGGCACTGCTTGCTTCTGCATGTTAGAACCCATGAGCGCACGGTTGGCGTCGTCGTTTTCCAAGAAAGGTATCATAGCCGTGGCGACAGATACAACCATCTTAGGTGAAACATCCATAAAGTCAGCTTCGGTGCGAGGAACTTCTACGAACTCGTCTCTGCAACGACCGTTAACTTTAGCATGAATAAATCTTCCTTCTTCGTCAAGAGGTTCGTTAGCCTGAGCGACAATGTACTCATCTTCTTCATCAGCAGTCATATAAATAACTTCTGATGTAACTATTCCTGTGGATTTGTCAACTTTTCTGAAAGGCGCTTCTATAAAGCCGTACTCATTAACTTTAGCGAAAGTAGATAAATAAGAAATAAGTCCGATGTTAGGTCCTTCAGGAGTTTCGATTGGGCACATACGACCGTAGTGGCTGTAATGAACGTCACGAACTTCGAATCCGGCTCTGTCTCTTGACAATCCACCCGGTCCAAGAGCTGATAATCTTCTCTTGTGAGTGAGTTCAGAAAGCGGGTTAGTTTGATCCATGAACTGTGAAAGAGGAGATGAACCGAAAAATTCTTTTATTGCTGCAACTATAGGTCTTATATTAATTAAAGCGTTAGGAGTAATTACTTCGAGGTCTTGAGCTTGAAGAGTCATTCTTTCTCTTATTACTCTTTCGAGTCTTGAAAAACCTATTCTTACCTGGTTTTGCAAAAGTTCTCCTACTGAACGGATTCTTCTGTTGCCCAAGTGGTCTATATCGTCAGTTACACCTATTCCGTTATTAAGGCATGTCATGTAGTTTATCGAAGCAAAAATATCATCTACTATTATGTGCTTAGGAACCAGTTCGTCCGCTCTGTCTCTTATTGCGGATTTTAGTTCTTTTTCTGTTGTGCATGATTCCAAGATTTCGGCAAGAATGCTAAATCTTACTTTTTCTTTTATATCACACATTTTTTTGACGTCAAAATTAACATATTTTGTTATGTCAACCATGCCGTTGGAAATTATTTTTATTTCTTTGTCGCCTTTTTTAACATACGCCATACAAACGCCGGCATTTTCGATTTCCAAAGCTTTTTCTTCGGAAATAACTTCTCCGATATCAGCCATAATTTCCCCGGTAAGAGGATTAGGAATTGGCCTTGAAAGTTCTTGACCTTTTATTCTGTGAGAAATAGCTAATTTTTTATTATATTTGTATCTTCCGACTCTTGATAAATCGTATCTTCTTGCATCGAAAAGCAAGGAATTCAAATGAGCTTGAGAATTTTCTAATGTAGGAGGTTCGCCCGGACGAAGTTTTCTATATACTTCAAACAGAGCTTCTTCTTTTGATCTACAGGCATCTTTCTCTATGGTAGCCAATATGCGTTCATCTTCGCCGAAATATTCGGTTATTTCTTGATCAGAGCCAAGTCCCAAAGCTCTTACGAATGTGGTAAGCGGTATCTTTCTGTTTTTATCAATTCTAACATACATAACATCATTAGAATCGGTTTCGTATTCAAGCCATGCTCCGCGGTTAGGAATTATGGTCGAACTGTAAAGTTCCTTACCGGTCTTATCGTATTCCATCTTAAAATAAGTGCCGGGAGATCTAACGAGCTGAGATATAACAACACGTTCAGCTCCATTTATAACAAAAGTTCCGCTGTCGGTCATTATAGGAAAATCGCCCATAAAGACTTCGGATTCTTTAACCTGCCCGGTCTCTCTGTTTAAGAGTCTTGCGGTAACTCTGAGCGGAGCAGCATATGTAGTATCTCTTTCTTTGCACTCTTTAATATCGTAAGTGGGGTGGTTAATGTCCATAGTATAATCAACGAAGTCCAGAACCAAATTGCCTGTAAAATCAGTTATACCGGAAACATCCTTAAATACCTCTTTTAAACCTTCTTCTAAAAACCACTTGTAAGAATTTTTTTGAATTTCTAACAAGTTAGGAAGCTTTATCACCTCGTCAATTTTAGAAAAGCTCATTCTGGTAGTCTTTCCAAGTTGAATAGGTTTGACATTTACCATAGATAAAAAACACTCCATTTCAATATTTTTTAATTATTAATTGGCCAAAAAATAATTATAATAATCGTGTACACATCATAATATATAATCGATCGAC
This sequence comes from uncultured Eubacteriales bacterium, assembly GCA_934695425.1. Lineage (GTDB taxonomy): Bacteria > Bacillota > Clostridia > Oscillospirales > Acutalibacteraceae > UMGS1491. The sequence continues at coordinate 189,466 of CAKUVH010000002.1, read as the reverse complement.
ACATTTTCTTTCAGTCTTATTTTAGATTATTTTGTTAAAAAAATTATGAAATTCTACTTGATTTTACAATAAATTCATGATAGTATAGAACTGAATTTAATGCGTTCTCGTATTATTAATGCAATATTGTATTTTACTACATTTTTGAATAAGTGTCAAGTACAAGTATGTAAATAATTTATACATTTCAGAGGTGTACAATGGATATCTATAAGGAATTAACCGACAGAGGCTTAATTACCCAGGTTACAAATGAAGAAAAAGTAAAAAATCTTTTAAATAATGAAAAAATTCATTTTTATATAGGTTTTGAGCCGACAGCAGACAGCCTTCACGTGGGACATTTTGTTCAAATTATGGCAATGGCTCGCCTTCAACGTGCAGGTCATATTCCGATTATTCTTTTCGGTGGAGGAACCGGCCTTGTAGGTGATCCATCCGGCAAAACAGATATGCGTAAAATGCTTACCAAAGAGGAAATTAATCATAATATAGAATGTTTTAAGAAACAGGCTTCGAGATTTCTTGATCTTACACCGGGGAAAGCTATTGTTGTCAACAATGCGGATTGGTTGGAAAGTCTTAAGTATATCGACTTTTTAAGAGAAGTGGGAGTTCATTTTTCGGTTAACAGAATGCTTGCAGCAGAATGCTATAAACAACGACTTGAAAAAGGTTTAACTTTTTTTGAACTCAACTATATGTTGATGCAAAGTTATGACTTTTTGATTTTAAACAGAAAGTATAACTGTCTGTTAGAACTTGGCGGAGATGACCAGTGGAGCAACATAATCGGTGGTATTGAACTTACCAGAAAGATGGACAAGAAAGAAGTTTTTGGGCTTACATTCAAGCTTTTGACCACGAGCGAAGGTAAAAAAATGGGAAAAACCGAAAAAGGAGCTTTGTGGATAGATAAAGAAAAAACTTCTCCGTATGATTTTTATCAGTATTGGAGAAATGTCGACGACAAAGATGTTATAAATTGTATGAATATGCTGACTTTCATTCCTGTAGAGAAAATAAAAGAATACGCAGAATACAAAGATGAAAAAATAAACCAAATAAAAGAAGTTTTGGCGTTCGAAATAACCAAACTGGTTCACGGAGAAGAGGAAGCGGTTAAAGCTCAAGAAACTTCAAGAGCTTTGTTTGGAGCAAAAAATTCCGAAGAAAATATGCCTACCGTCGTTTTGGAAAGCTCCGATATTACAAGCGATAACGTGAACATTGTTGAATTAATTGTACATTCAGGAATTGCGCCATCTAAGAGCGAAGCAAGACGACTTGTTCAACAAGGTGGAATTTCAATAGATAATGAAAAAATATCGGATGTAAATTTTGAAATAAACAAATCAAATTTAATAAGCGGCATAGTTGTAAAAAAAGGAAAAAAGACTTTTAAAAAAGTAATTTTAAAATAGTATAAGTTAAAATTTTCAAATTAACCTTTCATTTAGGTGGAAGGTTAATTTTATTGTTGACTCTGTTAAAAGCACATGATACAATCATTATATGTAAGAAATCAGGAGGTTTAAATGATGGTTGTTTTAAATAAAAAAACAATTTCTGCTTTATTAAGTTGCTTAATGGTATCAAGTTCGGCGCCGAATTTACTTGCAAATACTCAACAGACCCGGTATGCTGAATCAAAATACTCAAGCATTTGTAACAAAGGCAAAACAAAGACTTTAACATACGAAGAAAAGGTTGAAATTTTTACTGATTTGGTCAAGTGTGCTGTTGCCGGCGGAATAACGTATGTAGTAATATCAGATGCTTATTCTGCATATATAAAACATAGTTCAGGTTTCATTCCGGAAGAGAAAACTCATCAAAAATCGGACAGCGTCTGTTGGTTTGAAGCTTGCTACTACGCAAGAAACAGAGAAGAAAGAAATATTGCAAAGTCAAAATATGTAGACACGGTTTGGCACAGTATACGTGACGATCTTTCTAATTATCACGATAGCGTAGGAAAATTTATAGAAACGATTATTACTCAAGATTGTAAGTTTATGAAAAACAACACTCTGGGCAACGACAAATCGAAAAAGTACGTGTTAAAAGATGTACTTTTCCACACAGTTAAAAGTATTTATGAAATAGAAGACCCTTCGGTATCAATGTGTACCCGTGATTTCTGTAAAAGTGATAACGCTGAAATAAAATTCAAAAATATTATGAGAACTGTTATTGATAATATGTTAAAATATAAAATTCGAACTATCAATGAAGCAACTCAATCTATCAATAAAATCATGAAAGATGACAAAATAGCCACAGCCAAAGACGAAGATACAATAGATAAAGTATTTGCTGACATTGAGAATTTACGTAAAAATTTTGAATATAATCTCGGCCCCAAAGCGCCTATAAATTCACATCTTTATGAAATAATGAAATTAAAAAACAGAATCAAAAAACTACTTACCGACAGTATGTTTAGAAGCAAATTTGAAGAACTCTGCAACGAATTGGAAAACTACAATTCAAGTTGTGCTGAGCTTAGAATAAAACGTCTAAATTCTATGAAAGAAATCACCGACCCTATTGTAGTAGAATTCCCGAAAGATGAAGAAAAAATATCAGAAATTGAATCTAACATATGGCTCATTTCAAAAAGTATGGAAAGTCAAATAAAAACTTACGATCACAAAAGCAAGCTAGTTGGAATAATAGATAATTTCCAAAAATTGTACATGGAAATCGTAAGAACGAAAAATAATTATTAGAGATTTTGAATTAAATATCTTATAAATAAATTCCCGGAAAGTGCTTAAAACGGCAACTTTCCGGGAAAATTTTATATATTACTTATTATAAAATTATTTTTGTCTATTTCGTTATCTGCTTCTGACTTAAATTCATCTACAACTTTCTTTTGGTCAGACGTGAACATCAATTTATAGGGAGATTGTTTTCCAAGGAGCTCCATATATTCCCAGTTGAATAAAAGCGACGGTATCCTGCTGCAATTATCCTTATAACTATGAGAATGTATGTAATCATACAGCTCGCGGGAAATTTCATTTACATTTTCTTTATAGTCATCCAACATGTTTAGCGCCATGGAATATTTCTCCCATATTTCTTCGTCTTTGTTCTTGGATAAAAACAATTTTCTATCTAAATAGCTTTCTATAAGTGTCTCTTCGAACAAAAATTTATCTCTGATAATTTCTTTGTATTCGGAAGGAGTATATTCCTCAAAATTTACAATTCCTTCTTTAAGCGTATCTTGAACTTCGTTAGAAAGGTTGTCCGAAAAAGCTTTTTTCGAATCTTCAACTGATGAAATCAGCACGAACATTCCTTTGGATAAATCATATTTTTTACCGTTAAACTCTACAATACCGGATTTTTTTGCTTCGGCAAAAGCATTGTAAATATCTTTATTAAAAGTATCGTTTAAATCCTCGATAACTACTAAATATTTGCCATCTTTCTGAACAAAATCCTGAGCTTTAGAAAGCAACTCCTCAACAATTTTTGAAGTATTGTTTCCCCATGCGCCTTGAACGATGTCTATGCATACAGCTTGGTTGCCCGGAGCAAGATGAAAACGAGTTTTATAATAATTTCTTAGGGCGCGCAAACTTTCTCTCCATTCTTTTTCTCTGGCGCCGTTAAAGCAAAGTACATCTGCGTGATTATATTTTTTGTTTTGCTCCAAACATTCTTGTGTTTCGTTCTCGATTTTTTCAAGATAGGCTTCAATTTGTGATTTGGCGTTTTTCTGACCTTCGACTCCTCTTAAACGTCTATGAGATTTTTTTGTGGTATCGACAGGCTTAAATATGTTCGGACCGCCTTTTAAATATTTATAGGAACGCATTGCCGAGAGTGCTTTTATCCCTATATTTGAACTTTGTTTGCCATCCACAATATCGATAGGATTTTTTTCATCCCCATCAGAAGACTCTTGATTCAAAGCGCTGGTTCCCACCGCGCTAACCGGGAACAACGTAATAGACGAAAGCATTCCGGCCATCATTTTCCCTTTTAAACTTCCTTTTCCTCCTGCCACGCAATTCAGAGTAGCGTCCTCGAGCTCGGACGGCATATACCCGTAATCTTCGTACGCTCCCTCTAAAAATTCAAATAATTCTTCTTGTGTATATCCGTCCTCTATGGAAGTACAAAAATCATAAACATCTTCATAAGATTCTTGCTCGGCTAATTCTCTCATTAGGTCTTCTCTTTCTATTACTGATTCAATCATCCTATCAATATTTTTTACCATCTTCATCTCTCCCATACTTATATTCTAATCTTTTATAGTCGCCGTAATTCCCCAATACATCGTTTTTCCATCGACTTCAACTACTCCCTTGGGTATAAATTTTTCTTCAAACTCCATCTCATCTGAAGAATATTCCTTCAATTCATACTTAAACTCTACATTTATTTTATTTGGAGCTTTTATTTTATCCATTTTTTCAAGACCATAGTATTTATAAAGAATTCCATACAGGGCTCGCCTAATCTTGTATTCTAAAGAATGATTATACGTAAATTCATCATAATTTTCGTCTTTTAAGCCTTCTTCTTCGATTATCTTATTTACCTCTTCATCGCTTAATATTACATCTATTTCCACATCACTATTATAGAGTTGCGAAAAGCACTCACGAGTCACAGATTCTATACAATTTCTCACTTTTCGCTCAGCAGTCCTATCGAAGTCAACGATTTTTAATTTGTTTAAAAATGAAGAGTCACAACAACCGCTAAGTTTGTGATTAATTTTTTTGCCAAAATGTAGATTGGAATACTCTCCACTATCAGTAGTTAATATAAAAGTTATTCCTGAGCAATCAATTTCTTCCCCGGATACGGTTATTTTTCCTGTATCAATTATTTTTTCAAGAGCTTCATCCACGTCCTTATCACGTAACTTATCATAATCTTTCAAAATTACGCATCCAAAGCCGTGGTGGCTTTTAATATAACTATATAAACTTTTATGTTTATCACTTTTATTAAAAAGATTTTTTATATAAGAGAATACATTTCCTTTTGACTTTTTGTCTTCAGAAGTAGGTCCAAAAATTTGTTCAACTTTAGATTTTTCAGATTCCTTATCCATATCTGAAAGTGAATAAACACATGGTCGTTCAAATGCAAATACGGTTTTGAGAGCGTCTGCTTTGTTCGAAAGACCTGGTCCATCTACATAAATAACGTCCCCGTGATCATAAGCTTTACCTTCTTGCGAGTACTTAAACCTCTCATCGTCAATCGATACCATAACTTTTTTAAGCTGTGATTTTGTGTCTTCGGTTAAATATAATTTATCAAACATTTTATCCAGCCAATTGCCCTCAAATATACTGGATTTGTTTTTAGAATATTTATAATTACACATCGCGGAAAGTGCTCTTACTCCCGCTTTAATTCCTTTTTTGTTTTCTACGGAGCTTGCTGAATTTTCAGAGCTCACTTTGGAGGAATCTTGATCCAGAGCGCTGGTCCCTACTGCGCTTGCGGGGAAAAGGGCAAGAGACGAAAGTACTCCTGCCATGATTTTTCCTCTGAAATCTCCCTTTCCACCGGCTACATAATCCAGCGCGTTATTTTCAATTTCAGGGACTGCATATCCGTAATCTTCATATGCTTCATCCAATAATCGGAATAATTCTTCTTGCGTATATCCGTCCTCTATGGAAGTGCAAAAATTATAAACATCTTCATAAGATTCTTGCTCGGCTAATTCTCTCATTAGGTCTTCTCTTTCTATTACTGATTCAATCATTCTATCAATATTTTTTACCATCTTCATCTCTCCCCTTTTCTACTAACATTTATTGATATTAATCTTTAAGAGTTGCCTCGAATTCCCAGCGTTTATATTTATCGCCATCTTTAACATAATATTTGCCGTCTACATCTGCCGGAGCATCATATTTAGCTTCTTCTTCGCTGACATCTCTGAGATTATACTCGAGTTCAACTGTTTTTCCTCTAAATTTCTTAATCTTTCCGCCGGAATTACCAAATATCAATTCAGTAATAACTCTAATAGCTTCTCCTAAAAGGTCATACTTAATATAACGAGCGCCTTTGCCGTATTTTGTTGTTCTGTCGGCAATTTTCTTGATAGTATCTTCGCTCATTGATATCTTTACGCCGCCCATGTCTTTTTCTTTAAATGTATCATTCAATTTTTCATAAAGTTCTATTTTTGCGATATCTACATAATTATCCTCAAATAATTTTTCAAATTCAACGACATGAATTCTGTTTGTGAATGATTTGTCGTGACTATGATGAGTAATAGACTCGTCATCTTCTCTTTCCTTGTTTCCACCTGCTATATTGAGTGATTCTTTACTCTCGTTGGATGTTAAGATAAATGTAACTCCGGAACAATCGAGTTCTTGACCGGCAACTATTACTTTTCCTTTGTCCATAGCACTTCTAAATACTTCGTCCAAGCTGTTATCCGGGAGCTTGTCATACTCATCAAATACAACTACGCCGTTTGGATGGTTTTTAATATATGTGTACAAACTGCTCTTTGCTTTTTTGTTATTATCGTAACTGTAGTCATTTTTAGGTCCAAAAATCTGTTCAACAAGAGAAAGATCCGATGCACTATCAATGTCTCCCGCAGAGAAAAGATATGGTGCGTCATCATTAGTTAAGGCTTTATGTTCACATAATTTCGCCGCCATATAAGTTTTTCCTACGCCGGAAGGTCCGATGAAATAAAAAACGTCTGCCTTCTCATATGGTTTTTCATTCTTAAATCTAGAATATCTCTCTACTACTATCTGAGAAATTGCGCGTCTAAGTTGCTCTTTGGCCTTTGTTTGACCTTTTACTTCCTTAAACGCTTTGGTTAGATTTGAATTTGAATCAACAGGTTTAACAGGGTCATACTCTACCCTACTCATATTAAAGAATCTACTAAAAATACTGTATGGTCCAAACAAATTATATGCAGAATCTTGAAGTGAAGAGAAAAATTTCAAGCAATCTGAGAAACCACCGGCTGCTTCTTTACCCAAAGCAAGCATTCCTGCAAGTCCGCAGAAATAAGGGATTTTGCTATACCAACTTACATTCTGGCTCTCTTTGGAGTATCTTGATACCAAAGACTCTATTTGGTGGTCGCGCATTTCTTTAACTTTGAGATATGCATTGTATCTTTCGAAATCAGCCGCCGAACTCGAGGGGCCGGGCATTTTCATTTCTTCTGCTTGTCCGATAACAAGCTTGGAGATTTCTTCTCTGGCTTGTTCATCACTCATACCGGCTTTTAGTTTTTCTTCCAGCCCTGCGAGTTGTACATCTTTTTTAGGACTAAATATTTTCTTTATAGAATCTATAGTTTCTTGTGTCCAGTTGATAATTCCTTCGCGATTTTTAATAGCAATCGCAGCAAGAACCAATCCCGCAACGCAGAGAGCTATCTTACCTTTATTTTTAAAGATAAATTTTTTAATTCTTGAAAAGATGCTGGATTTCTTTTTTTGATCTTCCTCTTTATTCTCTTCTTTGTTCTCTTCTTTATTTTCTTCGCTTGCTTTAGGTTGTTCTTCCGCTTTAGCTTCTATGTTTGTGTTATTTTGAGAATTTTCAGCTGCATACAATCCTGTAGGAGCTGCCGGGAACAAAGACATTGCTGCCAACATACCTGCAAGAGCTTTTTTGGACGCACCCGCTCCGCCGGCAACATTACTCAAATTTTCTGCATTAATTTCACTATCGCTAAGTTCATCAAGCTCATCCAATTCATCCAAGAAATCGGATACATATTTGAAAAATTCTTGTTTAGTGTATCCACCTCTTACCGAATGAAAAAACTCATAAATTTGATCCATATCCTCGAGCTCATAGAATTTATCCATTAGCACAGGTCTTTCTTTCATTTGTTCAAAAACTTCCTCAATTTTTTTACCTATATCCATAATAATCCTCCTTCATTATAATAAATTACGCACACTACCATGATACAACTTTATATGAGTAAAGTCAATTATTTTTTAGTGAAAATTAAAAAATATATATGCATATAGTCGTATTTTATATTAAAAAAATATTTATAAAAATTTTATTTTAAAAAATGAGTAACCAAATTATTTGCTCTGAAATAGTATGTTAATGTAAATATTAAAAGGAGGAATTCATACATGTGTAATAACTTTTTCGGCGGAAATAACTGCTGCTTCATAATTGTTCTCATCATTATAGTTCTTTGCTGCTGCTGCGGAGACGACAGCTGCGGTTGCGGAAATGGCTGCGGATGTGGCTGCGGCGGTTGATTATCGCCTAAAACTTGAGTCGCCCGATGAGGCGGCTCTTTTTTTATATAAACTCACAATATGTAGAATTATGTTTAGAATTGTGGTACAATATACTTTATATGAAAATTCATAAAACGAAGAGAGAAAAAATGAGTAAAACATCGAATTTAAGAAAAAACGACATAGTAAAAATAACTATAGAAGACGTAAACATAAACGGCGACGGCATAGGAAGATTTAACGGCATAGCAATCTTTGTACCGAAATCCGCTGTAGGTGACCACGTAGAAGTTAAAATAATTAAAGAAGCAAAAAACTATTTGGTCGGTAAAGTTGAAAAGTACATAAAACCCTCGTGCGACAGAATCGAGTGTGATTGTTCTTACTATTCCAGGTGCGGAGGGTGCGCATTCAGGCATATTTCTTATCCTGCGGAATTGAAAATAAAAGAAAAGCATGTTTCGGATTGTTTGGCTCGCATCGGAGGATTTAAAAACTTACAAATCGAAAAAATATTGGGTTCGGAAAAAATTATAGGATATCGCAACAAGGCACAAATTCCTTTCGGCAAAGATAAAGACGGGAATGTAATTTCGGGATTTTTTGCATCTCGAAGCCATAATATAAGCAACTGTGAAAGTTGTAAATTGCACCCCGAAGTTTTTGACGACATAACAAAACATGTAAAAACTTGGATGGTATCCAATGATATACTCCCCTATGATGAATTTTCTCATTCGGGAACCGTCAGACATGTTTATATCAGAAGTAATTCCGATTGCAGTGAAATAATGGTTTGCTTGGTGATAAATCACGGGAAAAAATTCAATCCAAAGAATTTAGTTGAATTTTTAACATCAAAATTTAAAAATATTACGGGGATAGTTTTGAATTACAATACCGAAAAAACAAATGTTATTCTCGGAAAAAATTTCAAAACACTCTACGGGAAAAGTTACATCACGGATAATTTATGCAATTTGAAATTTAATATTTCGACTGAGTCTTTTTATCAAATCAATCACAATCAAACCGAAAAACTTTATAACTTAGCCATAGAATATGCCGAACTGAAGAAAGAACAAAACTTGATTGATTTTTACTGCGGAATAGGGACAATCGGCATGACGATGGCGCATCAGGTGAATCATGTAACAGGAACAGAAATAGTTCCGAAAGCCATAGAAAATGCAAAAGAAAATGCGAAGATTAATAATATTAATAATATCGATTTTGTGTGCTCGGATTCAACTGAGATAATTAAAAATATTTCGGCTGAAAATTCAAACTACGACGTTGTAGTTGTTGATCCGCCGAGAAAAGGCTGCTCTGAAAAATTTATTGAAAATTTAGTTGAAATTTTCCCGGATACTATAGTATATATATCATGCAATCCGGCAACCTTATCAAAGGATTTAAAAAAATTATTCGAATTAACCGATAGTTATCAATTCAAAAAAATTTGCCCGGTTGATTTATTCCCAAGAACAAAACATGTGGAAACTATTGTGGTGCTCAAAAAGTCAACCAATTAACCAAGAAAGGCGTTGAAAAAATTTGAACATATTAGAAAAAATCAATTTTTTTGCAAATTCAAAAAAAGATTCAGTAGCTATTTTCAACGACAGCTGCGAAGATAAGAAACTCACTTATAAGGAGTTAGATGATTTTTCGGACAGGCTGGCTTATTATTTGGAAACTTCACTTAAATCCAATAAAAATCCTATCGTGGTGTATGGTCATAAGAATCCGTATATGATTGTCTGTTTTTTAGCATGTGTAAAATCCGGACGAGCTTACTGCCCTGTTGATATTTCGGTCCCTGATGAAAGAGTAAAGGATATAATTGAAGAAACGCAATCTCCTGTCATTTTGTCTACAGAAAATTTGAATTTTGATGCAAAAAATGTTATCGCTTTAAAAGAAATAAAAAATATAATAGAAAGCTCGAAAGATAAAATCCAAAAATCCAGCCACGTTAAACCTGATGAAACATTTTATATTATATTTACTTCCGGAAGCACCGGAAAACCTAAAGGTGTTCAAATAACTCTTGATTGCTTGGATAATTTTTTGAAATGGTCCTCTCGTTTTGGAGGAGAAAATTTAGAAAATTCCGAAAATGTATTCATAAATCAAGCGCCTTTTTCGTTTGACCTCTCTGTAATGGACCTTTATACTTCGTTGTTCACAGGGAGCAAATTATGGTGCCTTAATAAATCTGTTCAAACAAATTATGAATTACTTTTGAATTCCTTGAAGGACTCCAAAGCTACAGTATGGGTTTCTACGCCGTCCTTCGCAAACATGTGTTTAGCCTCGGACGGATTTAATAAAACTTTACTCAAAAATATTAAGTTATTTTTGTTTTGCGGAGAAGCTCTCTCAAATTTAACCGCTAAAAAACTCACGGAAAGATTCTCGGAGTCAAAAATTATAAACACTTACGGCCCCACGGAATCAACTGTAGCAATAACGGAAATCACGGTAACAAAAGAAGTTCTTGAAAAATTCAATCCATTACCCATTGGTAAGCCAAAAAGCGGCACATTTGTATTTATAATAAATTCAGAAGGAAATATTCTTCCGGAAGGCGAAAAAGGCGAAATTTTAATTGTAGGCGATTCAGTAAGCATAGGATATTTTAACAGACCGGATGCAAATAAAAAATCTTTTGGATTAAAAGAAATAAACGGTAAGGTTTATCGTTCCTACAAAACCGGAGACGAAGGATATATAAAAAACGGAAACCTGTTTTACTGCGGAAGGATAGACCTGCAAATAAAACTTCATGGTTACAGGATAGAGCTCGAAGATATAGAAAGCAATCTTTTAAAACTCTCAAAAATAAAAAATGCTGTTGTTCTGCCGATCATCAAAAACGAAACGGTAGAAAACATAGCGGCATTTATCGTGCCAAATTTCGAAATAGACAGTAAACTAAAAGCACAATCAGAAATAAAAAAAGACCTATTGAAATTTTTGCCTTCCTACATGATACCCAAAAAAATAATATTTAAAGATATCCTTCCCATGACAAACAACGGAAAAGTTAATCGTAAAAAATTGATGGAGGAATTATAATGTCTATCACGCAATATTCAGATTTCTTCTCACTTTGTATTATGTTGCCGCTATTTATACCGGCTTTAATATTAGGTCTCCTCGGGAAGCCGATAAAATACTATGCAACCGCGATTTCCGTTCCTGCTCTTTGTTTGATAATGGGTTTTAAATCAATGCAAACTTTACAATTTTTGGTCTTTATGGCATTTGAAATGCTTTTGATATATACCTACTATTTACTACATAAAAAATATAAAAGTAATTATCTTTACTATACGATTTTCACTTTGTCTGTACTGCCCGTGGTGGCGGTAAAAGCATGCGTGTACACTTCTGATTTTAATTTTTTGGGATTTTTAGGAATTTCTTATGTGAGTTTTAGAATTTGGCAAATGATAATAGAAATTCACGATGGACATATAGAAGAGTTTTCGATATGGCAAGCAATGTATTTTATAACATTTTTCCCCGCTATAAGCTCGGGGCCTATCGATAGATACAAACGATTTAAAGAAGATTTAGACAAAAAAATTTCCGGAAAAGAATATTTGGAGGAATATTTAGAAGTCGGAATCAAAAAAATATTATTAGGGATAACCTATAAGTTTGCTATTGCAAATTTGATAAATATTTACTTTATAACTAACGCCCCCACAGAAAAAACTTTTCTAAATGTTATAGTTTATATGTACGCATACACGCTGTATTTGTTTTTCGATTTTGCAGGTTATTCTGCGTTCGCAATTGGGACAAGTTATGTGCTTGGAATCAAAACTCCCGAAAACTTTAATAAGCCTTTCCTTGCTCACAATATGAAAGAATTTTGGGATAGATGGCATATTTCTTTATCAAAATGGTTTGGAGATTATTTATTTAGCAGATTTGTCTTAAACATGGTGAGAAATAAAAAAGTAAAAAGCAAGAAAGTTGCCGTTAGATGCGGATACATGCTCACTATGCTCACGATGGGATTGTGGCACGGATTTTATTTATTTTATATAACCTACGGGGCGTATCAAGGTCTGATGTTAATTTTGACCGATATATATACAAAATCCAAAACGTATCGAAACTTTAAAAAGAGCAAATACTACGATTTAGTAAGCAGAATTATATGTTTCCACGTGGTTGCGTTTGGAATGTTGATATTTTCGGGATATTTATTTAATTTTTAAAAAAGGAGATTTGTTATTATGAATTTTGAAGATTTAGGACTGGAAATAATGGAAGAAATTTGCGAAACTGATGAAATTAAAGAAGATTTGGATTTGGATTTATTCGACGCGGGACTAATAGACTCTTTGTCCACAATAAATATAATTTTGTCACTTGAAGAAAAGCTCGGAGTAAAACTTCAGCCTACAGATTTTGAAAAAAATGACATAACCACCGTAAATAATTTTATAAATTTTTTGGAAAAAAGGTGCTCTAATGTTTAACAAAACACTAAAAATTTTGGGAATAATCTTTATACCGATATGCATTGTGTTTTTTGCGGCAAAAAGTTATTCAAGATATCTCGATAATTATTTTGAGAAAAACTACAACGATTTCATAGAAAAAGCTTATGGGATAAACGAAAAAAATAAAGGAGTTAAAATTCTAAATAAGGCAAGTTCTAAAAATGACATTTTAATTCTGGGTTCATCGGAACTAAACAACACGGATTCTCCGCAAAGTGCTGCGAACATGTTTCCGAACGATAAAGCGCCATATGATATATGCTTAATAGGAGAAGCCGGCACTCAGAGTTTGCTCCATGCTATAAAACTCGGAGCAATAGACACTGATTTAAGCGATAGAAAAATTGTACTTATGGTTTCGCCGCAATGGTTTTTAGGAGAAGAAATAGACAAGGCGGCGTATAGATATAATTTTTCAAAACTTCAGTTTTATAAATTTATGTCAAACGGCAATATAAGTGACGACGTAAAAAATAGAGTTTGCGAAAGAAATTCTGAGCTTCTTAAAAAAGAAATTTCTTTTAACCCTGAATTTTTATATTCTTATTTACATTCAAACAAGAACTTTTTCTCCAACACGATTTCCTATTTATTTAAACCGTATTTTTGCCTGTACGAAAAAGTTTTGGAGTTAAAAGACAAGCATACTGCATGCCGAGCAATTAAAAATTTAGATAATGATTCTATATCTGAAATAAAACACATTGACTGGCAAAAAGAAAAAAATGAAGTTGAAGAAATGGGCAAAAAATATTATAATGGTAACGATTTGAAGATAAGTGATGAATATTATTTTGACTCATTGGGAGGAACCACAGAAAATTTAAAGGGAATATATAAAGAAACCCAAGTGCTTACTTCGCCTGAATTCAAAGACTTTGAGCTTATATTGGAAGTATTCGAAAATTTAAAAATAAAGCCATTTATTGTACTGGTGCCTGCGAACGGATACTTTTACGACATCACCGAAATAAATCAAGAAAAAAGATTTTCTTTGTATGATAAAATATGCAAACAGATTAAAAAATTCGGATTTGATTATCTGGATCTTCGAAACTCTGAGTACGAACCTTTTTTCTTCAAAGATATGATACATTTGAGTCCGAAAGGGTGGTTGTACATAAATGAAAAGATTACAAAACGCTTTTCGTAAAATAATCAAAAGTTATGCTTTTAAAGTTTTAGTACTTACGATCATTGAAATCATGATCCTATGGGCAGAACTCGAAAGCCAAGCCGATACAGTCACTTTCGTATACAATAATTTTTAATTTATTAAAAATATTCAAAAACTGACTACCTATCTGATAAGTGTGGTAGTCAGTTTTTTGTTAGATAATTTAAGCTCGGTTACATAGCGGAATTTTTTGAGTAAAATCACTTTCTATCAGCCTATTGCTGGTGGCCGGAGAGTATACAAATTTATCAATGTGATTTTCTTTATAGAAATAATTTATCGTAGGTTTAGATTTTATCTGTTCAAAAGTATCTATTATAACCAATTTGATTTTCATTTTATCCGGAACGATATTTTTTATATAAACACTCGCCTCTTGACCCTCGGATACAGTCTCTCTGGGCTCTGCCAACCCTGCCAGATTCGGAGTTAATTCCACAAAAACTCCGTAATCTTCCACCGACCTTATTATTCCTCTTACTGTTTCTCCTATCGCAAAAAGTTCTGCATTTTCTTCCCATGTTCCAAGAAGTTCCTTATGCGTTAAATGAACTCTATCGCCCTCTAAATATTTAACGATTACATTTATGTCCATTCCTATATAAAATCTCTCTCGGGGATGAGAAATTCTAGAAACGGATATAGTATCAATCGGCAAAAACGAAACTATTCCGCAACCTATATCCGCAAATGCTCCGAAATTTTCCATGTGAGTAATTCTTGCCGGAATAATATCCCCGGGAGACAAGTTAAGAATGTATTTTTGCATACAAATTTCCTGAGCTTTTCTACGAGATAATATCGCAAATTCTTTGCCATATTCATTTTTTTGAAAGCCCGTAATTATAAAGCACACAGGACGATTAACCTTAGAAATTACCGCGATATCTCTTACGAGTCCCTCTTTTATTCCTAAGGCCCCTTCATCACGTGGAATTATTCCTTTCATGCACCCCAAATCAACTATAAGATTGTGGTCCTTGTCACACATTATCGCTTTTGATTCGAGTATTTTTTTATTATTATAAGCCTCCACAAGACTAGAAAGACACATTAATGAATTTTTATTTTCAAAATTATCTATTAATCGTCCTTCGGGATAGAATTCTACCATTTTTACACCCTCCAGTTTATATTCTATGCCTATTTATATGCAGAGCGTATGTGGTAATATGCGAAAATACATTTTTAAAATATAACAAAAAACTGCTACATATATTGTAACAGCTTAAAAAACACATTTTAACTTGCAGACCTTAAACTTAGGCGCAATTTATCGCTTATCATAGCTATAAATTCAGAATTGGTAGGCTTGCCACGAGAATTATGAATTGTATAGCCAAAATAAGAGTTCAGAATATCAACGTCGCCTCTATCCCATGCTACTTCAATGGCATGACGAATTGCTCTTTCGACTCTTGAAGGAGTGGTTTCGAAATTTTCGGCTACTGCCGGATATAATCTCTTTGTTACGGAATTTATAATTCCAGGATTTTCTATAGACATCATGATGGAATTTCTTAAATAATGATAGCCTTTTATATGCGCGGGAACACCGATTTGATGTAGAATTTCCGTAATTCTGACTTCCATATTCGACTCATCTATGCCCAACGATGATACGTCGCGGAAAGAAAATTTATCTTTAGAAAGTGTATTTTTGTAATTCTCTTGAAGAATCTTTTCTATAATATCGGAATAATTAATTGGCTTAATCATAAAATAAGAAGCGCCGGCGGACAAAACTTCTCTTTCGAGAGTAGGACGTCCAAAATTTGAAACCACAATAAACATAGGCATATCTACGTGATGATTTTTCTTTATTGTGCTTATAATTCCTATGGCATCTATGCGAGGCATAAATAAGTCCATAATGACTACATCCGGGCAAGAATTTTCGATTATTTCGATAACTTTAAATCCATCTTTGGGCAAAAATGACAAATCCATAGAATAATGTTTAAACATGTCCAGTGCTTCCCTATCAAACTCTGCGCAGTCCTCTGAAATAAGAATTTTTAACCGATTTTGCATAAATTTTCCTCCTGTAAATATAGTTTATGATATCTATATTTACATAATTTACCAAATATGTCAATAGTTTTCCAAGGATTAGATAATATTCGTAAGATATGTCAAATTATGGTAATTTTCAAGAAGCGTTTTTGTGTTGGGATTCAAAAAGATTGTTACAATTTGTCAGCATAGTTTCGGCGAAAATGCCGTATCCTTTGGTGGGATTATTGACCAAAACATGGGTCACAGCGCCCACCAGCTTGCCGTTTTGTATTATAGGGCTGCCACTCATTCCCTGGACTATTCCCCCTGTTTTTTTCAAAAGCTCTTTATCGGTTATGGAAATCCTTATATTTTTGGTAGGAGAATTTACATTATAATTTACCGAATCTATATTAGCTTCGCAAATCACCGGTTTATCGCCTTCTATAGTACATATGATATAAGCCGAACCTCTTTTTACGTCTTGTTTAAAAGCTACTTCCAATTCTTCAAAATATTCCGGAAGTTTGTATGCTTTTCCATAAATACCGGTGTCGCTATTAGAATAAATTTCCCCGCAAGATTCATTATCTGTAAAGCATCCTTTAAGCTCTCCTGCCCGACCTTTGGAGCTTTTGGAAATATCAGTAATAGCGGCGTCCACTATTTCGCCTTTCTTTACCGGCACTATATTTCCTGTATCAACATCACAAATACCGTGCCCAAGGCCGGCAAACATTTTATTTTCTTTATCGTAAAAAGTAAGCGTACCTATGCCAACAGAGCTATCTCTGACCCATATTCCCAGTTTGTATTCGCTATCGCAAAATGACAATTCAGGGCGTATCGGAACATCGAATTCCATTTCATCACGAAGCACCGAAAGAGTAAGAGTTTTTCCGCCAGATTCTTTTATTTGTTTTTCCAAATCTTCATTATTTGTGACTTCCTTTCCATTTATGCGCATTATTATGTCACCTTTTTTCAGACCCGCGGATTTTGCCGGGAAACTTGTGGAATCGTCAGTAATTACCTGCGAAAGGCCGGTTATCATAATTCCGTTACTGAAAATTTTGACACCAAAAGGAATACCGCAAGGCACCACGCTGCGCTTGGGAATAACATTTACTGCTACATCTTTTACCGGAAATATATCCAGCAATTTAATGCAAAAATTGCACTTATTAAAGTGATTTTTCTTTACGCAGAAAGGGAACATACTGAACTCATCTTTTTGGGAATCACAAACATTATATTTGTCGGGAAGAGTTATCTCGGCATATAACATTCCTGAAAAAAACAATAAACTTAATACTGACATTACAACCGCGCACCTTTGAAAAAGTTTTTTCACCATAATTCCCCCTTCTATTTAAGTCGAATAATTAATTTGAAAATATCAAAAAAATAAATTTTGTAAAAATCAGGAATTTAATGTATAAAATTGTAGACAGAATTATTATTTGCATTTTGATAAGAATACACAAAAGAAAATAATGGATATTTGACTTATAATTTTTTTTAGTTGTTTTAAAAAATATATATGATAGAATTAATTTATAAGATATTTTTACATTTAAAAAAACAGGAGTGAACTTACCTTGGAAAAAAATTATTTTAGTGTTATCTGCGATACAATTTGTCAAAATGAAAAAATAAAAAGTTTTTCTGTAAAGAATAAAAAAGAAAATTGTTTGATGCTTTCAAATGATGTTATTTCTTATGAAATAAAATATGACAACAGCTCTAAGCAAATTGCTTTATCTTCATTTAAAGATGAGAATTCTTCAAAAATAATTTCTACCTGGCTATTGGATGAAAGTTTTTCCCAAAAAGATATAAAATTGGTAATAGATGATTTTATAACTTCTATGGTCGGAAAAGAAAAAGTTCTTGTCCGACAGGCAAAAAAGAAATCGGACGAAAACGATAGTAATATCACAGGGTTATTTTTTGCAAACCGTATGGCAACATTTTTCCCTGAGCTGAAAGAACCGATCAAACAAGAAAAGGAACAATACGAAGACTTTAGAGCGGTAAAATTTTCAAGGGAATTTATTTTGCCGCAAATAAGTAATTTTATAAATTCAGAAAAAAACACTTCTAAAATAAATAAATTCGGAAAAACATTAAGTGAGTTATATCAAAATTCGGGACTAAGCGTAAAAAGTATAATAACCATGGTAATTTTGAATGGGCTTTCAGAAGAAAACGGAAATAAGCTAAAACAATGTCTAAGTGATGAATTACAAAAGTCTTGGGAAGCCGCAAAAAAATATAAAGGTAAGAAAGTCAAACCGGAAAAACCAAAGAAGAAAAATTCACTTTTATCCAAAGCATTGGCGGCACAGCAATAAAAAACAAGCTTCTCTTTTAGGGAGAAGCTTATTTTTATTAAAAATTTCTCATAGAAATTAATTTGTCTGCATAATAATTAGTATCAAAAAAAGAAGTAACAAACAAAGGAGCAATTATATGCAGAAAATAATTTCTAAATTCACATCAACTTTAAAAAAATACGAAATTCTGGAAACCGGCAAAAACAACAGGGTATTAATTTTAATGTCAACTATGCTCATCATCGGGATGATGTTAGGGTCATTATCTACAGGGTACATCAACATGGAATACATACATAAAATAGATTTTGTATTTATAAACAGTTTTAAAGAAAAAATTTTTGAGTCATTTTTGGGAATTTTTGCATCTTCGAGTTCGCAGATGTTAATTTTAACTTTTATACTGGAATTTTTTGCGCTTTCGTTTTGGGGACCGCTTTTAATTCCGTTTACTGTACTTTTTCGTGGACTTGCACTGGGTTTATGCGCCGGTTATTTATATTTGATTTACGGATTAAAAGGCATTGCTTTTTACCTACTGATAATGTTACCGGGAATTTTTGTTTCTTCAATAGGTTTACTTTTATTCTCTTCACAGGCTTTTAAATTTTCATCTAAATTTGCAAAATCTTTATTTTCAAAAGAAAATCACCCGGAATTGTTTTCGGCATTTAAGTCTCATATCAAAAATTCCAGGTTAAGTTTCGTATTATTTTTAATTTCGGCTTTAATTGACGTTTGTTTTACGGCAATGTTTGTAAAATTCTTTGATTTTTAAAAAATATTTGCCAGTCTTTTGTAAAAATCACTTACAAACCATATTTTGTCCATGTCTACTCTAAATTCTTTTCCGTCAAGATATCCAAGAAGATTATCTTTATCTTTAAAATCAAATTTGAGCTTGTATGCGCAAAGAGCCTGGTACTTATACCCCATCTCTCGATTTATTTTGTTAACACCATATTTTCCGTCTCCGAGAAGAGGGTATCCGTGGTAAGCCATATGAGCACGAATTTGATGAGTCCTGCCGGTTAATAATTCAATCTCTGCAAGGGTAAATTTTTTTGATTTATCAATGACCGAATACTTGGTGAGTATTGTTTTGTAATTTTTGTTTTTCATTTTATCGCTTATGTAGACTTTGTTTTCGGAAGAATTTTTATCTAGAAATGCTTTTAAAATTTCGGAATCTTTTTTTAAAACTCCACACAAAATGCAGATATATTTTTTGTGTAATTCTCGTTCTTTCATTTTCAAATTAAGTATGCGTAATGATTCCGCGTTCTTAGCAGCTATAACTATTCCGGAGGTGTTTCTGTCTATTCGATTCACCAAAGCCGGGGCAAAAGAATTTTCGTTTTCAGGATCAAATTCACCCTTTTTAAAAAGATAATTTTTAATTCTATTAACAAGACAATCTACTTTTATATCATCGTCGGGATGAACAATTAGACCGGCTTTTTTATTTATGATCATAATATTATCGTCTTCATATAAAATATCGATATCTTCCGAAGCAGCCTTAAAATCGCTGCTGTTATTTGATTTTTCTAATAGTTCATCATTGATATAAAGTTCTAAAATATCGTCCTCTTTGAGACGATACGATATGCCCTCTTTCTTTCCGTTTACTTTTATTCTTTTTTTCCTTATGTATTTGTACAACAACGAATATGGAATATTCGGAAAACACTTGTTTATAAATTTATCCAACCTGTTGCCTGCGTCATTTTTATTTACTGATATTTTTTTCATTAAAATACATTCACCTATCAATTTAAAAATAAATATTCGTCTATTATTTTAAACAATTTTTTAAAAAAACACAAAATTAATTTTTTTGACACAAAAGTAAATTACCACTACAATGTTATATATCTAAGGAGGTATTGGATGATTAGAAATAAAATTTTATCTGTAATTTTAGGGATTTTTTTGACAGCACCATCAGCTGTGCCATTGCACGCTATGTTTAAACCTCTAACCGATGAAACTGATAACAGTAATATTGTGAAAATTTTAAAAAATGAACCTTCTCTATTAAAAATAAACGGACCCACAGTAGTAGTTGGGGATATACACGGCAATTTGGAATCTCTGATAAGATGCATTTCGTTTTTCAAATCCAAGTACAATCAAGACCCCGGTACAAGAATTTTATTTTTAGGCGATTACGTAGACAGAGGCCGAAACAGCGTTGAATGTTTGGAGACTATTTTAGAATTGAAATTACATTATCCTTATAATGTGTTTCTTTTGCGCGGGAATCACGAAGACACTTTGGTATCTTCCGCTTGGTTCAGTAAATTAATAAGCACGCCAAATGCTCCGATGTACACCAAAATAGTTTCAAATATTTCAAGAATATTTTCTAGTTTATCCATTGCTGCAATAGTAAACGACGGAACTTTTGACACTTTCTGCGTACACGGTGGAATAAACGAAAAGCTCTGCAAACACGGTCCGTCCAAAGTAGACAGCATAAAAAAAGGAGCCTATTATACCGCTAATGTCACGGGAACTTTAAATAGTAAAAATCGACTTATTTATGGCTTGCTTTGGGATAGATTTGAAGTTGATTTTTTTGAAAAAGACATCCGAAATTTTTTTGAACATAACCGTGGCGTTAAACGAATAGTAAAAGGGCACGATTTACAAACCCGAGGATATGCATTTAGAAGCATATGCCGCACAAGAGATTTTTGCATTATACACTCAACCGAGTGCTTTAGAGGAAATTCGAGTGGAATAGGTTATATCCATGACGGAAAAATAGACCTTGGAAATTTTATGTCTTCTAATCCGATAAACATAAATTGGAATAAACAATAATTATGAGTAGCGAAATAATAAGACTTGTGGTATAATTAAGAATTAGACTACAATAAATGGAGGAAGTAACTTGTTTAGTAGATTGGAATCCACAGAAAAGCGATTTGAAGAAATAAACGAAGAATTGTGCAATCCCGCAATTCTTTCAGACCAGAACAAATATAAATCTCTTATGAAGGAATTAAAGAATTTAACACCTATAGTAGAAAAGTACCGTGAGTATAAAGTCCAAGAAAAAAATTTAAATGAGGCTAAAGAAATTCTTGAAGAATCAGGGATAGAAAAAGAATTCAAAGAAATGGCCGAAGCCGAGATGGAAACCGCTAAAGAAAACATAAATAAAATATCCGATGAATTGAAAATTCTACTTCTCCCCAAAGACCCCAATGATGACAGAAATGTTATCATAGAAATTCGCGGAGGAGCAGGCGGAGAAGAAGCGGCTCTATTCTCCGGGGTTTTATTCAGAATGTATAATATGTATGCTCAGGAAAGGCACTGGAAAGTAGAAGTTTTAAATTCAAACGAAACTCAATTAGGCGGCTTCAAAGAAATCAGCTTTATGATTTCGGGCGAAGGTGCATATTCAAGATTGAAATTCGAAAGCGGAGTTCATAGAGTTCAAAGAGTTCCGGATACCGAAGCTCAGGGAAGAGTGCATACTTCGACGGTAACAGTGGCTGTATTACCTGAAGCAGAAGACGTCGAAATAGATATAAATCCAACCGATTTGCAAATTGATACCTATCGTGCAGGAGGCGCAGGCGGACAACATGTAAACAAAACAGAATCTGCCATAAGAATAACTCATTTACCTACAGGATTGGTAGTTGAATGCCAAGACGAAAGAAGTCAATATAAAAATAAAGATAAAGCTATGAAAGTTTTAAAATCAAGATTACTGGAAGCAAAACGCGCAGAACAAGAAAGCGCAGTAGCCGAAGAAAGACGTTCTCAGGTTGGTACCGGAGATCGCTCTGAAAGAATAAGAACTTATAATTATCCTCAAAGCCGTGTAACAGACCATCGTATCGGGTTGACTTTATACAAGCTTGAAGATATTTTAAACGGGAGCTTAGATGAAATAATTGATGCTCTAATAACAGCAGACCGTGCAGCAAAATTATCAGGGAAAGAAGATTAGAAATTGGTAGAATTAAAGACTTTACATTTAGATAAAACAAATTTAGCTCAAGCAGCAAGCATACTTTCATCAGGAGGAATAGTTGCTATTCCTACAGAAACAGTATACGGTTTGGCAGGGAACGCTTTTGATCCCCAAGCTGTCAAAAAAATTTTTTCCGCAAAAGGAAGACCGTCCGACAACCCTTTAATTGTGCATATATCCGATATAGAGGAAATATATAATGTTGTTTCTTATTTTCCTCCAAAAGCAAAAAAATTGGCAGAAAAATTTTGGCCCGGACCTTTAACAATGATTCTTCCGAAGAATAAGAACATACCCGATGAAGTAACTGCAGGAATGGATTCGGTCGCAGTAAGATTTCCTTCAAATGAAATCGCAAGAGAAATTATAAAAGAGGCCGGAGTTCCACTCGTGGCGCCTTCGGCAAATTTATCGGGCACGCCCAGCCCTACTAAATTTAGTCATGTGGTTAAAGATTTGGACGGAAAAATAGACGCCATAGTAGACGGAGGAAATTGCGATATAGGCGTTGAATCGACGGTCATATCTTTATTAGATGAGAACACACCTAAATTGTTGCGCCCGGGTGCCGTAACTCCTGAAGATATAGAAAAAACAATAGGAAAAATAGAAATAGATAAATCTGTGTTTCAAAAAATATCTCCCAATCAAAAAGTTTTATCTCCAGGGATGAAATACAGACATTATTCTCCGCGCGCAAGAGTCATAATGGTAAAAGCTCCGAGTGAGGTTTTTGCCAAATATGTAAATTTTAACCACAACTCCGGCGTGGCTGCTTTGTGCCTGGATGAAGACATACCATATTTGAAGATTCCATATATATCTTACGGAAGCGCAAAAAACTCCTCAGAACAGGCCCGCAATATTTTTGACAGACTGCGCCAAATCGACGACAGTGATATCGGATTGGTCTACGCTCACTTTTTCGAGAGCGATGAAATGAGCATGGCTGTCTATAATCGTTTGGTGAGAGCTGCGGGATTTGAAATTGTTGATTTAATGTAATAAATTTATGATATTTTTTGGAGGAATTAAGATAATAAAATTAAATAAGAAAATTTTAATTTTTATAGCAGGAATATTTCTGGTTATATCATCGATTTTTTTAATAACTTTGGGATACAAAAAAATACTAAAATGTATGTATCCGATTAAATATGAAGAATATGTGAATGAAGCTTCGGCAAAATATAAAGTGAATAGGTCGCTGATATATGCCGTGATTAAGTGCGAGAGTAATTTCAACGAGAATGCACATTCTCACGCAAACGCGCAGGGGTTAATGCAAATAACCAAAGAAACTTTTGAATGGTTAAACCTCTATGAAAAAGAAAAATATGATTCATCATTAATAAAAAATCCCAGAATAAATATACTTCGCGGAACACTATTAATATCAGTTTTAAAAAAGATGTATTCAAATCCGGACTCCTGTTTATGCGCATATAATGCGGGGGTCGCCACTGTAGATAGGTGGCTTGGCGATAAGAATTTTTCTAAAGACGGAAAACATTTATCTAAAATTCCCTATCCTGAAACCGAAGTATATCTGAAAAAAGTTAAACACGCTGAAAAAATGTATAATAAAATTTATTTTGAGAAAGAGGAGTTGTAATTTATGAGTTCAACAAAAAGTGAAGCAAAATTACTAAAGGAAAAATTATTTTCAACCGCTAAACATGGTTCTAAAACTATTCCTGCAGAAGAAATGGAAAAAATCGAAAAATTTGGCGAGAAATACAAAAAATTCTTGGACGCTTCCAAAACAGAAAGAGAAAGTGTAGTTTTTGCACTAGAAAAAGCCAAAGAAGCAGGATTTACCGAATTTGACAAATCTAAAAAATATAAGCCGGGCGATAAATTTTATATCGTAAACAGAGGACATTCCATAGCGTTGGTAGTTGTCGGAAAACAAGGCACCAAGCAAGGAGTTAAGCTGGCCATATCTCATGTAGATGCTCCAAGACTGGATTTAAAACCAAATCCTGTATTTGAAACAAATGAGTTAGCGATGTTTAAATCGCATTATTATGGTGGTATTAAAAAATACCAATGGACTACCATACCGCTATCATTACACGGTAGAATCGTGAAAAAAGACGGTTCATATGTAGATGTAAACTTGGGAGAAGACGAAAACGAACCATGTTTCTGCGTTACTGACCTCCTCCCCCATTTGGCCAGGGAACAAATGAACAAAAAAATGTGCGAAGCTATAATGGGCGAAGATTTAAACGTACTAATCGGAAGTATGCCGTTTAAAAACGACGAAGAATCTGAACTTGTAAAATTAAATATTTTAAAATTACTAAATGAAAAATACGGCATCGTAGAAGATGATTTGATTTCATCAGATTTAGAACTGGTTCCGGCCATGAAAGCCAGAGATATAGGATTTGACAGAAGCATGATTGGCGGATATGCTCACGATGACCGTTCCTGTGCGTATCCGTGCATAGAGGCGATTCTCGAATGCACTTCTCCTGAAAAGACAACGATAGTTCTTTTGGCGGATAAAGAAGAAACCGGCAGCGACGGTAATACAGGTATGCAATCGAATTTCCTTAAATATTTAATTTCGGACCTTGCAAATATGGATGACGTCAAAGGAAGAGATGTACTTTCAAAATCAAAATGTCTTTCAGCTGATGTAAACGCTGCATTTGATCCAACTTTCGCGAATAGTTATGAGGTAAGAAACAGTTCCTTCATGAACCACGGCGTAGTGCTCACAAAATATACGGGAAGCGGCGGAAAATATGGTACCTCCGATGCTTCGGCAGAATTCACCGGGGAAATTTGCAAACTTTTCAGCGACAACAATGTAGTTTGGCAAAGCAGCGAACTCGGAAAGGTTGATATCGGTGGCGGCGGAACAATCGCAAAATATGTTTCGAATTTAAACGCAGATGTTATCGATGTAGGCGTTCCGGTTCTGTCAATGCATTCTCCTTTCGAAGTCATTTCAAAAATAGACCTCTATATGACTTTCAAAGGGATAAAAGCGTTTTTCAGCGATTACGATATCTAACTTAAAATAACAAAAAACCACACGAAAAAGTGTGGTTTTTTATTACGAAAGCTCATACTCATAAAAGACCTTGCCAGCTTCTACATAATCATTATCGCTTTTAGGTTTAGCTTCTTTATTAAGCATATCCAGTGCTTCAGGCGCACGACCACACAATTTCACATAGTCTGTCTTAGGTGTTGGAAAACGTTTCTTATAATATTTTCTCATTTCTTTTGTTTCCATTTGTTTCTTAATATCTTTATAATCGCTTTCTATTTTTCTAAAGAACTCTTCATATTTTCTTTGTTCATTTTGACTGCCGCTTGAAGCAATTTCTTTAGGATTATTCAATAACGCTTTTTCTTTCTTTTTATCCTTTTCCTTGCTAGAAACACTAACAATAAATTTGTCAAATTCTTTCGCATCATCTTTAATTTTCTTTGCAGATTTTTCTAAATCTCCCAAATCTTTTTTGGCATCTTTTTTTTGGTATTCATTAAATGATTTTTCAGCACAGAAATTTTTATAAGCATCCACAGAATAAAGTTCTAAAAATTTTCCCCACAAAGCTAATACAGCCGTGACCTGTGATTTACAATCTTTTGTTTTCATTTTGAATGGTATTTTCATTTTTATCATCCTTTCTTATGTTTGTTTTTTATGGGCTTACTAATATTATATATATATATATAAATATCAAGGGTTTTTGTATAAAATTTACATAAATTAAAACCACACGAAAAAGTGTGGTTTTGTTATTGTGAAGTATTATTATTTTAAGTTATCCGGATTTAACATATCTACAAACTCTGCTAGTTTGCCTTTTCCAAATAATTCTGGATTTCCGGGAAGCGGAAGTTTAAATTTTTTTAATGATTCTTCACTCGCTATGTCTTTCGACAATTTATTATCATTTTTCTTATTGAAGTCAGATATAAGTCTCTCCATTTCATAATAGTCTGATTTCATCTTTTCATATTTTTTATTGTATTCGTCTTGTTCGCTACCTTTGAGCTTTATATATATATCAGCTATTCTCGCAATATTTATATAGTCCTTTTCTTCCCACTTTAAATCAGTTCTTTTTATAACCTTATTTGTCAATTTGTTAATTGTTTTATCAAGTTCTTTTGCACTATCCTTAGATTCTCTACAAGCCTTTTCTTCCTCTTTATAAAGTTTAGAAGTCCCAAAATATGATTCAAATACTTTACTATACAGAGCAACGTAACCTGCTAAAGTTTTGCAATCTTTTGTTTTAGCTTTAAATGGTATTTTCATTTTTATCATCCTTTCATATGTTTATTTTTTGGGTTCAGTAACATTATATATATATATATATATAATGTCAAGTATTTTGTGCAAAATTTATATAAATCATATCTACGCAATTAAAAGCCGACCTATCTAGGTCGGTTTTATTTTAATCTTTATCTTTACCACCGAATAAACTTCCAATTTTTCCTTTCATAGCCTCCCCTATCCTACGAGCTTTACGCACTGCGCTGGCTTTTATATTTACTAATTTGCCAAATTTACCCGATATTTCCGGGATTTTCGATACATTTATAAAATATCCGAGGCTCTCACTTGCGCTACCGTTTTTTAAATTATTGGCAAGTTTATCGCCTGTAACTCCTTTAAGAGCTTGCTTTTTTATTTCCTTGCGAACCTTGGATGCCTGTCCAATAAAATCATAACCGGTTCCCTTTAATCCGCCTTGTTTAAGACCATCGCATGCATTTAGAATGCTATCTGAACCGCCCGGCAAATATGCCATGCTGATAAGCAACACGCCCATCACTGTGCGAATTTTCTTTGTTTCTTCTTCATTTCCGGTTTCGATACCCCATCCATCTAATTTAGAACTTTTTAGTGATGTTTTTAATGCTCCTTTAAATCCTTTAACCTCACTAAATTGAGAGATTAGATCATCGATATTAATGTTTTTCGCAACTTTTCCATTTTTCACAAGTGATTTAATCGCTTTATTGAAAGCGGTGCTTACTTTGGAAGTGTTCATTCCTGTAAATTTACCATCTACATCTTTTTTGGTTTCTAATATTTCTGTTAAATCCCGGTCCGGTTCGTGTTTGGTAATCTTTTTTAAGATCCTTTCGATACCGTTTTCTGAAGCTTCAGAATTTAATCTCGCTAATACAGCTTCCATATAACGTAAAATCTTCTTAGACAGTAAATTGTATTTTTCAATTGACTCTTCTAAGGACGGGTTTATCACAATTTCAGATTTGATAAGTTTTAGATCCCTTCTATAGTCCTTCGCTTTGCTTTCTGGCAGATATTTAGCTATTAATTCATTGCTCAAAAATGTGGACCACAAATGCACAAGTTCATCAATTTCGAATCCTGTAAATTCGCCACGACGTTCGGTAAGAACGTCCCACCAACTACCCTGTACGCCATCGAGAACCTCTTTAGTAAGCATATCTTTTTTGTTCTTATCGTTATCTATTTCACTTATAAATTTTTCTCGAGCCTCTGAAAATGCATTATACCTTCTTACTACCTTGTTGTATTTATCTTTCATTTCCTGTAACTTTTTTGTATCCTCAGAACTTTCTTTTTTCTCTGCGACAGGGACTACAGGAAGTGGTTTCGATTCTTCTGCCGCTTGGTTTTTTTCTACAACTTCAGCAGGTTTTGCCTCTTCTTTTGCTTCGGGTTCTATAGGATCGGCATATTTTAAGTTTCCGGTCAACAAACTTTGTTGTTCTTTGGCTTTAACTACTAATCTCTTGAATTCCTCGAAAGCGCTTTTTAACAAATTTGCTTTCTTCTCATCAACCGTGCCCGAAACATCGTAAGCCTTATTTCCATACGCAATATCAATGAAACCTTGCCTTACTTTCGAGTCTTTATCGAAATAAGGAACTATTTGGTTTTCTATTACTTTACAATCCTTAACCAATTTTTTGAATGTGCTGTCATCTTTGACTGTTAAATTTACACCTTCGCTCTTTTTTCCCCATAAGTCAATATTATATTCAGAATGATTCGGGAATTTGCCCAAATAACCTTTCAAAGCCTCTTCGTTATTTCCAAAGTGTTCTATAAATGCTCCGTGCCTTTCTTTAAAAGTATTAAACATTTCGGCTATTAATCTAAGATCATTAACGCATTCTTTACGTATTTTTTCAACAGCTTCTTTATTCGACTCCTTTTCGTTAGGATGAAGATCTTTTGACGATTTCTCAGATGAGTCGGAAACAGAATTTTGCTTGTTAGTACCGTCCACAGAAGAACTGTTTTTTTCTTCGGGATTTTCTGCTGATAATACATCTTCTATTCTGTTAAGCTGCGATATCAACTGATCAAGCGCGCCGATAGCAGCATCTAAACATTTTTTCTTATATTCAGCCATATATCTATGCTTAGCGTGCGTAAAAAGATTACTAAACGTTCTTTTATGTTCTTTGAACATGCCTTTCTTTGCATCAAAATATTTTTCAACAAGCCATGAAAGTCCAAGAGAAAAAACCATTAAAAGCGATAAACCTTCTTTACGCATTTTGTCGGTGTATTTTTCGCCTTCCTTTGCCCACCGCTCGATATTATAGTCTCCGTAATCAATACCTGCTTTTTCTAACTTATTTTCTATAAGTTTTTTAACGGTATTGATATCTTTACCATTTTGCTTAGCTATAAAATTTTCATGCCTATCTATAAATTTATTATAGCTTTCTCTTAATTTCTCCAACTTATCAGTATATTCTTTCCTATCTTCGTCCGATACATAACCTAACACTGCCACATTTTCAGCGGCTAATCTTTTTGCTCTTTCAGCAGCCAATACTTCTTCTCTATGTTCGTCCATTCCGGCAATACCATACACGTACAATAAGCATGCTGCTTCGGGTTCATAACCTTCAGGTATGGCAATTTTTAATTCCTCCTTAAAAGTTTCATTACCTTTTTTGTTTAAAACTACACCCTTTGCACTATCAGTTAAATAATTTTGTAACCTCTTTTTGAAATCGCCTACTTTTTTTGTGTTTATGTCTATACAAATATCGGACATACTGGTAGTATCATTCCACTCTTTCACCCGGCTTTTTTTTACTTGAGAGAAAAAGGCTTTTCTGAAATCTACCACAGACTTATATTCAGGTTTTTTACCTTCGTTGCCGTCATCTGTCACTACAGCGCCTTCTTCGCCAAACTCAAGTTCTCCATAATAACCTCCATAACCTGTAACATCGTAGCTTCTAGGGTCATTTTCTATTGACTTTCCTTCGCAAAAACCTATGTTTCCAACAAATTTAGTGTTATCAAAAGACACCGCTGATAAATCTTCAGCAAAAATATCCGGCGTCGGCCAAGATCCTTTAAGAGGTTTTTCCCCTCGATAAATTTGTCCCATCTTAGTTCCTGGATTACTTGTGAAATCCACTAAATACCAATAGGCACCGCTATAAACAGCGTATAATTTATTATTCGCTTTTTTACAATCAGTGATGGGATTTTCATTAACTAAACGCATACACAATAAGCATGCCGCTTCTTGACCGTAGTCGATGTTTTCGAGAGAGTCTGATTTTAGATTGATATTTTTAAATTTTTTATCAAAAAGTTCTTTACCTGCTGTGTTCATCGTAAACTTGCTAACATCAAAATATTTCTTAAATCTTTTTCTGAAAGCATAGGATTTTTTTACTTTGTCACAAATATCACCCATGCCGGGGTTGCCTTTCCAGATATCATTTTTTTGCGCTTCGTCAAAAAAAGCTTTTTTGAAAATTCCCAAAGGGTCGTCTTTAAGCTTGTCTTCAACAACCTCCTCTCCTCCTTTTTCACTAAATCTAATAGTTCCACCCAAAATATAACTTTTCTTCTTTGTCTCCGCATAAAATTTTATATTGCCTGTAACTTTTTGTCCGTTACTTAATTCAGCTGATAAATTTTTATAAAACGAAACCGGAGTAGGCCAATTTCCTCCTACCATAGGGACCTTATCCTCTTTCGAAGGATCCGCTATAAGATAAATAGTTCCTTCCTGTTTTTCTTTAGTTCCGGAATCTACTAAAATCCAGTTAGGGTTTTTAAAAACGGCAGAATAAACGCCATTATTTTCTATACTTTTCGGCATTTGAGTAGACTTGTTTTGCGGTCTGACAGTAGAATAAAGACCGGCTCTTCCGGAATTCACTTTAGTCTCTCCGAGATTAAATTTGTTTTTCGGCCCTACAGTAGAATAAAGATTAGATTTTCCGGAATTATTACCTTTAGAACTATCGCTTTCAGGATGTACAATGGTTTCTCCTAATTTTGATTTAATTGCCATAACATCATTCCTCCTATTTTGTTTAAATTTTATATTATCCAGGTATATTATATATATATATATAAATGTCAAGTGTTTTTGTACAAAATTTATATAAATTATATCTACGCAATTAAAAGCCGACCTAGATAGGTCGGTTTTATTTTAGGCGTTTTCATTTTGGGATTCTTCTCCAGAATTAGAGCCTTTTTTCTTCTTACTTTTAAATGGATTGATTTTTTTCAATACTCCTTTAACTCCATCATCATGATACGCTGTCTTTAATATTTTAATCTTTTCACCTGCTTTTTCTTTTTCGCTTACGGCTTTACGTCCCAATTTAGCCCACTTGCCGAATTTGTTCATTATCTTTTTGAGTTCACCAATATCTATAAGTTGTCCGAGTTCCTTACTTGCATTACTGCTTTTTAACTTATTGACAAGTTTATCGCCCGTAGCTCCTTTAAGAGCTAGTTTTTTTATCTCCTTGCGAACCTTGGATGCGTTTTTAATAGCATCATCAGCTTCACTATCTTCTTTTACTTTACCTGCTTTAAGACCGTTACATGCCTCTAAAATGCTTTCTGAGCCACCGGGCAAATATGCCATACTGATAAGTATTACACCCATTGCCGAAACTCTCATCTTCTTATTACGTCTTTCATTTTGGTCTACAATATCATTCCCAAAATTCGGTGGTCCCCACGCAAGTATACTCGTGCTACCTAATGCCGATTTTATTGCTCCTTTGAATCCCTTAATCTGCTCGAATTTAGAAATCAAATCAGTGGTACTTTTAATGCCGTCGTTTTTGCTATTTTTCAATACATCACCTGCATTTTTGAAGGCAGTAAATATTTTTCCGGTATTAACTTCTTCAGGAGCCGGCTCTATAAACTTACCATTTTCATCTTTTCTAATTGTTAAATCATTTTCTAAATCTCTTGGCTTCTGTTCCTGGGACTCTTCGTCACCTTTGGTCATTGCTTTTAAAGTCCTGCCGACGATGCCTTCAGAAGCTGTTGAATTTAATCTCGCTAATACGGCTTGCATGTAACGTAAGATTTTTTTAGCCAGTATATCGTACTTTTGCACAGCTCCCAATTTTATGTCATTAATATACCCCATATTCTCAGTAGTCGTTTTAGTATTTAATTTCTTGGAAATGCCATCAAAATCACGGCTAAAGTCACTGTACTTAGCTCCCGATAACCAATTAAGCAAATTATCCTTCATGAATTCATCCCACGCAATTTGAAGACCACCCATAGAATCTAAACCTTCAAATTTAATTTCGTCATATTTTCCTTTGTTACACCAATTTTCGTTCTCAGAACCGTTCGGCAATACATTTTTAACAATTTCTTTCAAACTGTGTTTATTCTTCTTGGCGAATTTTTTGTAATTTTCTAAAAATCTATTATATCTGTTCACTACCTTAAGAAACCGATCTTTAGCAACTTGTTCTACTGCTTTGCTATCTGCTTCTGGGGCAGATGCTTGCGGAGTAGCCGCTTCATTTTCATTGTTTCCAGTCACGTTTTCCACTTTATCGCCTACTCCATCTTCGAGAAACCATTTGTGCATCCTTTCACCAAGCTTTGGAAATAAATTATTAAATAAACTCTCTATATCTTTGATAGCTTTAGCTTTTCCAGCTTGATCTTTTGCTTCATTGTAATAACTTATATTTCCACTTATGTCAGCCCGATGCTTTCTTTCGGTATCTCCGTCGTAGTAATCCAAAATTTTATCTGCCAATTCTTGATATTTTTGAATTTCTGTTTTCTTATTCAGATCCAAAGGAGCGGCTTCTTTAAGCCAAGCATCCTTATTGTAAGCGTATTTCTGACCCGGATTATCTTCAAAAACTTTTTCTATCGGGCCAGTACCATATTTACTTAAAAAGTCATTGTGAACCTTTGCAAATTCATCATACTTTGTTTTCATTTCTGCAAAACTATCATTTTGACTAGGAATCGGCAGAGGTAGGTTTTGCGGTAAAGGTGGTGCTTGTCTTGGCGGTATTGGTGGTGCTTGTCTTGGCGGTATTGGTGGTGCTTGTCTTGGCGGTATTGGTGGTGCTTTTGTCTCTGAAGATTGAACATTTTGATTCCTCAAGTCATCGTCGTCACCATCAGTATTAACATTGTCCTCTGCTAGGTCTACTTGCTTTTCGGGTTCTTCGTCCATAGCTTCGGCTTTGGGTTCTTCGTTCATAGCTTTCGTGACTTCTAAATCTTTAGCAACTTCACCGACTTCTTCATTAGTTTCAACAAAATTCTTTACTTGTTGCCTATCCAAATCTTCTACTTTCACGCCTTTTTCTTTCGTAAAATTTTCCAGACCGTTTTCTACTAAATCGGCTTGTTTAGAAGTAAGTCCATGTTTTCTTAAAAATTCTTTTAGACTACCAAAGATGTTCTTACTACTTTTAGACTCCTTTTGTTGACTTTTCACTTTTAAAAATTCTTCCATCTTTTTTTTAATATCATCATTATATAATTTTGGATCTTTTATATACTTCCTATACTTATCATAAAATTTGTCAAGTTTGTCAAGCATTTTGTCATCAATATTATTTTCATCAATATTATTATTTTTATCAATATTATTATTTTTCAGAAATTCTAGTGTATCATTTCTGTGAATTCCTTTCTTTGTTTCTTTGTTATCTTTATAATCACCAATAGCGCCTAAAAAAAGATCTATCAGACTCTCCGTAGCCTTTGCACCTTCTTTTACATTATCTTTAAGTCTTTCCTTTTTTCTCCTATTTCTATCAAACCATCTCATATCAATTCCTCCACTTCATTTTTATTTTATTTTTTCAATAACATTATATATATATATATATATAAATGTCA
Organism: uncultured Eubacteriales bacterium; assembly: GCA_934695425.1. GTDB lineage: Bacteria > Bacillota > Clostridia > Oscillospirales > Acutalibacteraceae > UMGS1491. The sequence continues at coordinate 156,007 of CAKUVH010000002.1, read as the reverse complement.
AGTATTTTTATTCATTTTTTACACAAATAATTTAAGTGAAAATTTCTGATAATTATTCTGTCTTTGATTTTTAAATGGATTTGTGATATAATGTAATTCCCGCTTAACGTAAAAGGAGGAGAATATATGAAAAAATTACTCAGCGTAACTTTGGGAATAGCGCTATCTATCGGAGGGTTTGCTACAAATTTAAGCGCAGGAAACGACAGTATATCCACCAATCTGACAACATATCTTAAATGCAAGGAAACATTTATGTGAGTATATGTTTTTGAACGGCATAGACTTTATAAATTTTTTTGACCTGAGATATAATTTAGATGTCGTTCCTGAATATGATCACCAATTAATTTTGAAATATTCGCAGGGGCTTGTTAAGAGTTTGTCTTATATCGGAAGAAATTTTAATACTTCATCTCCGGCGGAACGAAATAATATAGTTAAAGAAGTTTTGAAATTATATTGCGCTTGCAAGGGTTATGATTATCAAAATATTTTAAATGTAATTCATTCTAACGCGATTACTCAAGCTCACATTCATCCTTTTAGAAATGAATCAATAGAGCCGGAAATTCTGCAACAACACGGGATGAAAGTTTGCATAGAATTTGCTCGTGAGCTTACTGAAGATGAACAGAATTTATTTTTTGAATATGAAATCACGCCGCGAGAACAGAGCATAAGTTTTGGAATTTAAAGTTTGTAAAAGTTTGTATTTTTTACACATTACTTAATTTTTTGGTTGAAAATATTTTATAAATCCACTATTATGTAATAAAAACAAGAATATTTTTTGACTGAGGTGAGTGGATTTGGATTATTCTATACTGGTAAATAAATACAATGGTATCGATAAGAAATTTGTCAACGAGACAATTGTTCCTAATTTGGTAAGAACCGAGTCAACAAAAAATAATGATATAGTCTTTGATACTTTTAACATAAAAGAGAGAGTAAATTTTCTAGAAAAAGAAACTTATAAAAATTTTAGAGAACTTCAAAATTACTGCAAAGAAAACGGAGTGATTTTGGATATAACGAGCGGGTATCTTTCTTTTGAGCAGCAGAAGACTAAATACGATTATTTTGTAAAATCCAAAGGGATTGAATTTGCCAGAAAGAGTGCATGTTTACCCGGATATTCCGAGCATAACACAGGGCTGTGTTTGGATTGTGATTTATTTATAAACGGGAAATGGTTCGGAATTGCGCTTAATAAGGACGGAAGCATAAACAGTCAAACCGCCTGGCTTCATACTATTCTTCATAAATTTGGATTTATTTTGAGATATCCCAAAGGAAAAGAAAATATAACCAATATGAAATTTGAGCCGTGGCATATAAGATATGTCGGAAGTGATCTTGCGAAATATCTATATGAAAATAAGCTTACCCTGGAAGAATACTACGACCAAAAAATAAAAACTAATACTGAGGTGCAATAAATTGAAAATTGTTTTTATGGGTACTCCGGAATTTGCTGTTCCGTCTCTAAAAAAATTAATTGATAATAACTACGATGTATGCGCTGTTTTCACAAAACCCGACAAACCGCAAGGAAGAAAAATGATAATCACTCCCCCGCCGGTAAAAGTTTTTGCCGAGGAGCACGGCATTGATGTTTATCAGCCTGAAAAAGTCAAATCGGAAGATACAATAAATTTAATAAAAAGTTTAAACCCCGATATAGTTATTGTGGTGGCTTATGGAAAAATTCTTCCTAAACAAATAATTGATATGCCAAAATATGGTTGCGTAAATGTTCATGGGTCATTGCTACCTAAATATCGTGGTGCTGCTCCGATTCAATGGAGCATTATTAACGGAGACACCGTAACCGGAGTCACCACTATGTACATGAATGAAGGTTTGGATACCGGCGATATTTTATTGCAAAGCAAATTATATATCGAAGAAAACGAAACTTCTGATGAGCTCAAAATAAGGATGTCAGAACTCGGTGCTGATTTATTAATAAAAACATTGGAAGAATTAGAAGCAGGAAATTTAAAACCGATTCCTCAAGGTTCGGAAGAAGCAACATTCTCACCTCCGCTGGATAAATTAAACGGCGAAATAAATTGGCAAGCCGATGCGCAAACAATCCACAATATAATACGTGGATGCAATTCTTGGCCAATAGCTCATACAAGATTACGCGGAAAATTATTTAAAATTTATAAGTCAAAAATTTCTACGATACGCTCTTCTTACCCCGGAAAAATTGTTTCGACTGATCCACTTATTGTGGGGTGTGGAAATAACACTTCTTTGGAATTAATCGAAGTTCAAATAGAAGGCAAAAAAAGAATGGGCGCGTCAGACTTTGCAAGAGGATTTAGATTAAGCGACAAAGTTATTTTGGGTTTGATAAAATAACTTAATATTTTAAAAAGAGGTAAATTGTGAAAATAATAATATTATCAGCGTCTACCGGCGGAGGCCATATGAGTGCTGCAAACTGTGTTAAAGAATATCTTAATGAAAACGGAGATTCTGCGACAGTTATTGATACTCTTGAATATATCAGTCCACTACTTAACAAAACTGTTGTGGAAATTTATGAGCATCTGGCAAAAAAGCACCCCACAATATGGAAATTGATGTACAACACTACAAATAAGAAATCTCTTAATAAAATTGTTGAGATAATAAATAAAACAATAAGTAAAAAATTAATTCCATTGATAGCTGAAGAGAATCCCGATTTAATAATAAGCACTCACCCATTTTCTACTGAAATGATTTCACATTTGAAAAAAAATGAAAATTTAAGTATCCCTCTTATCTGCATAATGACGGACTATGCGCCTCACAGAACTTGGCTTAGTCCCAACGTGGATTCGTATATTGTGGCTAACGAGGATATGATAGGCCCCATGGAAGAAATGGGCGTAGAAAAAAATAAAATTCATCCTTTCGGGATACCTGTAGATAATGATTTTTTTAATTTTGTAAATAAAAAAGACGAACTGAGAAATTTAGGGCTTAGAGATGATTTGCCGACCATTTTAATAATGGCAGGAAATTTCGGTCTTGCAAATATCGGAAAAATTTTTGTAAAACTTCAAAAAGTAGATTTAGATTTTCAGATAATAATCATAACCGGGAAAAACAAAGGACTGTTCAATGACTTAAAGCAATTGACACACGGGAAAAGGTTGCGCAAAAGAGATAAAATCTTGGCAAAAATGCATCTAAAAAATTTATCTGAAAAACATTTAAAAATTATGGCCGTAAAAGAATCGGATGAATTCAAAATTACAAAACCCACGAAGTTAATTTACTACACAAACGAAGTGGACAAGTATATGCACGTTTCGGATTTAATTATAACCAAGCCGGGCGGATTGACTATAAGTGAAGCTTTGGCATGTAATTTGCCAATGGCTTTATTCGGAACGATTCCAGGACAAGAAGAAGAAAACGCAAATTTCTTGGTAGGAAAAAACATGGCAGTAAAGCTGGAAAACGAAACCGGGGAAGAAAATATAATACGAAATCTCCTTTTAAATCCCGAAAAATTGAATTTTATGAAACATAATTGCACAAATTTCGACAAGTCAGACTGTTTGAAAAATATATTTAATTTGATTCACGATATGAAAAAATAAATTAATTTTATTTTAAAAAAAGCACTCATAATAAATGAGTGCTCTTACTTATTTGGATAATAAACTATGATAGTCTATTTTCATGGCTTTTTTTACTTTTTTCAAGGTATTTTCGGTGATCAACTTTGCTTTTTCAGTACCTTCAAATGCTACCTTGTAAACATCATCTATATTTTCTTTTAATTTTTCTCTTCTTGCGCGTATCGGAGCCAAAAGGTTTTGCAAGACCTCATTCAAATACCTTTTAACAGCAACATCACCAAGTCCGCCTTTTTCATAATGAGCTTTCATAGAATTTATTTTTTCTTTATCTTCTCCAAAAGCGTCGAGATATATAAATACAGGATTATTTTTAGTATCTCCGGGATCGTTTACATTCAAATGATTTGGATCGGTGAACATTCTCATAACTTTCTTTTCAATTTCATCAGCTGAGTCCGAAAGGAATATTGTGTTGCCAAGAGACTTGCTCATCTTATTTTTTCCGTCAGTGCCCACTAATCGGGGAGTTTTAGACAACATGATTTCAGGTTCAACGAGAACTTCATCATATATAGAATTAAATTTTCTTACTATTTCGCGCGTTTGCTCAATCATAGGCGATTGATCTTCGCCGGCCGGAACTAAGTTTGCTCCAAATGCGGTTATGTCGGCGGCTTGACTGACAGGATAGGTCAAAAATCCACAAGGTATTCCGCCTTCAAATTTTCTTAATTTAAGCTCTTGCTTTACGGTAGGATTTCTTTCAATTCTGGAAAGAGTAACTAGATTCAAATAAAATACAGTAAGTTCGGCAATAGCCGGTATCATAGACTGAATACAAATAGTTGTTTTGGAAGGGTCTATTCCAACAGACAAATAATCCAAAAGCAATTCTATTACGTTATTTCTTACTTTTTCAGGATTTTCGGCATTATCGGTAAGTGCTTGAACATCTGCAACCAATATATATTGTTCGTATTTATTTTGTAATTCCACGCGATTTTTAAGCGAGCCTATATAATGCCCTAGGTGAAGTTTTCCTGTTGGTCTGTCGCCCGTTAAAATAATTTTTTTGTCTGACATATTGTCCACCCCTTGAAAGCTTTAAAATGTGTATATATTATATTACAAAGCAAAATTATATTCTACCCGATATATTAAAAAATATTTCTTCAATTCAATCGGCTAATTCAATTGACATTGCGTTATGTTTATGGTATAATTAAATTATATTAAATCGAAAGTTAAAAAGGAGAAAACATGAATAAAAGTATTTCTAAAGTGTTGTCAGTAATTCTTACAAGTACATCTATACTTACGGCAAACTCAAATATTCCGGCAAGTTGCATAACCTGTGAGAAAGCCTCCAATATAATCAAGCAAAAAGTTCATGATTTTTTATCTTCTGCCAACCCCGATAAAGCATTAAACATATTAGGTACCACTATCTTATGCGGCGCTTCGCTTTATACCATTTACGGCGCTGTAAAATCTTACAAAATGAAAAAAAGTAAGCAACAATCTATTGAGAATATAAAAAATTTAGGATCCTACATACTGAAGATACATACCGGCGGAATGAACAAAAAAGCTTTAAATGATGTATTTAAAAATTCAATAAAAAATTATTTCTGTGACAATAACCGAATTCTTCTATGTGGTGTGCCTAACAATGTTAAGTACACTATGATTATCTTAGGTATGTCCGGAGATGATGTGATTGTAAGGAAATTTTTTCTCAATGCCGAATCTGAACAGGAAAATGAAATTTATACGATTAGCCTTGATGATTTTGCAGCTCAGTACCTTGATATTTGTTCGAAAATCGGAATACCGGAAATAGATATTATCGGGTCATCAGCAAAACCTGTATATCTTAAATATTGTGCCGGTAAAAATAATGAAAAAATCGGATAAATTTAAAGACTACGTTAAAAAACGTAGTCTTTATTTAGTTAAAAAATATTAGTAAAGTAAATTTCTATCCCGGTTCATATCTATCAGTTCTTTTATAAATTTTTCATTTATAGCAAGAGCGTCCAATGAAACTATATTAGATTTTTTCTGGAAAATTTCGCTTTCTCTTAAGAGCTCATTTCGGATTCCCGAACTTTTATACTCGCTTTTCATCGGTGATGCTTTATTTTTAAAGAAATCTTCGGTAGATGGAGTATGAACAGGACTTATATTTCTTAAAACATTAGATGGAAACTCATCGAGTTGCTTAAGCTCTTGCGCGACCATAGTTTCGGTATCTGCCATGCGCGTAGATTCATTATATTTATTATTCAAGTTGATATTACTATGGAAAATATCTTCTTCGTTACTGCCGATTAATATAAATTTGGCGCCTAACTTTCTGATATCTCCCATCGATACCTCTCCTAAGGATTTATTTAAACTTTTACACATATTTTGAGTTAAACATTTTTCTCCTATTGTTTTAATTTCAGGCAATTTCGCAATTTTTTCTAAATTCTTTTTATTGCAATTTCTGAATAATAATATAACTACTTCTGTTGGATTTTCCTCAGAAAATTTTAAAATGTCATTCAAGACCTCACTTAATTCACATCCATTTACCACTCCGTGATTAGTGACTATTTTTCCAAATACGTCGCTTCCTCTGATGTCCAAGGAACGGGCTCCGAGCTTCAATTGACCGTAAACAGTCATATCTTGCGTCTGAGCAGCTTTTGCAATTAAATTATTTCCATTATTGGGCGACATTGAATATGTGCTGCTGTCATGAGAACCCGGGATTACAATATCGCTTATCACGGCTTCATCTTTTAGATTTTTCATCCAACAGGATGTCTGAGTGGTATCAAAATCACTTGCATCTTTTATTTTATAGTAAGAGTTTAAAGGAATTTTGAATAGCTTTCCAAACCTATTAATAAAGCTGGACAACTTTGTCACAAATTCCGACGTGAGATCATCTTTGAAATCTGAAAACCTTTCTGAGTAGCTTGAAGTTTTTTGGTAAGTTTTTGTATCTTTTTTTGCACTTGCTGCACCGCAGTTAAGAAATATCATGGATGATAAAAGTACTGCATTAAAAATTTTGTAGAATTTATCGTTATTTTTCACTATTATTCCTCCTTTTGTTTTGTTATTTATATAAATATTACACATTTTTTCAAAAATAGTCAATACTTTTAAAAAATATTTTTACAGAACTTTTATTTTATCCGGCACTATGATATTATTTTCTAAAGGAGGAATACCGAATGACGGATATCGAAATAGCACAAAACACAAAGCTCTCCCCTATAACTCAAATTGCGAAAGGAATAGGCATCTTAGATGAAGAACTAGAACTTTTCGGGAATTACAAAGCGAAACTCAACGAAAAACTATTTAAAAGACTAGAAAAGCAACCAGACGGCAAACTTATACTCGTAACTGCGATGAACCCTACTCCCGCAGGAGAAGGGAAAACCACAGTGACAATAGGACTGGGTCAGGCGCTTAACAAGCTCAACAAAAAAGCCGTGATTGCTTTAAGAGAACCTTCGCTGGGACCGGTTTTCGGGATAAAAGGTGGCGCTGCGGGCGGAGGATACTCTCAAGCATTGCCGATGGAAGACATAAATTTGCATTTCACAGGTGATATGCATGCTATAACTTCCGCTAATAATCTCATGTGCGCTGTACTTGATAACCATATTCACCAAGGCAACGAGTTGAAAATAGATACTCGAAAAATTCTTGTAAAAAGATGTTTAGACATGAATGATCGTGCGCTAAGAAATATCGTAGTAGGCTTGGGCGGAATAACGAATGGCGTTCCACGGGAAGATGGTTTTATCATTACGGTTGCTACAGAAATCATGGCTATTTTATGCCTTTCTAAAAATCTTGAGGACCTGAAAAAAAGATTAGGAGATATTTTAATAGCATATGACACTTCCAACAACCCTATATATGCAAAAGATTTGAAAATCCAAGGAGCTATGACTGCTTTATTAAAAGATGCCATAAATCCAAACTTAGTTCAAACAATCGAAAAATGTCCTGTAATAATGCACGGAGGGCCGTTTGCAAACATAGCGCACGGATGCAACTCTATAAGAGGTACAAAACTCGCATTAAAATTAGGAGACTACTGCGTTACAGAAGCGGGATTCGGAGCAGATTTAGGAGCAGAAAAATTCTTGGATATAAAATGCAGAATTGGGAATCTAAAACCTGATTGCATAGTGGTAGTTGCAACTATAAGAGCGATTAAGTATAATGGTGGAGCATTTTTGGAAAGCTTGAAAAATGAAAATATCGAAGCTGTAGAAAAAGGCTTGGCAAATTTGGGAGTCCACATTGAAAACATGAAAAAATACGGAGTGCCGGTAATTGTAGCGTTGAATCATTTTTCGGACGATTCGGAAAAAGAAATTTTGAAAGTCAAAGACTATTGTTTAAATCAAGGCGCAGAATTTTCGGTAGCAGATATTCATTCCAAGGGAGGAAGCGGCGGAATTAATTTAGCTGAAAAAGTTTGTGATTTATGTGAAAAAGAATCAAATTTCAGCGTATTATATTCAAACGAATTAAGTATAAAAGATAAAATACTTAAAATATCTCAAGAAATTTACAGAGCGGAAAATGTAGAATACACAGCTGAAGCGGAAGCAGCGATAAAAGAAATCGAAAAATTGGGTAAGTCTCACCTACCTGTTTGCATAGCGAAAACACAATATTCTATCTCTGACAATCCGGCTTCATTAGGGCGTCCCTCGAATTTCAATATACATGTAAAAGACATTTCTATTTCGAGCGGAGCGGGATTCATTGTAGCAATTACAGGAAAAATTCTAAAAATGCCGGGACTGCCGAAGCAACCTGCAGCTGAAAAAATCGACATAGACTCAAGCGGTAAAATAAAGGGATTGTTTTAAAAATTCAGAACCCATCAACAATACGTTGGTGGGTTCTATGAATACTAAGAAAATTTTTATCATAAATTGTAAATATAAAAAACATAGGACAATTTGGAGTGATAATTATTTTTAAAAACAAGTTATTAAAAATATCTTTAGCAAGCCTTTTGCTTATATTATTTCCGATGAGAGTAATGGGAGATGAAAAAAGTGAAAATTCAACAAATCTAAATATAGAATCTCCTTCGGCTATTTTAATAGACGGCGAATCAGGGAAAATACTTTTTGAAAAAAACAGCCAAGAAGTGCGCAGCGCGACATCTTTAATGAAAATTATGAATTTACTTTTGGCAGCGGAAGCAATAGAAAAAGGCGATATAAATCTGAACGAAAAAGTTCCTATCAGCGAAAACTCAGAAAAAGTTTCGGGTGCAGGAGTATGGCTAAAAGAAAATGAAAGCGTATCCGTTGAAGACCTTATAAAAGCAATTGCACTAGTGTCGGCAAATGATGCGTGTGTATCACTGGCGGAACACATGAAAGAATCCGAAGGAAGCTTCGTATCAAAAATGAATCAAAAAGCCTCAAAGCTTCAGATGAGTAATACAATCTTTAAAGATTGCATCGGCGGAGACGACGACGGAAATGTTTCTACTGCGCACGATATTTCCATTATGGCAAAAGAATTAATGAAGCACGAAAACGTATCCTCATGCCTCACAACTTGGATTGACCATATAAGAAACGGTGAAACTCAAATTGTTAATACTAACAAACTCTTGAAATCTTTTAAAGGATCAACGGGCATAAAGACCGGTACCTCGGAAAAAGCCGGGAGTTGCATTGCGGCTTCAGCTGAAAGAAACGGTGTAAAATTAATAGCTGTAATTTTGGGCGCAAAAGATGTGAAAGAAAGAGATAAAGAAATTATTTCTCTTTTAAATTACGGCTTTGACGAATTTATAAAAATCACTCCAAAAATACCCGAAAATTTTCCTGAAACTTTAAAAATAAAAAACGGCATGAAATCCGAAATTAAAATATACACCCCGGTGAAAGAAAATTTTTTGATACATAAAAGTTTACTGGGGAAAATATCTTCCAATATTAATTTGCCTGAAGAAATTTCGGCGCCAATCGATAAAAATCAAAAAATAGGAGAAATTAATTATAATATAGGAAATGAAACGGTTTACAGGTGTAATATCAACTCATCTGACGAAGTCGAAAAAATAAATTTCAAATCCGTGCTGGGATGTGTGGTATTCCAATTTTTTAAAATGTGATAGATCGTCGATAAGATTATAAAAAGCACTCTTTTCGGAGTGCTTTAACTAATTTAAATCAAATTTTATTCCTTGATTACGCATTCTAAAAAGGTGGTACGCATAGCCTTTATAATCTGCTGGGCCTACTTTTGCGCCTATTTCGGTCAATATTTCGTTTAAAAGATTTCTAACTTCATCAATGTTATTATTTTTACCCTTGTACTCTATTTCAATGTAAGTGCCTAAATTTTTAACTTCGTCTATTGAAATTTCACAGTCTCTGTACATGAAACATCTTCTGAATTTGTCAGTTACTATAAACGGAACAAAATTAGTGCTCAGCCCCAGATTTTTTAGGTGCTGTGAAATTTCTTGCTTCGAAGTCATAGGATATTCTTTTTCCTCGCAATACGTTCGAATTTCTGCGCCTTCAGGAAGCCAGTGCTTGTAAGTAAAACTTAATTTCCCATCTTCTTCGCGAATTCTAATCCATGTGTTTACGTGGTCAGGGTCCTTAAAAAGACTGTCATCCGGATTATCATAATAGGTGTCAATTTGATGTTTTGACTTCGAGGGGGCTATTCCTTTTTCGGCAAAAAAATTGACAACACTCTCTTCGTTAAATAATTCATTACGGATTTCTATTTCTTTACTCATCAATCAAAACTCCTTAAAAATATTTTTAGATGCTATTGTAAAAATCTATTTTTTATTTTAGTCAAGTTTGTTTCTGAAATATTACAGCTAAGGAGATAATTTTCAAAAGTGCCGTAATCATTCTCAATTAAATCCATTGCACCTTCTATGTACTCAGGAAGAGTAATTGTTTTGCGCTCTCCGTAAAAAATCAAATCACGCTTTATTATATCTAAGTCTTTTATCAATTCATATGAAACGGCGTAATTTTGTATAATGTCATCTCGGCTCACACCAACTAATCCAAGCAGCAACATTGCTACCATTGCGGTTCTGTCTCTGCCCAGCGTACAATGGAACAAAATGCTACCGTCATTCACATTTGCGATTGCATCAAATACGTCTTTCAAAACTTGTTTTTTCTCTTTTAAAATATATTCATAAAGCACAATAAGCCCGCGGTCGGTGGATCTAAATTCTTCCAAACAATCATTATATTCTATAGGTGTGTTTATGTAGTTTACTCCGGGAATTTGAGAGAATTTATCGGGAAATTCACTGAGTTCTTCGCTGCTTCGGAGGTCTATAACTGTTTTAACATCGTAAATTTCGAGCAGCTTTTTTATGTCCTCTTTTGAGGCTTTGTTTGTGTTTCCTGAACGAAAAAAGACTTTATATTTTGTAAATTTTTCATCAGAAGTTTTATACCCGCCAAGATCCCTTATGTTCACTATGTTTTCAAATTCTATCAAGTGTATAACCTCTCCTATAATAAATAAAAATATGTCAGTCCAGATTATATCAAACTTATATTATCAAGTAAATATTAAACTATAGCTAAATAAATATTCTGTCAATTTAGCTATGATTATTCTGTTATTAATTTAAATTTTATTTCTAATAGTTGCTTTTTAATGGGCAATTATTTTTAATTTTTAAATTAATTATGAGGAGGTATATTTTTATGATAATAATTGTCAAGGAGGAATTTTGTTTATGACCACCAAACAAGTGAATTTGGATATTTGGAACACAAACAACATTATTGTTTACGCAAACAGCGGAGAGGTGGATTGCAGGTATATTGAGGTTTCGTTCAAAGATGATAGTCAAAATAATATAAGTCTCAGTAATAAATCCGTTACATTTTACGCTAAAAAACCTGACGATACAACAATATTCAATTACTGTACCGTCGATACAACGAACAATACCGCAACCGTTGAACTCACCTCGCAAACACTAAGTGTTCCCGGAATACTTGAATGTGAATTTCAAATTTTTAATGGCAATAATGTGCTTTTAAAAGTTGACGGGCTAAAAATATCCGTTTCAAACAGTAATGATTTTTCACAAGCGGTAGAAAGTGAATCTGAATCTAATGTATTAACATCATTAATAAATAATGTTAATAAAAATTCAGAAGCAATCGGCAATTTGGCCAATCTAACCACAACCCAAAAAAGTAATGTTGTGGGCGCTATTAATGAGCTGAACGGAAAAATCATTTCTTCGCATATTCTTTATTCTAATTCCAGCGGAAGCAGTTCGACTATTACATTAAGTAGTAGTGCAGCAAATTATAAGTACATTGAAATTTATTATTTTAAAGATTTAAATCAAATAATATCGACAAAAATCTATAATCCAAACAGCAAAGCGGCTACACTCGGAAGCGTAACATTTTACGATAGTAAACTATTTTTTCGCGCAGCAATAGTTGATATCAACGGAACGAGCGTTACTTGGAGAGCCAGTGATTCCGGCTGGGGAACAGTAGCTAACAACGGTATTACATTTACATCAACCGAGCAAGTTTTTAAAATAAGTCAAATTATAGGTTATAAATAGAAAGGAAGAAATAAAAATGGCATTAAGTAAAGCAATAGCACTGGAAAATGGAATTACTGTAAATTATCACAGAGTAGTAAGCATAAATAATATTACAAATCAATCAAGTATAATCGAGATTGCGAGTTACACGAGTGAAGAAAAGCGCCTTGAGGAAAAATCAAAGCTTTTGAATAATGAGCCGATGAACATATACATTAGAAGCAAATACTACATAAAAAGTTACAATAAAAATTTAAATGTTGATTCTGCATATGAATACATAAAAACTTTGGATGAATTTACAGGCGCTATTGATAATTAGTTAAAAAATTACCCGTTGAAATATATTTTCAACGGGTAATTATTAATTTAGTTTAAAATTTTTCTGCTTATATCTAAAGTGTTTTCTATAACTTTATCCATATCGAAATATTTATATTGACCTAAACGACCTATAAAAAATACGTTTTCTTCTTTGTCCGCCAAGTCTTTATATTTTTTATAAAGTTCCGTATTTTTAGAATCATTTACGGGATAATACGGCTCGTTACTTCCGTCGTATTTCGCGGGATATTCTTTCGTGACAACCGTTTTGGGTTGATTACCGAATTCAAAATGCTTGTGCTCAATTATACGTGTATAAGGTATTTTGCGTTCTGTATAATTTACCACCGCATTGCCTTGATAATTTTCTGTGTCCAAAACTTCTGTTTCAAAATCTAAGCTCCTATAATCTAATTTTCCATAACAATAATTATAGTACTTATCAATTTCTCCTGTGTATACAATATTATCGGCAATATCAGGATGAGATTTAATAAAATCGAAGTAATCGGTGTTTAGTAAAACGTCAGAATTTTTTAACATTTTCTCGATTATTTGAGTATAACCACCGACCGGAATTCCTTGGTACTTATCGTTAAAATAGTTGTTATTATAAGTAAATCTTACAGGCAATCTTCTGATTATAAATGCCGGCAAATCTTTGCAGTCGCGTCCCCATTGTTTTTCGGTGTAACCTTTGATTAATTTCTGATAAATATCACGTCCGACAAGGCTAATCGCTTGCTCTTCGAGATTTTTCGGAGATTCAATTTTACTTTCTTTGACCTGGGATTCAATAATGTGTTTGGCTTGTTCAGGAGTTTTAATATTCCACATTTTGCTAAACGTATTCATATTGAAAGGCAAATTATAAAGTTCATCTTGGTAAACCACAACAGGAGAATTTACGAAATTATTGAATTCAGCAAATTGATTTATATAGTTCCAAACTTCCCTATTGCTTGTGTGAAAAATATGAGCGCCATATTTATGGACATTTATTCCTTCAATATTTTCAGTATAAATATTTCCGGCTATATGATTTCTTTTTTCAATAACCAGGCATTTCTTGCCCTTTTTATTTGCTTCGTTGGCAAATACCGCACCAGAAAGTCCGGAACCTACTACTAAATAATCGTACTTGCCGTCTGTTGAATTTAAATCACTTATAATTTGGGCGTTTACTGTTTTTGTAGGTATAAAACCAACTAAGAATAATAGTGACAAAAATATATTAAAAAATTTTTTCATATAACTAACTCACCCTATTAAACTTAAATTTTTGAGCATTCGTTCCGTTTGATTTCCAACACCGAATACCGGTTCCGTTTTCGGTGCAGGCAGAATCAACGTCCACCGCCAGATTGTTGCACTTTGAAACTATTTTATATAATTTCTCTCCACATGGAATGATATACCATTTCTGTGCATCCGAATCATTATTTTTATATTGACAAATGCCTGTCCCCTCTTCTTTTCCCGCTCCTCGAACATCAATCATTTTATTTGAACATTTCGATTTAATTTTATATAATTTGCTGCCAATATATTTTATACTAAACTTTTGCGCACCGGAATTGTTTTTATCCCAAAGTTGCAAGTTTGCGCCATTTTCCTTCGAGGCGTATCTTATATCCCAAACTTTATTATGATTTAAAGAACTGGAGACTGTGTATGTTCCGTTTGGCAGTAAATATTTTTCTTGTATCTTATTGAAGCAAGGAGCTTTTTCAGCATATTTCCACCACAAATCAGCTTGAGAGCAATCTAAATTTTTCCAAGGTTTCTTACAGCTCCAGTAATGCGCAACAACTTGATTATCATCCAAACCTGACCACGCAGAATGGTTATAAATATTGGAAATAGTCAAAATTTTGCCATAGCAAACCGTATTGAGTACGCATTGGTCGTGACTTATGAAATCATGTTTTTTGGCACAATCCAATAATTTAGAAACCAAATTATTTTCACGCATATTTTTTAAGTTAAATAAAAGTACTCCTGAATTTACGTAACTACTGATATAAGTATTTTCACCGTATTTTTGTTTGTAAAAATCATGATTGTTACGAGAAGCTTTCCAATTAAGAATTCCTATTCCGCACACATCCACATCTCTTACACCTGCTAAATAAAAATTATCTATATTGTGTTTAAAGAGAGAAGTTAAGTCTTTTTGTACGATTATATCGGTATCTAAGTACAATACTTTGTCAACGTCGGGTAATAAATCCGGCAACAATAGTCTGTAATAGGCTGCGGTAGTTAAATGTTCGCTTGTGTAAAGATCTGATAATTTATCTTTCATGTCGATAAGGTTTATATTGCAGTTTGGATATTTATTTTTCAAAGAAAGTATATCGTTTTTAATTAACTGTTCAAAATTTCCTGATAACATTATGTAGAAATTGATTTTAGTATCCGGGTCTTTGTTTTCAAGTATTGATATCATGGAGACAATAGTTGGGTAAGCGTAATTTCTATCTGACGCCATGGCTATGGAGATTGGCTCACGATTAATATCATCTACTTTTATAAATTTAAATTTCTGATTACTACCATTATAAGGAGTCCAACAATGTATATTCGCTCCACTTTTAGCATTCTTTCCGGATATGTCCATCGCCAAGAAATTAGCTTGCGAAATAATTTTATAACAGCCGTTAGCGCATGGTATAATGTACCATTTTTGTGCAGCGGAATCATTTATATCGTATTGCCAAATATTAGTACCCACTTCATTCTTGCCGCCTGCTACATCTAAAGCTTTTCCGGAATGTAATGCAGTGATTTTATACGCTCCACCGACAGTGCGCGTAACTTTGAACTTTTGAGCATCTGTAAAATTAGATCCCCAAATTTGCAAATTAGCTGCACAGTCTTTTGAACCGCCGCAAATATCTAATACCTTACCGCTATCCATAGAGCTTGCTATTCTGTATATTCCCTCTTCGATATAGGAAATTTTACCATATTTTGCAGCTGTTTTAAGGCAATCGATTTCCTCTTGAATATATTTCGGACATTCACTTACTACTTTATCGTTGTAAACATCATCTCCGAAAGAATCGAGAACCTCTTGAGCGTAGTCTAAACTTGTATCGTGAAATAATTTTGACCAACGAATTACTGTACTCAAAAGCAAACTTTCTTGACCTTTTATACAGTTACCTTGACGCCAACTATCGCAAATGTGCTTGAACATTTTATAACTGTTAATAAACATGTCAGCGGACGTCATTCTGGAAAGCGCACAAGGTCTTATCCTATAATTGTAAAATCTGGCAGGTATTGACTTTATTCTTTTTACGCGACCCATGGCAGAATATGTAAAACATGTATCATCGGCAGGTCTAATTCCCGGTATAAATCTTACTTTGTCTTTTTGAATTACTTCTGCTTTGAATAAATTATCCCAAACATAATAACCATACTCATCTTTCCAATATTCTTTGAGTGAAGTAACGGGTCTATCACTCAAGTCCAGGTCATTTTTATGGTCATCCTTGCCATCGTCAAATGTTCTGTGGCCAAAGTGAAGAACATCTACATTATCCTTTTTAGCATAATTATATGCTACTTCATAAGTATTAGGCTCAACATAATCATCTGAATCTACCAGCGCTATGTATTCTCCGGTAGCGATATCCAGTCCGGCGTTACGTGCTCTTTGCACACCGCCATTTTCTTTATGTATCACCTTAACGCGAGCATCTTTTTTAGCATACTCATCCAACATTTTACCGCAGTTGTCCGGCGAACCATCATCTACACAAATAATTTCGATTTCTTTTAAAGTCTGATTCATAAGGCTGTCCATACATTCCGGAAGCCAACGCTCAACTCCATAAACCGGTACAACGATTGATACTTTAGGTTTTTGCTCGCTTTTTGCCGCTAAAGTAGAAAGAAATGAAAAGCTAAAAAGCATAAAAATTAAACTAAACAGACGTTTCACAATATCTCTCCTTTAAATATTATTTAATAAAACGAAACTCCTTTCCTATAAATTTAATTATAATTATATATTCAAAAAATTTTTTGTCAAATCGCTAAATTTTAAAGCAATATTTATAAAAATGAACATATTTTTAAAGTAGCTTGAATCGCAATTTTTTGTTTTACGACATTACATACTATAATTAGACCGGCAAATTTAATTGAAAAATTTACGAAGATTTATTAACCTGATTTTATTTTTTAGATAAATAAATTTTTTATGAATAATTTTATAAAAAACTCACATATTATTATTGACAACACGATTTTGGTGTGATAACATAGTGTGAGTAAGGCTCGTTGGTCAAGCGGTTAAGACACCGGCCTCTCACGCCGGTAACATGGGTTCGATTCCCATACGAGTCACCAAAAAAATTTTTTTAAAAAATGTGTTGACAACATTTTGGAATGTGTTATAATGTAATAGTCGAGTGAATGTTAGATATTCCTCCTTAGCTCAGTCGGTAGAGCATGCGGCTGTTAACCGCAAGATAGTTAGTACCGAAAAAATTATATAATCCTCGTTAGCTCAGTCGGTAGAGCATGCGGCTGTTAACCGCAGGGTCGTTGGTTCGAGTCCAACACGGGGAGCCAAAAAGATAGATAGAATCAGGTTTTAGGCTTGATTCTATTTTTTTATTTTCAAAAAAATCTGCCCACAATAAGCATACGGTTGAAATCCATTACTTTATATGAGGGAGATTTTTAAAAAATTAAAATATTCTTTTTGCCCACAGTTTTGCCCACAACCAGCGAAAGTTTTGAAACCGAAAAATAGATGTAAATTTAGCTTGCCCACAATTACTGTGGGCAAAATTAAATTTATAGGTTTAAATAGATTGAAGAAAGCTTATTCATACATTCACGTTGATGATTTGGTAGAGAACTTCCATATCTATCCAATGTAATTGAAGGTCTGGCATGACCTAAAATTTTTGAAAGAGTTTTTATATCCATACCATGTTCCAATGAACGAGTTGCAAAAGTATGTCTTAAAGTATGAACATTTACATCGTATAATTTACATTTGTCTAAAATATCTTTGTACTTAGTAAAAAATCCCCTAGGCTCATAAGCCGTGAAATTCCTATTAGGAAAAACAAAGTCAGTCAATTTTTGAGATTTACCCTTTTCTGTTTTTCTTGCACATTGAATTTTCTTGTATTCAAGTAGGTCATTGTATAATTCTTTAATAATAGGGATATTTCTAATTGAATTATTTTTTTTGGCTCACTAAATTTAAGAATAGAATTATTATCTGATTCATTATAGATATCTTTTTGCCTACTTAAAGAGTGTCTTATTCGCACTAAGGGATTATTAGGATCGAGGTCAATATCCATCCACCTAAGCCCCAATAATTCGCCTTCTCTAACTCCGGTAAATAAAGCAAAGATAATCGCAAAACCTGATTGCCAAGTTTCAAGATTATCTTTTACAGTTGTAATTAACTTATCTTGTTCCATAGGTGTTAAAACCCTTATTTCACGTTTTGGGACAGTTTGAGTAATTACTCCACTTAAAATATCGTGTAGAAGCATACCATGTTCCTGTGCCTTTCTAAAAGCATAATTCATCATATTACGGATGTTCTTGATACTTTTTGCACTTAATTTTCCGGGAGTCTTATCATTTATAGAGTTTCTCTTTTTAGAATTAAAAAATTCTTGAAGTATAGGCAAGTTAAGTTCACTCATTTTGTAATGTCCGATAGCCGGAACAACATGATTTCTGATATCTCTTTCATATCCACTATATGTAGAAGGTTTTACAGTAGGTTTTACAAATGTTTCTAACCAATAATATAGCCAATCTTCAAGGGTTGTCTTGCGTTTTTCAATATAATCCGGATTTCCCATATTTGATGCTTTTTCAAGTTCGGCAAGTGTAGCTTTTAACTTGCGTTTCACTTCTGCTTGAGTTTTACCGGTTATATCTCTGCGTTTATTATTGAATGTATACCTAGCACACCAACGTCCATCAGTTCTTTTATAAATACTTCTCCTTCATTCATAAGTCTGTATCTTCCGGGAGAAGATTTATCTAAAATAATTTCTTTTCCGTTTTCATCAACGGTTGCTAAACCTTTTTTTGACGAAAGAGTACCGCTTGCATAGCCTCTTAAATCGTATAACTTGCGTTTATAATAGCCAAAAGAAGGTTCCGAACCTCTTTGTGTGCTTACTTGTGCGATAAGTCTCTATATATTACGACATGGTCGCAGTCAAAATTGTAAAATAATCTTCTTGATTTAATAGATTGATTAAATGTATGCCCTCCTCCATTTATTGTTATATATAAAAAATTCCTTAAAAGCTGATTTTCACCATAAAGAATTAACTGCAAAACCGCAAAGCAAGTGGCATCTCGGTTACTTCCGCCTTGCGTTGAAATATCAACGAATTCCTCCTTGAAAGCAAAAAAGAACCCTTAAAAAGAATTCTTAAATATTTTTCTACAATATCATTTTATTACTTAAAGAGGGACATTTAGGGACAAGTTTTCATTTTTTAAATATCTATACAATTTCTTTTTTAGACTATCAGCAGGATTATACCCACCTACACTAAATGCAATTTTCTGCCAATTAAAGCCATGTATGTAGCGATAAGTCATAATCTGCCGAACCAATGGATCATCTATATTTTGTATGTCTGTTAAGTTCAAAAAGACACTTTTTTAAGTTCAAGTCCAATAAACATTTTAAATTTGCAATTTGAGGAGCATATTTACCGACTTTGTTAGACATTTCTTTACTATTAGGTCAAAAATAAAAGTACATAATTTTTAATGCAGATTTACTTGAATATTTTTATTTTTGTTGTATAATTATTCGTGAGCAAAATATACAAAATTTTAAATTAAAAGAGGAGGAAATTATGAAAACCAGATTAGCAAGAAAATTTGTGGCAATGTTCTTTACACTTTGCATGGCGCTTTCATTTGTGCCGATCCCGGCTTTTGCAGAGGATCCAGCAGTCAGCAATGCAACACAATTGAAGGAGGCATTAGAAAATGCAGAACGTGCGGAGATCAAGCTGGGCGGAAACATCGAGCTTCCAATAGAGCTTCCAAAAGATCCCGATGAGCTTCCAACAGGTCTCGATGTGGAGCGAACCGTGACTCTAGATCTTAACGGGTATACACTGAGCTACAGCTCGACGGGTGAGGATATATTTACGATACGCAGCAACGGAAACCTGACGGTGAAGGATAGCGGCACCGGAGGAAAAATCGATGGACAAAACAAAAACTGCGGATTTAATGTCAATGGAGGCACATTAACCTTGAAAGGCGGCAGTATCGTAAACTGCACTACCGGAAAAGATGGTGGTGCCGTGGATGTAGCCAACACAGGTGTAACGGAAACGCCGATCAAGTATGGTAAGTTTGTTATGAACGGAGGTGCCATCATGGATTGTAAAGCCATCGATGACGGTGGTGCAGTGGATATAGGCAGCGGTTGCACCTTCATCATGAACGGCGGCACCATCGGTAATTGCAGAGCCGATGATGACGGTGGAGCGGTATTTATCAAGCAGCGCGGCACTTTTGAATTAAATGGCGGTACCATTCAGAAATGCTCTGCCGGAAACAACGGAGGAGCGGTGAATATTTACGAAGATGGTCGCTTTACTATGACTGGCGGCACTATAAAAAGCTGCAAAGTAGATTTAGGTGGAAGTGGCATTGCGGTGTACGGCAAAAACGATACGGCCGTGGTCACAATGACCGGAGGCACCTTTGAAGACTGCGGTGTATTTCCTTATTCCTTTAATGAATTCACTGTGAACTTTGACTCTGACGGCGGTAGTGCTGTGCCTGAACAGAGGCTGCTAAACGCTCCCGCAGTCAAGCCCGCCGACCCAAAGAAATCCGGCTATGATTTTACCGGATGGTACCTGGAGGAAGAAAAATATACCTTTAACGAAAATGTCACCAAGGACATTACCCTGAAAGCACATTGGACACCCACGGGTACGCCGACCGTTATCGACGTGGTAGAAATCAACGATGTAACTGTCAGCTTTAAGGACGGCGATAAGCCAGTGTTCACCGGAAAGGTGCCCGATGGCGCTGACTATGCGTACCGGTGCGAATGGTGGGAACTGGACAGCAAGACCGGCGCGATGTCTACAGACTTCGGTAATTTTTATGAAAACAAATTCACCAATTTTGAAGCCGGAAAGACCTATCACTATGGTGTGTATGTAACGACTATTTATGGCGACCGCTATGTATTCGGGCCCGACACCAAACTGAAAATCAACGGCGAATTTGTGAATTACAAGCGCTATGAAGGCGATGAGAGCGATGGTTCCGACGACACCATGTGGGTCATCACCGATCTAACCATGACACCACAAGCTACAGGAGAAGCCACCGAATATGAAGTAATCGAAGGCGCGAACAGTTCCTGGGTTCAGAACAGCGACGAAACATTGACTTTCCGTATAGACGGAGATATATCAAAATTTGTTGGCATTAAGGTCGATGATGAATGGGTTGATAAAGAAAATTATACAATTGCTTCAGGTTCAACAGTTGTAACTTTGAAAAATGAATATCTTAAAACGCTTTCTGTAGGCGAACATAAAATTACTTTCGTATACACGGATGGCGAAGCCAGTACAAATTTTGAAGTCAAGGAATCCGGAAAAATTTATGAAAAGTCAAGCATTCCTAAAACCGGAGACACAAGCAATATTCTCGTATGGTATTCCCTATTCGCAGTAAGTGCGTTAATAGTATTTGGAATAATTGTTAGCAATAAGAAGAAAAAATCTATAGTTTAATTTTAAATAAATTTTCCGCCGAAAACATTATCGGCGGATTTTTTGTTTATTTAATCTCGAATATTTTCATTTATATACAAATATCCATTATATAAATTTGTTTTATAGGACATATGTAAAAAGATCAGACATTATCTATCTTTAATGACCCAAAACATCAGAAAAAATCTCCGTGAAAATTATGTGAAAGTTTATAATACAGAACACACGCTATTCGATATTTTAAAATCAAATTATGACATACAAATAATAAATGATTCATTCAAACGATAAAAATATAAAAATTTTCTCTGCGATATTCTTTCTAGATAATCATGCGGTTTATAACCGCAAAGTAGTGACTTATCTTGACCACAACCAGAGAAAGTTAACTCTACCCTTTGTTTCATTCTAAATATCAAATACTAGATTTTTAATTTTAAATCTCCCCTATTCCGATGACCAAAAAATTAGCAAGACTCCATCAAAAGTCTTGCTAATTCTAATATCCAAAATCCAACTGAAAATATATAAAATGCAATTCATCTACCGGTAAAGACAAACAACAAATGTAAACACTCACTAGACCTCACCACTAATGAGGTTCACCATTTTATTATAGCATTCGCTCAGCTAAAAGGCAATTTAATTTATTAAAAAAATTCCAAATATCTCCATATAAAAATTGAGAAAAAAATCCACATAGATTTACCCAAGAAACTAAAAATGTTGAAATTTCTGTTAAAATTGTTGGGATATGTTCACAAATTTTGTAAGGTTTGAAAATATACTATTTTTTCAATCTAAACCCATCGATTAACTTTTAACACAATTAGAAACACCGTACTAAAATTTCACAAAATATACTAAGCATCATCATTGGAATAATCTTGCTGATTTGCCATTCTATCTTTGTATATCGTCGAAGATCTTATGCTGCTCCATTTAAATTTGCCGACTATGTGCTCACCGGTATTTAATATAACTAAAACTCTTTTACCCTTTTTAAATCCGTGATGTATCATATTTTAGACTCCGATTATATTTTTGTAAATTAATTTAAAAATAGGAACTCTTTTGCACAATGAGTTCCCTACAACTGTTAATTATATAATATTTTTAATCTAAAATCAAAATTAAATACTTATAGTCTGCAGCACAAAGCCCCGGGAAGTAATCCCGAGGCTTGTTTTTAATTTTTCGAATTACTTGGTGACAAGGTAGATCTGTGATCCATTGCCAAGACGGTAAGTATGTAAGCCGGCAGGGGTTATGGTGAAATTCCAATTGTCGGAGGTCAAACCTTTTGCGGAGTTGTAGTTTGTGTCCTCGCCAACATTTATTCCTACGTAGTATGTTCCGACATCCGTCGGTATCAGCAACTTCCCGGACGAATCTTCCAGCGGAGTGAGTTTCCCATTTACTTTTGTGAAATACTTAATTGTGGGTTCGCCTATGCCT
Source organism: uncultured Eubacteriales bacterium (assembly GCA_934695425.1). GTDB lineage: Bacteria > Bacillota > Clostridia > Oscillospirales > Acutalibacteraceae > UMGS1491. The sequence continues at coordinate 133,235 of CAKUVH010000002.1, read as the reverse complement.
TTTATTTCGGGCTTTCGGGTTATGGTAGCGATTTTGTAATCAGCGCTGTACTCGAGGTTAGATAGAAGCGAAAAGTCGAAATCGCTGGCCTGGAGAGTGGCCTTGCTGACAGTAACGAGGAGGAACTTCGTTACTTCGTTGTAATTCTTCGAATCGGTGGGTTTGAATTTTGCTTCGAAGTAGTGCGCCCCGGCGCTGGAAATAGGAGTAGTGGATTTAGACCATGTCCATGAACCTGCCGTATTTCCAGTAGTGCTCGGGAGAGAAATTTTTGCTAGCGTTAAACCAGGCTTATAGGTTGCGGTTGTGGAGGTTGAGTTTATCGTCGGGTCGGCCTTGTTTACGGTGATTATGATGGATTTGGTGAAATAATTGTAATTAGTGGTATCAGTAGGTGTGTATTTCGCTAGATATCCGCACGTTCCAACGCTAGAAATCGCAGTACTAGAGTTAGTCCACGCCCACGAGCCCAGCGTATTTCCTGCAGTATTTGGGAGAGAAACTTTTGCTAGCGTTAAGCCCGGCGAATATGTTACGCTTGTAGCAGTTGAGTTTATCGTCGGGTCGGCCTTGGGATTGTGAATGTCCAATGGTCGGCCGTGATGTCGGTCTGCGCCTCATATTTATCGCCTGCGGCTACATCGATTTTGACTGTGTAAGTTCCTACATTTGTCGGAGCGGTGTGAGCTTAGTTCCGGCTGGATTATAGTATTTTACGGTTATTTTATCGTCAGAAATTTCTGAGAATTTTGAAGTTACCTTGGCTTCTTTTGGGTCTCCGTTGTAGGCTAAATTAGTGGGTGCTTTAAAAACAAAGTCGCTAGCCGCAAGGGCTATAGCTGTAGAGTCCACAGAAACTAGGAATCTAGGCGATGGGTTTGTGTTTTCAATATAAGGAATACTATTTAAACATGGTAAATACTTGATTTTCACGCGATCATTCTTAAAAATCAAATTATCTTCGCTTAAATCTGTCATTTTTTCCGTAGCGCTACCTTCTCCGATGCCAGTCATCTCTTCAAGAGTAAGCCCCACGCCGTAGGTTGGGATTGTTTTTGCCTCCAACTTAGCATCAGAATAATAATAGCTGTTGCTTATACTATCGTCATTACTACTATTACCGATCAACCCACCGGCATTAGCACGTTCAAAAGGAGAAGAAGCGTAAACATTACCCGTCACTCCTGTGCTTTTACACTTCCACCATTTACGTATCCGAAAAGGCCGGCGTAAGCATAATCACCAGTTACCTTCACAAGTGCAGTCATGTTACTAACTTCACGTCCGTCGCCGCCAAAAGTACCATTAAACTTGGTGGTCCTATTTCCAATCGGCACCCATACATTTGACGCAGTGCCTGTTATATTTATGTTGAATTTACTGGGATCTGTGGTGTCGGTTTTCTTGGTAACGCTTAGATTAATCTCGTCACACATAAGATTAATATCTTTGGTAAATTTTATATATTTGCCATCGAAATCCTTATGGCCGACGTTAACCGCTCCGGCGAAGGCTGCCAGCTTTTCAGCAGAGTCGATTTTGAGCGCGGTTTGCGCCGTTGTGTAGGTATTATAATTATTAATTATTTCGTCGTAGACCGATGTACTATATTTCTTGTCCCACGAGCTGCTCGCCGTGGCATCTATAATAACCTTGGACAAATATTTCGGATTCGAAGTTCCAGCGGCGCTTGCTGCGGCTCCGCCAGCGGTATGCCCAGGATACTGACCAGTATCGCCAACGTCAGCGATAGGGTTTTTCTTAATATTTTGCACTCTCCTTTTTGTTTTATTAATTTTTCATATATTTGTTCGGATATATTACATAATACTATATACAATATATCGTCTTGTCAAAAAACCCAAGGGTTATCTTTGATTTTTTGTATTTTTGTGCTATCGTAAAAATAAGTAGGAGGCTTTATGAAAAAATTTCTATCAATATTTAATATTCTGTCGTTTTATAATTTGATTATCACTATACCGATTTTTAATATGTATAACTATGCATTAGCTGTTAATCCGTTTGGATTTTTGGAATATGATAGATTACGTGATTATATGTTACCTTGGGAATTGTGTATTTATTCATGCATACTGTCGGGGATATTACTTGCAATGTATTTAATATTTAAAAAGACAAAACACTTATTTAAAGAAACTACACTACGCAAAGCTAAAAAAATTTCTCTAATTTCTGTAAGTTCATTTCTTGCATTTTATCTTCTAAACTGTGTTTATTTAAGCTTTAAATCAAATTATTTGATTAATCTCGCTTTCAATAACAATGGCGAGTACAACGAAAGCTTAAAAAATACTATTTCTAAAGAGCTTTTTGAAAGACTTGACTACGGCGATGGATACCTAAAAGGTAAAGGTGAAATAACAGAGGAACACAATAATACCTTCCCTATTAGTTATTGGTATAGAAACAAAGCCTATTCGGCCTACAGATTTACGTATAAAAAAACAGATAGCATTGAGGGAAATCTAGGAGGAGCTTACAAAGTTCGTGCAAAAATAACTTGGGAATTTAAAAATTTTAGATGGGTTGTTACGGACGTATTTGTACACCCCTAAGATTATAAACTAACATAAAAAGCGATTAATTATTTAAAATACTTGCAGTTTGACTGTTTAAATGCAAAATATTATGGGTATTTATTTTTATATATTTGAGGAATAAAACATCATATATTTTCAAAAATAAGATTGATATTGTTCCTCAAATATTATATAATATTATATATTAAAATAAAAAGGAAGTGATATATTGGAATACAAAAATGTTAAAGAAATGGCTAAAGCATGGGATTTAAGTGAAAGAAGAGTTAGAAAACTCTGTTCTGAAGGAAAAATACCCAATGCTTATCAAAAAGGGAAGTTATGGAAAATTCCCTCTGATTCTCTAAAACCATTAGACAGACGTAAATTAAAAGGAAAAAATATTGATGAAAAATATATATCTTTGTTTTCTAGAATAGATTCCAAAAATGAAAAATTAAAAGAATTTAGAAAGACCTGCCCTCTAACCAAAACCGAATTAAAAGCGCTGAATGATAACTTTCTTGTGGAGTATACATATAATACAAATGCTATAGAAGGAAATACATTAACACTCCAAGAAACAGCCTTAGTTTTAGAAGGAGTCACAATAAATAAAAAACCTTTAAAAGATCACTTAGAGATACTAGGCCATAAAGAAGCATTTGATTGGGTTATTGAAATGGTGAAGTCTAAAGTTAAAATTTCCGAGCGTTTCATAAAAGATATTCATTCATTGGTACTAATGGGTAAAAAAGAAGATGCGGGTGTTTATAGAAGAGTCCCTGTTTGGATTAATGGGGCTTCACATACCCCACCTCAGCCTCATTTAATAAAATCTAGTATGGAAGAATTAATAAAGAATTATCCAAAAATAAAAAAAACAAAACATATTATTGAAGCTGTATCTCTTTTGCACATTATCTTTGAGGGAATACATCCATTTATAGACGGGAATGGAAGAACAGGTCGTCTTCTTATAAATTACGAATTAATGCTAAATGGCTATCCTCCAATAGATATAAAATATAAAGATGTAAAAAAATATTATGAAGCCTTTGAAAAATATCATACTGAAGGTAAAGATATTTCAGAGATGGTATTTTTAGTTGCACATTACCTAGAAGAATCTATTGATAAATGGCTATCAGTATTTGAATTTAAAAAAGGCGTAAAATATTAATAGCTACTACAAAGCTATAAATCTGTAGCTGAATTTTTTAAAGAATATAAAAATAGCACTGAATAGATAAGACAGGAAAAACTGTTAGCATAGAGATATGCCTGTATATTTTGATTTTTTAGTGACTTGGACGAATGTAAAATACTTAAAACAACTGCTTTGATTTTCTGATTAATTTCAGAGTATCAAGGCAGTTTTGCTTTACTGTTTTATGACTAATTGTTTTTTCTTCTGGAAAATCAAGATTATAGCTATTATTTGAGACCATAAATAAAATTTTTTATTCTAGTCTTTTACTCCATATCTTGATTAAGCCGAATGATTTTAGAAGTTATTTTTGATTGTACACATATGGCTTTGAGATTTTGTAATATGGTTACTAGAGCGGATTCCAAAATTTTTTGTGCCATTTATGATGTAAAATACCCCCATCAAAAATCGAAAATATTCAAAATATCATCTTATATTTTACAGATAATATGAAATTAGATGAAGAATTAAGTCATCATCTTGAATATTGGGAGGAGTATCAAGCAAGGGATTCGGCAAAATAGACTTTTTTGTAGACGAAATTAAAAGTTTAATTGACTTTATGAATTTAAGATTTAGGAATAATGAAATAAAAGAAATTAATATTGATGAAATTTTGAATTTCATTCAAGAACCTGAAACACTTTTAAATTACTACAAAGATGAATTTTTAAATAAATGTATTAGCGGTTTATATTAGTATGTGAAGAAGATAAACAAATGAACGATGAAGCCGTAAGCAGCGGTAATGACAGAATTTTATCAGCTTACGAAACATCAAGCAGAACAATTAAGCAAATGCAAAACCATCGAATTAATTTAAAAGGGAGGAAAATAAATTTATGATAAAAAAATCAAGATATATTAAAAATAGCAACGAACTGGGAAAAATTTAAAATTAGCAAGACAAAAAGCAAACATTACTCAAAGTACGGCAAGTCTCGCTGTCGGTTTAAATCGTTCTCGCATTGCATATTATGAGCTTGGAAAAAATTTGCCGACGATCTTTACTCTTATTAAATTAGCTGAAATATATAATATTGAATTGCTCAATTTACTTGTAACTTGAAAATAGTTACACAAAAAATACAACTTTTAAATTATTTAAAAATATGATATAATATTCTGACAAAGAAAGGTAGGCAAATTGGAGTGAATGAAATGAAACGTGAATTATTGAGTAAAACTAATGATAAAGTATTCAAAGAAATTTTTACACGAAATAAAAGCTGTATGGCTGATTTTTTGAAGTGTATCCTTAATATTCCGGATGAAGAATTTGAAGATTTAGAATTTTTAGATACCCACACAAGAAAAGGTTCTGCACTTGACGGAGAGTACATTTTGGATATAAAAGTCAAAACGAAATCTCATGTAATTGATGTTGAAATGCAAGTTAAGCGTTCTCCTATTATGGAACAGAGAATTATTGTTTACCTAGCTAACATGGTTAAAGACCAAAGTTGTGAGGGATTTAAGTATAAAGATATTAAAAAGAGTGTAAGTATAATAATTGCCGCAGAGCATAACTTGACTAATGATAACAGATATTTTCATAAGTACAGTATGCGTGACGAGAAAGATAACTCAATGTTTACAGACCTTTTAGAAGTTGATTTGCTTGAACTCAAGAAATTGCCGAAAGCTGATGACGGAACCAACCTTTGGGATTGGCTTCGATTCATAAAGACCAACAATGAGGAGGAGATGGAAATGCTTGCACATGAAAACCCGGAAATTGAAAAAGCATATGACGCACTCCAAGACTTGAGTAATGATGAAGCCATAAGGCATGAAGCACAACAACGAGAAATGTATTTACAAAACGAAATGGCAATTAATGAAGAACGCTATGAACAAGGTATGAAAGAAGGCAAAGAACAGGGTCTCAAAGAGAGTAAGATTGAAATAGCTAAAAACCTTCTAAGAATTAATTTACCTTTAGAACAAATCTCTGCTGCAACAGGATTATCAATTAGCGAAATAGAAAATTTAAAATAATTTGATTATAAAGATAATGAAAGTAATAAAACTAAGGAGTTATATATAAATGTGGATTTCAGAAAGTATGTTGAAGATTTTGAACGAAGTTATGCCTGATTCAATATACAATGGAGTTAGCGTTGTGATTGATGAAGTTACAAATAAGCCTTTATACAGTATGATATAATTACAGAAGGCGGCAGACCTGCATGGATACGTAAAGGCTATTCTAAGGAAAAAGATTCCAAAATGTATCGTTTAATTATAGTTACCGAAATAACTAAAAACTCATGAAGGGAATTTTTTTATGAAATGGAATATAATAGAAACACAAGATGATATAGATTTTTTATTGAAAGTATTTAATAATTTTCATGATAGCTGTATAGTTTCAATGCAATATAAGAGTGGTGCTTATGTAGACAAATCTGATTTTTCTATGAATCCGATAAATACCGAACGTGCTTTATCTCTAACTTTTCACTCACAGTTTAAAAACTGTTCAGCAATAGAACTTGTATTTGACAAATTGGTAAAACTGAACCTAGAGCCTAATGATGAAAACTATGATTGCATAATTTTTGGTGCTACTATCAAAAAAGAAAACGGTAAGTTTTTTTGGGCAGACAGCCCGGATTGCACATATTCCTCGCCAAACGGAACTTGGATAATATGCGAAAAATTAAGGTGGCGAAAATGTGAAATCGAGAATTTTGAATAGTTGTAAGTATTCAATGTAATGCTAAATTTAATAATAGGTGTTACGTGCAAGTTTTCAGATTCACGTGTGAGTATAAAAGTATATTCCATAATATAACATTGGTTGAATTCACCGGTTAAAAAGAGACGGCTTTTTTTAATTAGGAGACCGTCTCTTTACAAAACTGATCTATCATAGTTTAATCTATCACGGAACCATCGATTATTGTTTTCTACATACAATAAAACGCAGAGATGTATTTACATATCCCTGCGTTATTTTTTACTGTTTTAGAGCCGGAATTTATAACAATCCTCTTTTCTGTGCCTCGTGTATTAATTTAGGTTGAATAAGCGGATATGTCCAATTATCCACTAAGCCGTCCGCAAAAATAATTTTTTCTATCTCGCTATGAATCTCTTCAAACGAGTAAATTTCGGCAACGTATAGCATTCCGTATGTTTCGTTTTTTATATTTTCATTTACTCTTATTTTTTCTTTGACAGAATATACGCAAACAGGTTTAATTGTAAAATCAATCGCCCCTGTCTCTTCCCTTAGTTCGCGTTTTGCAGCGTCTAAAATTAATTCGCCTTTCTCCCTGTGGCCTCCCGGCACTTCGTAAGTATCTCTTTCTTTATGCTTACAAAATACCCACTTTCCATTTGATTTAGAAATAATTACAGCAAATTTTTTTGATTTTTAACGCGAATTTACTTGCATATTTTTATTTTTGGTATATAATTATTTGTAGGCAAAATGTACAAAAATACATAGAACATTTTCTCTAGACTTTGAAAAGGAGGTAAAATTAAATTATTGTGATTACTTATTTTTACTTAAAGAAACTAAGATTTAAATAGGAGATGACGTTATGAAAAATACGATAGCAAAAAGATTTATTACAACATTTTTTATGTTATTTATGGCACTTTCATTTATTCCGACAAGAACATTTGCAGCGACAGAAATCAGCAAAGTAGAATTAGGCCCTGCAAAATATAATTACTATGCAGGAGATAAGCCAGAAGCAACTGTCCAGCAAAGTGGTGAATCTGCAAATCAATATGATATAGAGTATGAATATTGGGAAAAAATGGAAACTAATGAAAAAGGTGAATCTAATCCTGTTAAGTATTGGTACTCTGATGAGGAAAAAAATAAAGCACTTAAAGAGAAAGAGAAAATAACTACTTTTGAAGAGGAAAAAACTTATATGTATAGTATCTCTTTAATACAAAGAGATGGATATACATTTGTAGACAATACAGAGGTATATGTAAACAGTGAAAAAGTAGATGCAAAAAATGTAACAAAAAATGAGAGAGGACTCTATATAACTGCAATAAAAACGATAAAGCCAACTGTTTATCAAGAAAAATATATTGATGAAGTTGAAATAAACAATGTAACAGTTAGTTTTAAAGCAGGGGATGCACCTGCATTTACCGGAAAAGTATCTGATGATGCTCCCTATGTTCTTAGAGATGAATCTTGGGAAACAGATGGAGGTAATAAAGGACATCATTTGGGCAGTATGTGGAATGACAACAATCCTGACAAATTATTTAACACGTTTGAGGATGGTAAAACATATACTTATGGAATATATTTTGTATCATATGATTACAAAGGATACTTTTTTACAAGAGATACTAAACTAAAAATAAATGGTAAATATTATAAATACCATGAATCAGATTGGGAATCACAACCGGATGTTAATAAATTTTCAACAATGTGGATTACTACAGATTTGGCAATGACACCTACGTCCACATCTTCAGAAAAACCAGAAACAGTTAAAGAAATTCAAAGCACAGGAGAAACAAAAGCAATAATTGAATTCGCAGACGGTATCAGCGCAGACTACGAATTAGATGTTACACCTGTAGAAATTCCGGAAAACTTAGCAAATAAAAATGTTAAATATATCGTAGATATAAACTTGTTGGAAGATGGACAAGTAGTTAGAATCAGCGATACTAAAATGAAAATAAGAATTGCATTGCCGGAAGACTTAAAAGGATTTAACAAATATGAAGTAGTATATATTTCAGATGGCGAAATACAAGAAACTATACCGGCAACAATAAAAGATGGATACATAGTTTTTGAAACATCACATTTAAGCCAGTACGGAATTGTAGCGAAGAATGTTGAAGAAGAAGCAGAAGACAAAATCGCAACAAGCAATCCTAAAACCGGAGACACGAACAATGTTCTCGTATGGGCTTCCTTAATCGCAACAAGCGCATTAACAATGTTTGGAATAACTGTTTATGCTAAGAAGAAAAAATCTATAATTTAATTTTAAATAAATTTTCCGCCGATAATATTGTCGGCGGATTTATTTTTGCTTATTTAATTTTGAGGAGCTTTTTGAGAAACCCAATACTTCGCCATAAAATTCAGAATAATCTCTCATTACTGATCTTTTACTCTGACTTGCTTAGTTTGATTATTAACGATATATCCCGCCCTCTGAGAAAGAGTATCTTCTGAAAAATATACATCTTTTAACTTGTACATACCATCACGATCTGTTAGTTCTCTTGTTTCGTTAAGTGACAAAATTTATGGCATTGTGCCACCAATTTCTACGAAACCAATTTCCCTGTAAGTGATCTATATAGAAAGTAAGCAGAGAATGAGTATCCTTTAACTTTTTTAAGTCTTTTGGAAAAAATGTTGTACTTTCTACAATAGGATCTAAAGACGGATCGGAAATATCGTAAAGAATAATTACCGCGCTGCATTTTTTAATAATGCTATCTAAATCTGACACACCACCACCCTCAGGAATAATATGGAATTTAATATGATAATTTGTATCAATATCTTCGGCGCGAACTACCGTTGAAAGTTCTTCGGTATTAACTTCAGATGTAAACTCAACATACATCGGACGTTCGACGCCTTTATGCTCACACAGCTTGTGTGCGTAATTTAAAGCTTCTTCTCTGTTCGGGCACAATATTGCGACATGAATTTGATAATCCACAGCACTTACTTTTGCTATCGGAAAAACAAAAGTAGTCACGAACAAAAGCGACAGAAACCATGAAATAATTTTTTTCATACGTGTACCTCTTTTTTGAAAAATTACAGTAAGACCTTACTCTTGCGCCACGTTTGGTTATATGGCAAGCCGTACATTAAAATAATTTTGATATTCCGGGTAGATATCGACCTCCAATTTAAAAGTAGTTAGATTAGCCTCCGGCATTTTTAATTGTCAGCGGACTATATAGTACCATCACGGCAATAATAAATTTAAAGATTCATAGAAGCATGATAATCTTACTGCTTTGCCATTCTGTCTTTGTATATCGTGGAAGATCTTATATTACTCCATTTAATTTTTCCGTTATCCAATTCAATGTACGAGCTGCTGCTTCCTTTAAATTTCCCGACTACATGCTCGCCCGTATTTAATATAACTAAAACTCTCTTACCTTTTTTAAATCCGTGATGTATCATATTTTAAGCTCCGATTATATTATTTTTTATAAATATATTTAAAAATGGGAACTCTTTGATTTACAACGAGTCCCCTACTACCATTATTGATTATATAATATTTTTGATTTAAAATCAAAATTTTAATCGATAGATTGTCGGATAGATTTTAAGAATGCGTAAATATGTTCTTAGGCATATCCACGGATATGTCTTTGCCAACACATGGAGTTTTACTAGCAACACCCTTCTTTTCCAGATATTCTATAGCGTCGTACAATCTAACAGTTTTCTTATCCATTTTCCCATCTACTATATATCCGCCTTCAACTAAACACTTGTATTCTTCGTCAGTAAATCTTAACGTGGTATTACCGTATGGAACTTCGTGGTCAAACTTAGCTCCGCCCGAAACTTTATCTAAATTTTTGTTTGAAATTTTTTCATTACTATTTTCCATAATTATACCTTCATAACTTTTAAACTTTTAGAATTTTAATTTAGCGTCTTAAGGCTATTTTGCAGTATTTTCGTCTTCTAGTCTGTATCCTGCATCCACTAAGGCATAAACTGCACGCTGAGGGCTAGATACAAGTTTTCCGTCAACGATGTAGCCTCCATCTTCCAAAAATTTGTACTCTTCGTCACTAAGTGCAGATCTAATATTCTCTGGTCTGTAATCAAACAAGTCTTTGAAGCCGCCCGAAACTTTATTTAAGTTTTCGTTTGAAACTTCTTTATTTATGGTGATTTTAACACCTGTACAGAGCTTCTCCCCCGGTTCGCGATGACCTGTGTGGAAAATTCTACCCTTGTACCCTTTTTCATTTAAATAATTTCCTATTTCCCCGAGCTTATCCCAGCTGCATTTGCCATCAACTATATAGCCGCCATCCACTAAACAATCATATTCTTCCTGCGTAACATGTAAACTACTTGGTGTGCTGCAAGAATTTTTTACGCCTGAAAAACCTCCGGACACTTTTTCTAAATTTTTGTTTGACACTTTTTCATTACTGTTTTCCATAATTATACCCCCATAATTTTTTATTTGTGAGTAAAAAACAAAAAGATAATTTAAATTTACTAAAAGCTCGTCTAAATCATCTTAAATTGTAAAGTTACCACACTACATATTGTATCATTTATTCAAAAAATGTCAATATCATTGCGATATTTTTTAATAAAATTTAATTTTTAAACATGATATAACACAAACGAAATGTTTTTATATCCACAATTAACAAGATGAGCCGTCAAATAACTACACCACAAAGCCCCGGGAACATCCCCGAGGCTTGTATTTCTAATATTCTTTATTTTTTACGTTTCTTTTTAAGGATTATCATAGTTATTCCCGAAGCAATCACAAGTACTGCAAGTCCTGTGAGTACTAGCGGTGTGGCAGTATCTCCTGTGGTGAATAAGCTCCATACTTTATTCATTATATTGTCGCTATCTTTGTCGGAAGTTGTTTCGTTTCTGTTTTTGTCATAAACAGCGTAAGGAGAGAAATGCTTAAGATTGAGTATTGCAAACTCTTTTTCCCCTTCGGGGCACGACATGTTATCTGCGTAAGAAGCGCCCACAATTTCGTCTTTTCCACTATTGATAAATACTGCGTTTATATCCTCTTTATCCCAGTCTTCGCCCAGTTGGATATAGAACTTCACATCTTTATTAAACTCTTTATACTCTTGGCCATTCGGCGCTGTCACGCCGGCTAAGAATATCCAAAGTCTGCCGGAATTCACCGCATTTTTATGCTTCTCATCAAGATTATTGTAGTAATATTCCCATTCTTCTTTATCTTTTTCTTTGTTGAGCCATCTCACCCAGAAGCGTGAGCCGAGTTCAAATTCACCTTCAGAATTGTCTACGCCGTACAAGCGTCTGTTCCATCGGATTCTTCTTTTACCCACGTCACGTCCTTTTTTACAACTTCTGCGCTGGTGGTTCCGTTTTCGTCTACATAATTTATCTCGCCATTGTTTTTAACTTCTTCGCCCCAGCCAGACTTATCAACAAATACCGTCAATTTCAAAGTTCTTTCAACTCTGTGCAGTTCGGGGTTGTATCCTTCTATTTCAGACCAGTTGTAATTAGGATCTTCTTCTACATTATAGTAAGCGACATAACCCTGATTTTCAACTGTAGTTGTAATCGCATCATCTACCCAGTTCCAACCGTCGTCCAGAGTTATTTCTGAAAGTTTTGTTCCGTATTCAACAGAATCAAGAGTAGGTGTTACAGGATTTTCAGAGAGAGCTTGCTTAATTGTAAATTTCCAATCATCGGCAGTTATATTTTCAAATTCACTGAAGATTTTGCCCTTCTCTACGTCTATTTTTACGGTATACTCTCCCGCATTTGTCGGAGGACTTTCAAGCTGAGCACCTGTTGACATAGTATTTTACGGTTATCTCTCCTACTTCATTAACTCTTTTTTTGCAGTTACAGTGGCTACTTTTGGATTTCCGTCATAGACGACCATGGGGGGGGTCAGAAGGTGCTTTAAAATCGAAGTCACTGGCCTCGGGAGTAGCCGGGTTCACTATTACAGTTATTGTTTTATTTAATTCTTCGTAATTCTTCCGATCTCCTGGAGTGAATTTAACACCAAATTCTGTTCCTGTTCCAGTTACATCACCAACAGATTGACTTTCGTCAATCCACGCCCATGTACCTGGAGTCTGATCTCCTTTAGGAACGGGCAAGCTCTTATTAAGATCACTGAGTTTTTGGCCGTAGGTTGCGGATATGCTTACAGGAAGAGTGTATGTCGGAGTAGCTTTATTGACTACCACCTTTAACATTTTAGTTACTGTTTCGAAATTGTCATCTACTTCTTCTTTTTCAGTTTCGCTGTTCTTTCTGTATTTCGTGAAAATGGCTTCAAAATAGTGTATTCCTACGTCTCCTACAGATTGTTTTGGGGTTGACCATTCCAGCCGGTACCTAGAACAACACTACCTAAAGTATCACCGTAAGTCGCCGTAAGATTTTCTGGTTCTGTATAATCTGGAATAGCAAGAATTACTGATGGTGTAACTTCTGCTTCAATTCGATCCGGAAGTGAACCTGACGCTTGTTTAAAAGTAAATCCATCGACATTTTTTACTGCTTCTCCCCAATTATAATCATCGGCAATACCTTTGACAGAATAATATGCCGTGTAGCCATTATTGACAGCAGCTAGAATTATACTCGGATCAACCCATTTCCAACCGGCCGGTGACAGCTTCCAGGAGTCCAATTTTTCCCCATAAGAGAACTCGTCATCCGACTTGGGAGCCTCCGGAAGTTGGGGCGCGGCAGGCAAAATTGAAAATGTCCAAGGAAGTTTTTCGAATTGTTTATTAGATTTGAACTCTTTTTCCCAATCTGGTTTCAAGTCTTTTGCTTTGTTGTAGTTTACATCTTCGGTAACATCTATCGAAACGCCGTAGGTTCCTACATCGGTCGGAGCTTCATCTTTTTGATCTCCCATAGCTAATTCGCCCTTCGCCGTCACTTGCAACTCGCGATATTTAAGAGTTATATCCCCAACACCGGTAATGCCATTCGGATTCACGGTTGGAGATATCTCGGATCCACTGTAAATATTATTCGTCAGCGGAGTAAATGTAAAATTGTCAATAGCGAGGTCAGCCTTACCGACCTGGACGAGAATAAACTGCGTCACGGTGTTATAGTTATCGGAATCGGTCGGCGTAAATGTTGCCTCGTAACGGTGATTGCCTGCCGACGGGATAACAGTCCCCGACTCAGACTCAGACCAAGCCCATGCGCCGCCCGTAGCATCTGAGAGTCCAACATTTTCTAGCTTTAAGTTAGGTTCATAGGGTACCTCTATAGTGGGTAAGTCTATCTTCGGGTCGGCCTTTGTGATCGTGAATGTCCAGTGGTCGGCCGTGATGTCATATCTATCGCATACAGCGACATCGATTTTGACTATATAGGTTCCTGCATCATTCGGAGCGTCATCGAGTGGTCTTTTCATTGATGTTTATAGGTGCTTTGGGCATAAAAAAAGATCTGATTTCTCAGATCTCCCTCACCTTGGTACACCATCGGGGGCTCGAACCCCGGACACCCTGATTAAGAGTCAGGTGCTCTACCAACTGAGCTAATGGTGCTTGCAAGATCTATTATATAATTTACTTAAAAAAAGTCAAGGGGTATTTGAAGATTTTTTTGACAAAGATTTGCGCCCGGCGAAAACACCGAGCGCATAGGTTACATAATTTTTTTGGCGCATTGGGGTATTGGGTAGTTGCCGTAGCTAAAGTGTTGGCTCCTGAACCTGGAATATACGCCATAAATGAAGATGTCGAGCTCGTGGAATCTACGTGCAAGAAGACCTTTGAGGCATCTTTTTGCTGCATGATGATAGGCCGAGACTTCGGAAATGAATTCGCCGAGGTTAATATTGCTTAGGGATCTTTCGCCGCCACCACCGCGGGTAATGTTAAGGTAATCGCCGCAGCAATAGCCTTCTCTGCCGTTTTGGAGTTTAACTCGATACCAATTTCCATTTTCAGGGTTGTTGTTTAAAATTGCAACTGTAGTTCTGTCAGGAATTGCGCAAATTCTTCGAGCTGATGTCGATGGGCCGACCCTTACACAAAGTCCGTTGTCTGAATTGACAGTTCCGTAGCTCGCAGAGCCGCCGCAATTTTTTAGAATTTGACTTAAGTAACTTCCGTTAAACATCCACGCACAGCCGAGATTATATGAAAAACTGACGAGAGCATCGAATTGTTGCTGGTTGCACTTTATGTCATTTTCTCTCAAAAATCTGTTTACAGATTTAACATAATTTCCTTGAGTTAATGTTCTGGAAAGCAGCGCGACGCCTTCTTCTTGAGAAATATTGTTGTAGTACGGTTCAAAAGGATAAACTCGGCTGCCATACCCTACTGTTAAAATATTTGCACTATCAGTGTATGTCCATGACACAAAACCTTCGCATGAAGCGATAAAATCAGCGCCCTTGTTGCTTATTCCTTTTTCCCTGTTTGCAGAAAAATTATCTCCGGGGCAATGACACACGCTAAGACTATATTTTGCGCCGCCACAAGTTTCCCATTGACCGTTTATTTTTGCGTAAGCAACAATATTCACGTCACATTCTTTAGGGATTTTTATATTTTTTTTCCATACTAAGCAATTTCCCAGGTCTCTTTTGGAAGAGGTGTAGTAAACCTTTGCGCTGCCATCATAATTAATAACGAATTTTACTTTCTCGGCATTTTTAACAGTAGTTGCCAATATTTCAAACTCTTTATTTACACACGCCGTGGTTTGAGAAGAATACACCATTCGTACAGGTTCCGGCTGTGTAACTTCTACACGGCAACCGGATTCCGAACCGTCATTTCTGTTGACTGCTTTAATTTCTGCACTCCCTACCCTACAAGCATGAATTATGCCGTACTCATTTACAGTTACAACAGAATCGTCACTGGAACTCCACTCGTAGGTTAAGCATCCATGACAGGATGGGTGCATAAGCATGTCCTTGCCCTCGGGCAAACTGTATGTATTATCCGAAAGAAAACCATAAGCCTGCGAATAAAAACAATTCGCCAAAATCAAAAAGAACATCCATGCCACAAAAGAAAAACCTTTTTTAAAAATCTTGAATTTTAAACATTCCACTTAATTACAACCTCCGTTTTTAATAAAAAATTATTTCAAATAACTTTCGATGAAAGCTATTTTTACACATAAGCAAAAAACTTCCATTGCTAATTGCAACTCATTTATGGTAGGAAATGTCGGCGCTAATCTGATATTCGAGTCTTTTAAATCTTTTCCGTACGGAAAAGTTGCCCCTGCGTTTGTAAGAATTACTCCGCATTTTTTGCACAGTTCCACGACTCTTTTTGCGCATCCGGGATATGTATCAACACTTACAAAATATCCGCCCTTGGGCTTTTTCCACGATAATATGGGGTTTTGTGAAAACTCTTTATTTAAAAATTTTATTACTAAATCAAATTTCGGCGCTAAGATGTTTCTGTGATTTTTCATGTGAGCGAGCAATGATTCTTTATCTTTTAAAAATCTAAGATGCCTGAGTTGATTGAGTTTGTCGAATCCTACAGTTTTTATGCTATACATTTTTTTGAACGCAGATAAATTTTCTCCCGTGCACGCCATGAATGCTATACCGGAACCGGGAAATGTTATCTTGGATGTCGAAAAAAATGCAAGAGGTAATTTTTCATTTCCATTTTTTTTACACTCATCTATAATATTCAACAGAGATGTTGTTTCTTCCGCTAAATCGTGAACAAAGTACGCATTATCCCAAAATATCTTGAAATCTTTGGCAGCGGGTTTTAATTTTGCAAATCTTTTAACCGTTTCGTCTGAATATGTAACTCCCTGAGGATTGGAATACTTAGGCACGCACCAGATTCCTTTGACGGATTTATCTGATGAAACATAGCTTTCTACTATATCCATGTCGGGACCGCTTTCGGTCATCGGGACCGTTATCAATTCCATACCAAAATACTCACAAATAGCAAAATGTCTGTCGTATCCGGGCGAAGGACATAAAAATTTTATTTTTCCCTGTCTTCCCCATGGAAGTTCACCGTCTGAACCGTGAGTAAAAAAGTGCGAAATTGCATCGTACATCATGCTTAAACTGGAGTTACCGCCGACTATGAAATTTTCAGCAGGTATTCCTGTTGCTTCAGAAATAAACCTTTTCATTTCGGGAAGGCCGTCATTAATACCGTAATTTCGGCAATCAATCCCATCTTCGCTATTAAAATCCGAACTACTGTTCAAAACATCGAGCATTTCCATGGATAAATCCAGCTGGTCGGCTCCAGGCTTGCCTCGAGCCATGTTCAAGCTTAATTTTTTGTCTAGAAAAGATTCATATTCTTTGATAAGCTTTTCATGGACATTAGTTAATTCCTGTTTATTCATTTTAAAAAAATTATTATTCAAATTATCCCATCCCACTAATATTTATATCAATAATTAACACTCAAAAACTTACTATCATAATATAAATGAATAAGGAGGCCATTATTATGATTAAAAAAAGAAAATTCGGAATCATCGGAGGAGACTTGCGTGCTCTTTATTTGGCAAAAAGTTTGAATAAAGACGGCAACGAAGTACATATCTGCGGCACGGAAAAGCTAAATTCCCGGCAGATTTTTCAAACAGATATTCCGGACGATGTAATAAATTTTTCCGACTACATAATTCTTCCTACTCCGGTCACTCGTGACAATAAAACGATCAACGCTCCGTATTCTTCCAAAGAACTTTTAATAGATGAAAAATTTCTGGGCTCCGTAAAAAATAAAGTAATTTTCGGAGGCATTATACCAAACATTTTAAAACAATTTGACGAAAAAGTCAAAAATAAATCATATTCTGTAGAAGATTACTACACAGAGAATTTTAAAATACTAAATTCTATTCCTACTGCCGAAGGTGCTGTGAAAATTGCCTTAGAAGAAAAACATTCTACGATATATCAAAGCAAGTGCTTGGTAATAGGATATGGAAAAATAGGAAAAACTTTGTCAAAAATACTGAAAAGTATGGGAGCTTATGTGACGGTCAGCGCGCGAAAAAGTACCGACAGAGCATGGGCTTTAGCAGAAGGGTACAAAAGCATAAACATCTCGGAGCATCAAGCAATGTATGATTATGACTTTATTTTTAATACTGTGCCGTTCATATTGTTGAATGAAAATATTTTAAAAAATCTCAAAAAAGACGTATTAGTTATAGATTTAGCCTCTCCTCCGGGAGGAGTCGATAAAGAGGCTGCGCTAAAACTTAATATAAAATCCATTCATGCGCTGGCTATTCCGGGAAAATATTTTCCGGAAAGTTCGGCAGAAATTATTAAATCAGAAATATACTCAATTATAAAGGAGAAAAATTTATGAATAAATTATCGATAGGATTTGCGATGTGTGGGTCATTTTGCACATTTTCGAAATCCATAGAGGAAATGAAAAAATTAAAAGCCAAAGGGCACGATATAATCCCTATAATGTCGTTCAATGCATATAAATTAGACACAAAATTCGGAAAAGCGAAAGATTTTAGAGATGAAATAGAAAATATATGCGAAAGAAAAATAATAAATACTATTACCGAAGCTGAGCCTATAGGTCCAAAAAAGATGCTTGATATTTTACTTATATCTCCATGCACCGGGAATACTCTGGCAAAACTTTGCAACGCTGTGACGGATACTCCGGTTACTATGGCGGCTAAATCTCACCTCAGAATAAATCGGCCTGTTGTAATTTCTTTTGCAAGCAATGATGCTTTATCATCATCAGCAAAAAATTTAGGGAAAATTTTAAATACAAAAAATATTTATTTGGTTCCTCTCAGCCAAGACGACCCCGAAAAAAAGCCTTGGTCGCTGGTTTCTCACTTTGATCTTATTGAAAAAACAATCGAGAAAGCTATGGAAAATACCCAAATTCAACCTATTTTCATATAAATTATTTTTAAAATTCGATTTTATATGATATAATTAGATTTGATAACTTAAAAGTATCAATTAGCAAAAAAGGACATTCAAATGGAAAGAATAGACAAAGAAAATTATTATCTCGACATAGCAGAAACGGTTCTGAAGCGCGGATCTTGCATAAGAAGAAATTTTGGAGCAGTCATTGTAAATAATGACCAGATAATTTCTTCGGGATATACAGGCGCTCCGCGCGGAAGAAAAAATTGCTTAGACATGAATATTTGCATACGCAATAAGTTTAATATTCCAAGAGGAGAACGGTACGAACTTTGTCGTTCTGTTCATGCCGAAGCAAATGCTATTATACATGCGTCACGCGAAAAAATGCTGGGGTCGACCTTATATCTTGTCGGAAAAGAAATGGACAACCACTCTTATGTCGCAAATACTTGCCCTTGCTCAATGTGCAAGCGACTTGTAATAAATGCCGGGATAAAAAACGTAATCATTAGAGATACTTCAAAAAAATTCAGAAATATAGATGTTTCGAGTTGGATAGAAAATGATGAATCGCTCGAAATAATTTCTGAATACCAAAATGTAAGAGAGGAGAACTAAAGCAAAAGCTTTGATAAATATGCAAATAAACAAAGATTACCGATTGGGTCTGAGAGCCATAAAGACGGCCATTGCAGTAGCGATCTGCGCTTTTATATCGATGTTTTTCAATCATGAAGATATATTCTGCGCCTGCATTGCGTCAGTTATATGTTTGGAACAGACCTATGAACAAACCTGGGACACAGGAATTAATAGAATTATCGGAACATTAATCGGCGGAATAGTAGGATATTTGGCGCTTGAGTCAATTTGCGGTCTTCCTACATATGAATGGGTACGAATAATAATGCTCCCGATTTGTATACTTATTGTGGTATATGCATGCAATGTTATAAATAGGAAACCGGCTGTTTCGATAGGCTGCGTTGTAATTATAGTAATACTTTCGAGATCCGGAGACAGCACGAGCAGCACATTAACTTATGTTATACAAAGGGTAGCGGATACTCTTTTGGGTGTTTTTATAGCGATGGTTATAAATAGGTTTACTTTTTTTAAATATAAAAAATCTGATTGTTCCTAAAATTAATATTATTGTAAAGGATGTGTGATAATATGAAAAAAAGATATATTATTTTTATATTTTTGATTATATTCATGATGATGCTAACATTAGGCTGCTATTGTGTTAAGTTAATTTACCCGGAATTCGTAAATTTTAATTTTATCACAAATTTATTATCAAACAGTAATCAATATCAGGATGATGAAAACATGTATAATTTAGTACCTTCCGAAAGAACAATTTCGAACAACGAAACTTCTGTTTCGACAGATTCATCGATAGGATATGACAGCCTTTCTACAAATTCAGAGAAAAAATGTTACAGTTTAATAAAAAAGAATGCTGATTTAATCACAAACAAAAAATATAAAAATTACAACCTCTACGTAATTTCACCTATCAGCGTTCCGAATTGTAATTTGTCTACGGCGCAAATAAAAAAGGTTCTTTATGCGATTCAATTTGATTATCCGGAAATATTCTGGATATCCAATTCATTCAGCTATAATCATTCCGGGAATACAACAATTGTAAAATTAAATTCAACTTTCACAAAAGATGATCAAAAAAATGCTGTTGCAAAATTAAAGGCCAAAGTTTCGGAAATAGTTAAAGAAGCGAAAAATAAAGGCTCAGATTACGAGAAAGAATTATATATTCACGACTATATAATCGACCATTGCACCTATGAAAGAAGCAATAACAATGCTCTTGTTTACACTTCGTATGGGTGCTTGGTTGAAGGCAAGGCGGTATGCGAAGGAATTTCAAAGGCAATGCAATTGCTACTAGTAAATTGCGGAGTAAAATGCCAAACAGTAACAGGCGCGCGAAACACAGAGCCCCATATGTGGAACATCGTAAAAGTAAATGGCAACTGGTACCATGTTGACACTACTTGGGATGCCGCGGGATTTTTGCAGAGATATGATTATTTAAATTTGTCGGATAAATTAATTAATAAAACTCACAGAGTAAATAGACTTTCAAAAAATTCCGAGGATTTTTCACAAACCGACAGATTGAATTTTTACTTGCCGGAATGTAACCATATGGAAGAAAATTATCTGGAAAAAAATTCAATTAAAATAAATTCTTTAAACAACAAAGACGAAGTGGCCCTGACAAATGCACTGATCAGGTTGGCTTCTGATAAGCAAGAGCGGTTGCATTTGATGATAAATCCAACTAATTTTAGATCTGTAAAAAATGGTTTACTTAACAAAAATCCATATACATTTTTCAAATGTATAAAAATTGCAAATAAATCGCTCCCGAAAGACAAACAGCTCAGTACTTCTCAAACATTATACTCTGAAAACACCGTTCAAAATGTGCTGACTTTGAAACTTATTTACTCTTAAAGGTGATAAAAAATATATGATATTTAAAACTAAAAATAAATCGTTCAATCTCGCAGACAAAACTTTGGTGATGGGAATTTTAAATGTTACTCCGGACTCTTTTTCTGATGGAGGAAAATATAATTCCATAAATTCTGCTGTAGAAAGGGCGCTTCAAATTCAAAGCGAAGGAGCTGACATACTGGATATCGGCGGGCAATCAACTCGTCCGGGATTCGTAAAAATTTCTCCCAAGGAAGAATTTAATAGACTAAAAGAAGTGCTTTCTAATTTAAACGGGAAAATTGAAATTCCTATATCTGTGGATACTTTTTATCCTGAAGTAGCCGAGGAATGTATAGCACTTGGAGCCGAAATTATTAATGATGTTTCGGGAACCACGGGCGAAGAAATGATTGAAATAGCCAAAAATCACAAATGCGGTCTAGTAATTACACACAATGAAAACAACGTCAATATTAAAAATTTCTTCAAAAATAAATTGGATGAATGCCTGAATTTCGGGCTGGAGAATGACTATGTGTGCTTTGACCCCGGGATTGGGTTTTCAAAAAATCAAGACCAAGATGCATACATTATAAGAAATCTTAAAAATTTAAGACTTAAAAACAACGCGATTTTAGTTGGGTTGTCAAGAAAACGAGTCATCGGAGTTAATTGCGGTAACCCTCCTCCGGAGGAAAGAATTTTCGGGACAATAGCCGCGGATACACTTTGCATAAGCCAAGGTGCGAATATAATAAGAGTCCATGATGTTGCCGCCGCGGTACAAGCCGCTAAAGTCACGGACGGAATACTAAAAGGAATTTGTGCTGATGAATAAAATAATTATAAAAAACTTTAAAATATTTGCGTATCACGGAGTGCATCAGGAAGAAAAAGTAAACGGACAGAATTTTTATATTGATGCCGAAATAACCACATCAAAAACCAAAGGATATTTGAGTGATGAACTTGAAGATACTTTAAGTTACTCTGTCGTTATGCGAAAAATGAAAGAGATTTTTACAAAGAAATCATATAATCTATTGGAAAAATGCGCCGAAGTTTTATGCGATTCATTGCTGGATGAATATGATGAAATTAAAGAAATCAAACTGACTTTAAAAAAGCCCGAGGCGCCTATTAAGGAAGATTTTGAATATGTAGGAATAGAAATCATAAGAAGTCGAAAAGAAAAGAGGTAAATTTTTAACTTGAGCGAAGCCGTGTTGTCACTCGGAAGTAATTTAGGGGAGCGTATGAATAATTTAAAAAACGCGATTCAAACGCTTAATAATTTGGAAAAAACTTCTGTAGTGAAAGTTTCAAAATTCTATGAAACAGAACCGTTTGGAACCTTGGAAAAACAAAATAAATATGTAAATTGTTGCATCATAGTTTCAACAGAATTAAGCCCTGAAGTGCTCATGGGAGCGTGTTTGGGGATTGAATCGGCGATGGGAAGAATCCGAACACACCGATTTTGCGCCAGGACGATAGATATTGATATTTTATTATACGAAGACTTAGCGATAAATTCTTCAAACCTTACTCTTCCCCACCCCAGAATGTTGGAGAGAGATTTTGTTCTTGTGCCGTTAAATGACGTCTGCCAGGGATTGAAGTTCAAGTCTTGGAATTTTCAAAAATATTCACAAAAAATAAACAACGTCAAATTCAACATTGTGAAATAACGATAAAAAATCATTGACAATGTAAAAAAATATGATAAAATATACTCCATGGTAATTATTTTTGATTAAAAGAAAAAAATTAACAAGGAGTGAGTGTTTTATGGCTAAAGAATTAAATATTACACCTGTCAGCAGCAGCAATGTATGCGTCCCAAACAACATTTTAGTACATTGTGGAGAAATTTATTCAAAATTTGAAAAGGACGTTAAGAAATACGCTCCGGGGGATTGGGCGTTTTTTAAATTCAATTCCACTATTGTTGAAAATTTGAAAACATTGAAAGGAAGTACAGGAAATTCCTTGTACGTAGTGGCTGTGTATCAGTCTTATTTTAGAAATTGCAAAGGTTTGGATAAAATAGAAGATATAACTAAAAAAATTTTCAACAAATTAGACTCACTATTAGAATCTATCGGATCAGGAAAAAAGGCATCTATATCCACTAAAGGACTTAAGGGATTGTTTTCAAAGAAAAGAAGCAAAGACAAAAATTTTGAAGACTTGTATAAAGATTTTAGTAACATAAAAACTAACATGCAAACAACAATCAACAAAAACACGATTAATACTGAATTTTTGCCCAATGGTTTTAATTTTGAAATCTTAACACAACCCGAATGTACTCACCCTAAAGACTTATCGGGAACTATATCTAAAATGACCACAAAAAAAGAGTTGCTAGAATGTTTAGACTCAAGAGATCTTAAATTCTTTTTGGAGTCTGCCGGTGTATCTACATTAAAAGGTAACATTCCTTCTTATGGAGGAGTTGTAAGTAAGTTTTTGGAAGATGCCCAAATAGAATATACTAATTTTTACACAATACAACATCAATTTAAAGAACTGTATGATGTGAAAGGTAAGGCTAAAGAAAGCGACCCTGAAGATCTACAAGATATGATGGACACGTATCAAACTTACTCTGAATCACTCGACGTATGTAAAAAAGATTTGAAAGCGTCATGGCAGTGTTTAGAGGAGTTATCACAAAACATTAAAGAAAATTGGTCTAAAAAAATAGAAAAAGCGTCAAAAGATACACTAGCCATCAGAGACGACATTAAGGCATTATTCGATAAAGTTAGAAATGCTAATCTTGAATTTAGATCTAGTGCTTTCACAAATCAAGATTCCGAAGATACCAGCTCGTATGATTCCATGATACGTATGATTTCAGACGTTATGGAATTAGCATGTACTAACATCTCAGTGAGTCAATCTAACATTTCTTCTCCAATATGTAAATACGATGATATTGCGGGAAAGTTGTTAGTACTAGGAAGTAATTTCAGAAATGTTAAACGAAGAATTAGAAACTATATAGAAAACTCTGTTAGAAAAGATTTTACCAATAATAAAAACGGAACAGAAGCAGCAATATCAAAGTATAACAAAATTTGCAAAGATATCAGGAAGGATTACGAGGCAATTAGTAGTAAAATAAATACCCTTAGCAAGAGAGAATTAAATCACATTATTAAGTGTATAAATAAGAAAGAGGCAGAAGAAAGCTTTAATAAATTGAAATCATTTACCGGATCCATTGGCACCGCTTTAGGAGTATCAATATCTATCGCCGGAGCCATTATGAGTTGCTATCAAAAGGCAAAAACCATTTGAAAAATTCGAGCAGATTTGATATAATAAGTTTGAGTAGGCTAAGTAATCGCGCGCGGCTTTGGCTGTACGAGGAAAGTCCGGACTCCATAGAGCAGACTAACGGTTAACAACCGCCGAGGGCGACCTCAGGGAAAGTGCAACAGAAATTACACCGCCCGATTTTTTCGGGTAAGGATGAAATGGTGAGGTAAGAGCTCACCGGCATGTAGGAAACTACATAGTCAGGCAAACCCTAGTTGGAGCAACACCTGTTTGGTAAGATAGCGCTTGCTCGGCGCAAAAAAAGGTGGCACTGAGCCAGTGTGGCAACACTTGGTCAAGATAGATGATTACTCTCGACAGAATTCGGCTTATAGGTCTACTTACAAAATTATGAGCACGCCTTATTTGTAAGGTGTGCTCTTTTTATTTTTCAATTTAATGTTGTTCAAAAAAGTGTTTTCGATACAACTTTTCATGCAGGTGTGTTCGATTGAGTTTGATAGGTCTTTAAGACTGATTTGCTGGCTTTGGTTTGTTCCGTTTAATTTTTTATCTTTATCAAAAAATTTCACCAAGCACTCCCCTTTTATATAAAATTCTTCATATATTATCGGCATAGGAATTTATTTTATTCAAAATAAGTTGTTTTATAATTAAACAACAAAATAATTATTAATATAATTTTAAGTTAGTATATATTGCATAATTTTTATAAAAAGAGTACAATTGGTACAGGGATTATAATAAATTTAAGGAGGAATTTTAATCATGGGGAAGTTTTTTAAACATGCAGGGATAATTTCCGCTATGATAGCCGGAGTAATTTTGCTTGCAGGATGCGGGAAAAAACTAAAAACGACCAGTCACGAAGACGAAAGAACCAACACGAGTATTTCTTTTAAGTATCCGGAAGAATTAGGATGCAATTATTCAACTGACTCCAAAGACTTGCGCACGAGCGCAGAAGACGCCATATGGATATTTGATCAGTACAAGATTGCGGTTGATATAAAAAACATATCCTCGGGCGAAGATTTCAATAAAGTAAAAGAGAGAAAATCCTCAAATCAAGACTATTCAGAGGTAACATTTAATAAAATTTCAGGAGTTTCATACTATTATTCCCCGTATAATCGATATGAAGTTTGCTTACCTATGAATGATAAGCGCTATGCCGAGTTCCATATCTATTCAACAAAAGAAGGATCCAAAAAAGAAGACGTTGAAAAGATATTTAATTCCGACGAGATGAAGGAAATACTCAACACTATTGAGCTTAAAGTGAATTAAGGAATTAGTATGAACTACAAAAAATATCTTATTTTATTATCGGTAGCATTGTCACTGTGTACGATTTCATGCGGATGCGCAAATACAAGCAATGCTACTAATACAGATTCAACAAAAAACACAACTCAAACCGTGGAAAACGGTAACATAAAAGTCACTTTAGAAAACACCTACAGTATCGAAAAAGATACTAAATATCAAAAGCCCAGTATAGTTATTCAAAAAGCGCCGGAACAATATGTTTCTGTTGAAACTTTAAAAAATGGAGTGTATGGTGTAGAAAAAAATAATGATGGGACTTATCCTTTTGAAAAGATGAAAGAAGATTTTGCAAAATATTCCTGCAAATATTCTCAGTCGCCTATCTCTGAATTAGAATTCGGAAATAAGAAAATGGTTAAAGTCGACATGTATGTAAATGGCGTGGATTCCGATATTTATAGGTACGTTTCGGATTCAAATGAGGTATTCAAAATTGTTATTGCAGGCAAAGAATTTAAAAATAGTGCCGAAGCTGAAGAAATCGTAAAAAATATTGAACTTAAATAATAACAGGTACAATAAAACTTCGAAGGTTGTAAAAATATATTTTATTGAAAGGAGAAATTTTTATGGGATTAATTAAAGCAGGACTTGGAGCCATCGGCGGAACTTTGGCAGACCAATGGAAAGAGTTTTTTTACTGTGAAGCCATGGATAAAAACACAATGATGGTTAGAGGGCAAAAAAAAATTGGTGAAAGGTCATCAAACACCAAAGGACACGATAATATAATATCAAACGGTTCGGGTATTGCTGTAGCAGACGGGCAATGCATGATGATTGTAGAGCAAGGAAAAATAGTCGAAATATGCGCCGAGCCCGGAGAATTTACTTATGATACTTCAAGCGAGCCAAGTATTTTTAATGGCAAACTGAGCAAATCCATTATAGAAACTTTTAAAACCATCGGGAAAAGATTCACCTACGGCGGAGATACCGCAAAGGATCAACGAGTCTATTATTTTAATACGAAAGAGCTTGTTGATAATAAATTTGGAACTCCTAATCCGATTCCGTTCAGAGTGGTTGATAAAAATATAGGTCTGGACATTGATGTTTCGGTAAGATGTTCAGGTATATATTCTTACAAAATCGTGAACCCTCTCCTATTTTATACAAACGTATGCGGAAATGTTGAAAAAGAGTACACTCGCGAAGAAATAGACAGTCAATTAAAAACAGAATTTATAAGCGCTCTTCAACCGGCCTTTGCAAAAATTTCTGAGCTTGGTGTGAGACCCAGCGCACTCCCCGGTCACGCCGAAGAACTCGCAAGCGCAATGAATGAAGTGCTTACAAAAAAATGGACCGAACTTCGCGGATTGGCAATTGTTTCGATCGCTATGAACCCCATTACATTACCGGATGAAGATTCCGAAATGATAAAACAAGCGCAAAAGAACGCAATTATGAGGAATCCGGGAATGGCAGCAGCAACTTTGGTAGGAGCTCAGGCTGATGCTATGAAAGCTGCGGCTTCGAATTCGAATGGTGCTATGACGGGATTTTTAGGCATGGGAATGGCGCAAAACGCTGGAGGAATAAACACAAATAATCTTTTTGCAATGAATCCACAGAACGAAAATGCATCAAATCAAGACAGTTGGACATGTTCTTGTGGAAACATGTCCACAGGCAAGTTTTGTCAAAACTGCGGAAAAGCCCGTACTTCTGCGACTTCTTCATGGAGATGTGAATGCGGTTCGGAAAATGTTGGAAAATTCTGTCAAAATTGTGGAAAACCTCATTTTTCTCCACAAATTCCACAGGAATGTCCGAACTGCGGCTGGAAACCCTTTGAGGGAAGGCTGTTGCCTAAGTTTTGTCCAAACTGTGGAAAGCAATTATAATGAGTGAAAATTAAAAAGGCAGGTGATTCCATGTCAGACAATTTGAATGAGTACAAATGCCCGAGTTGTGGAGGAGCAATCAATTTTGACAGCTCTATTCAAAAAATGAAATGTCCGTATTGCGATAGTGAATTTGAAATGGAAACACTCAAAAAATATGACGAAGAATTAAAAAATAAAAAGCCGGATAAATTAGATTGGTCGGTTGAGTGTAATTCCACATGGAATGAAAATGAAACCGAAAATATGAAAGTTTATGTTTGTAAATCGTGCGGAGGAGAAATAATCGGTGACAAAACCACAGCTTCGACTAAATGTCCTTTCTGTGATAATCCCGTGGTAATTATGGGAAATTTTGCCGGAGATTTGAAACCCGATTATATAATTCCTTTCAAACTCGATAAGAAGGCCGCTAAAGAAGGGCTCTCGAAACACCTAAAGGGAAAGTTTTTGCTGCCAAAAATATTCAAAGATGAAAATCATATAGACGAAATAAAAGGAATATATGTTCCGTTCTGGTTATTTAAAGGGCAGGCGGATGCTGATATAAGGTACCGCGCCACCAGGATTCACACTTGGGCAGACGATAATTACATCTACACACAAACAAATTTTTACTCCGTTTTGCGTGAGGGAAATTTAAAATTTTCAAACTTGCCGGTAGATGGTTCATCTAAGATGGATGACGAACTGATGGAATCCATCGAGCCTTTTAATTTTTCGGACTCCGTGGATTTTCAAACCGCCTATCTGGCAGGATATATGTCGGACAGATACGATGTAACAGCCGAAAAAAGCATAAACAGAGCCAACGAGCGAGTTAAACGTACTACTGAAGATAGTTTTGCGTCGACAGTAAAAGGATTTTCAACTGTAATCCCGGAAAGCACCAGTATACGTTTGACAAACGGCGAGGCGAAATACGCTTTATATCCGGTTTGGATATTAAATACATCATGGAAAGGGAAAAAATACACATTCGCAATGAATGGACAAACAGGAAAATTTGTAGGCGATCTTCCTATGGATAAAGCTAAATATTGGAGATTAATCGGAGCAACTTCAGGGATTGGAAGTATACTGATTTACTTACTGATACTTCTTATCAATTTGCTATAGGAGGAAGTGATACAGATGATAAAAAGAAAAATAAAACCCTGGTTGTTTATTATAATTTTTATGTGCATGGGAATAGGTTTTATATATGCACAAAGTCAACCTTCGAGATTAGTTGATAATGCTTCTCTTTTAAGTGATTCTGAAAAAGTTGAACTAGAAACTAAACTTGATTCTATCAGTAAAAATCAAGAATGTGATGTAGTAATATTAAGCACCAAAACTTTGGAAGGTAAAAGTACGACCGAATACGCGGATGATTTTTATGACTACAATAATTATGGTATTGGCGAAAATAAAAGCGGAGTATTGCTACTGATCAACATGGAGGAACGTGACTGGTATATTTCGACGTGCGGATTTGGAATAACTGCCTTTACAGATGCCGGGATTGAGTATATCGGAAATGAAATTAAACCGTATTTAAAAGATTCGGAATATTCAAAAGCATTTGAGACCTATGCGGAGTTATGTGATAAATTTATTACTCAAGCAAAAACAGGCGAACCTTATGACAATAAAAATTTACCGAAAAAACCTTTTACCATAGTTTTGGAAATCGTAATTTCGATTGCAATAGGAATAGCTATTGCATTTACTGTGGGAGCAGTTATGAAATCTCAATTGAAAACCGTAAAAAGAAAAGCTCAAGCTACTGATTATGTTGACAGAGACAGCTTGAATATCACAAACAGCAATGAGATGTTTATATTCAGCAGAATAAACCGAACTGCCAAACCTAAAGAAGGGAATTCCGGGAGCAGCACCCATCAAAGCTCATCCGGGACCACGCATGGCGGCGGAGGCGGAAAATTTTAAAAAATTGACCACACAAGAAATTGTGTGGTTTTATATATACAAAAATTCCCCACCGATATTTGGTGGGGATGAATGTTAGTCGAATCTTTTGAATTCATCTATTTTATCCAAAACAGGTGTTACTAATTTGTCTGCGAAATTTTTCAATTCTTTATTATTTTTCATTTTTTTCGCAAGTTCCTCATAACCTTTGCGAGCACTCGTTAAGCCAGCGTCTCTTCGTTTTTTATCATACTTTTCTTTACTAGTTATATCGCCACCGCGCATACCCATAGCACCGCCCTTATATATAGAACTTGCCACATCATCCTTAAGATCAGTACAGTATGTTTCTAATAATTCTCCCTCTTCTTCTCCATCATAATTTTTTACTATTTTCTGCATTTCTTTCAAACCGCTAAAATCATCAATTTTAAGATTCTTAACTTCTTTTACTAGTGCATTTACGTCCGTTTTTTTAACTACCATTTTTACCACTCCTTATATAAATTATATAAAAAATATTCAAGATCAATAATTTTCGGCCGATTTAAATTATCGATCTTATTTACATTATATATATATATATATCGTCAAGCGTTTTTTGTATAAAATGATAAAAATAATTATTTTTTTAACATAATTTAACTGACATTTCATATTTTTTATGTCAAAAAATTCCCCACCAATATTTGGTGGGGATAAATATTATTTTATGTTTCCGAATTCTTTAATTTTGGACTTAAAAGCCAATTCAATTTTTCCGGCCATGTCCTCTAGCTCATCGCTCTTTTTTACTTCGTTTAAAACTTCTTTTAATTTACTGCGCTCTAATTTTTTCAAATTCTTAGTTATTTGGTCTTTATCTAACAGGTTTTCGTCTAATGGATTTCTTTTATCCATAATATCTCCGTACATAGCTTCCCGTAATTCAGTTGTTATAAAGTATCTAACACGAAAAAGCGCTGTTCTTGTTTTATCATCGCACTCACTTGCTATTTTAGATATTTCTTTTTTTAATTTAGACTCGTAACTAACAAACTTAGTTATATTAAGATCCTGAATGTCAACATCATTAATAATTTTTATGATTTCTGATTTTTCCTTTGTTGACAACATTTTTATCACTCCTTATACAAAAAATATTCAAGATCAATAATCTTCGGCCGATTTAAATTATCAATCTTATTTACATTATATATATATATATATCTTGTCAAGCGTTTTTTGTATAAAATGATAAAAATAATTATTTTTTAACATAATTCAGCCGAGAATTCACAATTTTTATATCCAAAAAATCAATTTTCATTTAGGCAAAAATCTTTCAAAAAAAGGACAGCCTCTTCGTACCCTGCCAAGCCTTTCCCGATTATAACTTTTGCGCAAGCTTCACTTATAAAAGATTTTTTACGGAATTCATCCCGATTATTTATGTCAGAAATATGCACCTCCACGGTAGGTATCGAGACAGCTTTAAGCGCGTCTAAAATGGCTATACTCGTGTGGGTATAGGCCGCGGGATTTATCACAATGCCATCAATTTTTTTGTAATAAGCTTCTTGAATTTTATCCACCAGGCAGCCTTCGTGATTGGATTGATAAAAATCTATTTCTATATTATTTTTATCAGCCAAATTTTTAAGAGAATTTACAAGAAAATCATAAGAATTTTCTCCGTAATAATTTTTTTCTCTAATTCCAAGCATATTAATATTCGGTCCGTTAATAATCAATATTTTCATAAAAATCCTCCAAAATTTCTTGAGCTGCATCTTCAAGTCTTTCATTATTAAAAATAATTTTGTCGCTGAAATTTTCGTACATAAGTTGTCGTGATTCATATATTTTTTTAATTTCGTTTAAATTTTTTGAGAGAGGGCGATTTTTGGTATCTAATTTGTTTAAATCTCTTTTTATCCAGTAAATTCGGGAATTTTGTTTCAGAGGATAATAATTTTCGCTGTTAACAACCGCGCCGCCGCCTGTGGATAAAATTAAATTGTTTTCTTTGCCGTGTTTTTTTATTATTTCAGTTTCGGCTTCCCTGAATTTTTCTTCACCGTAAATTTCAAATACTTTGCTTATTTTTTCTTGAAAATGTTTTTGAATTTCTTGGTCAGTATCTACAAATTTTTTTGAGAGCTTATCGGAAAGTATTTTAGACAGAGTGGTTTTCCCGCAGCCGGGCATACCTACAAGGACTATGTTAGAAATTTTAAAGCATAATTTTTTTATAATTTTTTCAATAATCGAATCGTCTATTTTTTTGCCGGAAAAAATTTCAGCTGAAGCTTTTGCTTGAGCCACAAGCATAGGAAGTCCGCCGGCGATAGGAATTTTAAGTTCTTTTGATTCCATTAATAATTTGGATTTTAGAGGATTGTATATAACATCCACTACCCCGCTCAAATTTTTAAATTTGTTAATATCCACAAGTTCGCATAAATTATTCGGATACATTCCGACAGGGGTGGTGTTTATAAGGACATCAACAAAATTATAATCATAGATATTGCTATAATTGATTTTTTCATTTAAAGACCTTGAAACTGTAATGATTTCACTTGCGCCTAAATCTTCAACC
This sequence comes from uncultured Eubacteriales bacterium, assembly GCA_934695425.1. Classification (GTDB taxonomy): domain Bacteria; phylum Bacillota; class Clostridia; order Oscillospirales; family Acutalibacteraceae; genus UMGS1491. The sequence goes on along the minus strand of CAKUVH010000002.1, from coordinate 101,403 downwards.
AACGCTCGAGCTGTGAGCGAAGTCCCGCCGCTGCCTAATATCATTACTTTTTTATTTTTTAAAAAAATATTTGACCTGTCCATTGTATATTTGAGTCCAAAATAATCGGTATTATAAGCTTTTAAACAATCATTTTTTATAACAAGAGTATTAGCGCTGCCTATTTTTTTAACTGTTTCGTCAAGGGCATCGCAGTACTTAATCACAGATTTTTTATAGGGTATTGTAATATTCAGACCCTTAAATTTTTTTGACTTTAATACAACATCAAGTTCATTTTCAGATAAATTATATAAATCGTAATTATATAAATTAAATTCGCTATGAATAAATTTAGAAAAACTATGAGATAAATTTTCGCCTATTAATCCGTACTCCATTAAATTCTCCTGTTTTTATTTTCAATAATTTTTTTCTCTAAATCGCAAGCCGAGTCAATAATATTCAAATAAATTTTTTGGAATATAGCCGGGTCTATCTTATTTTTCAAGGCTTTGTTTTTCGCTTTTTCTATGATTTCACTTATGCGGGATTCCTGAATCACTTCTATATTATTATTTTTCTTAAGCTCCGATACATCCTCAATTATTTTGAATCTTTCGACCAGAAGATTAATTATTTTATCATCTATGATATCTATTTTTTCTCTGAAAATTTTTAAATCATCCATAAAAATCATTCTCCTCTAAGAGCTTGCATTAATTTAGAAAATTCATCAAAATTAAGCTGCTGAAAACCATCGCTTAAAGCTTCGTGGGGCGTATTATGGACTTCGACCATTATTCCGTCAGCTCCAACAGCACTCGAAGCTTTCGCCAAAGGAATGACTATATCTTTTCTTCCCAGAGAATGGCTCAAATCAACCACGACGGGGAGTTTTGTTTCGGATTTTAAAATAGCTACGCACGACAGATCCAATGTATTTCTTGTTGCTTTTTCAAAAGTTCGTATTCCTCTCTCGCACATTATTATGTTGCGGTTACCTTCACACGCCAAATATTCGGCGGCAAATTTAAATTCTTCAATCGTCGCACACATTCCTCTTTTTAAAAGGACAGAATGATTTGATTTTCCCACTTCTTTCAAAAGTTCAAAATTATGCATATTTCTGGAACCTATTTGAAAAACGTCAACGTATTTCATCATGGTTTCTATATGGCGCGGATCTACAATTTCGCTCACAACCAAAAGATTATTTTTATCTGCGGCTTCTTTCAAAATTTTAAGCCCGTCTTCTTTCAGACCTTGAAAATCATAGGGTGATGTTCGTGGCTTGTAAGCTCCTCCTCTTAAAAATTTCACTCCGGATTGTGATAAATACGAAGCGATTGAATTAACAGATTTTTCGCTTTCGACTGCGCATGGGCCTGCGATTATATGTATTTTTTGTTTGGGTAAATTAAATTGCTCTTCTATGGAATTAAATTTGCAATCAGGATTATTTTTATCTATTTTTTTTAAAATTTTACTTTTCATAATTTCATACGTCCTTCATAACAATATCTAAAATTGCTATCGCCGCGGCAGCCTCAACTATAGGAGCTGCGCGCAACACTATGCAAGGGTCGTGCCGACCGGTTAGTTCTAAAACTTTTGGAGAATTATTTTTCAAATCTATTGTACTTTGTTTTTTCGCTATGGAAGGAGTGGGTTTAAAAGCTACTTTAAAAATTATTGGCATTCCGGAGCTTATTCCGCCTAAAATTCCACCATGGTTATTGGTTTCGGTGGATATTTTCCCTTCTTTTATAATATAGTTATCGTTATTTTCGCTGCCAAGAATTTTGGAAGAATCAAAACCTTTACCGAATTCTATTCCTTTCACGGCGGGAATCCCAAAAATTATAGATGAAATCTTACTTTCGATATTATCAAAAATAGGATTACCTATTCCGGCAGGAACGCCTGTTATCGCACACTCAATGGTTCCTCCGATGCTGTCGCCTTGAGATTTGATACTTAAAATTTTTCTTTCTATAATGGATTTTACTTCTGGATTAATTACAGGAAATTCATCCTTAGATAAACTTTCAAGAACAGTTTTGGAAACATTCACAGGGTCAAACGATTTGTCGTTTATATCCCCTGCCGAACTTATGTGAGAGCCGACTGAGATGCCTTTATTTTCAAGAACCTGTCTGCAAATTGAACCGGCAAACACAAGCGGGCACATAAGTCTTCCCGAAAAATGCCCGCCGCCTCGATAATCTTCAAATCCTTGATATCGAACATGAGCAGTATAGTCAGCGTGGCCGGGTCTGAAAACTAAATCTTTGTATGAAGAAGAATCGGCATCCTCGTTATAAAACACAGCACATACGGGAGTGCCTGTGGTGTGGCCTTTAAAAATTCCGGATAATATTTTAAAATTATCAGTTTCTTTTCGGGAAGTTGTAAGGCCGTCACTTCTAGGTTTGCGTCTATTTAATTGTAGTGCTATGTCGTCAAAATTTATTTTTTGCCCCGCAGGAATACCTTCCAAAACAGCTCCTATAGCCTCTCCGTGGCTTTCGCCGAATATCGATACCTTGATATTATTTCCCCATGTCGATGACATCCGCCAATCCTCCCAGTCGTTTAAAAATTTCAAAAAAATTGGGGTAAGATTTTTTTACACAATCCACATCCGTTATTTCTGTGAGTCCTGAATTTTTAGTTGCCATTATCGCAAGAGACATTAAAATGCGGTGATCTTTGTGACTCCACACACGGTCAGAATGTAAATTATTTCTGCCCTGCACGACTATACAGTCTGATTCTGTACAAATATCCACTCCTAGATTTTCCAGTTCTTGACAAATAGCACTTAGCCTATTGCATTCTTTAAACTTCAATCTTTTAACATTATATATTTTTGTAATTCCTTCAGCACAAGCCGCAGCGACACAAATTATCGGGACGAGATCAGGGATATTTTTTGCATCTATAATTGTTCCTTTTAAAGCTCCGCTATGTATTGAAATACAGCTTGCAAAAAATTCTATTTTCGCACCCATTTTGTCAAGGATTTCGATAATAGCTCTGTCTCCTTGCGTAGAATTGATTTTTAAATTTTTTACAGAAATATTTCCTCCAATAGCGCCCGCAACCAAAAAGAATGCCGCCTGAGACCAATCGCCTTCGACAAAAAAATCATGGCTGATATATTTTTGATGGCAGGATATATAATAGTTTTGATTTGACCTAGTTACGTTTACACCGAATTTTTTCATAACATCAATAGTGATGTCAACATAACTGCAAGACTCTAAATCAGAAGTTAAAATTATTTCACTGTCAGACTGCAAAATCGGGAGCGCCATCATAAGGCCCGAAACAAACTGCGAACTTATTTTTCCGGGAATAAAAAATTTTCCGGGTTTAAGTTTTCCGCTAATAATCAGCTCAAAATCACCGTTAAATTCAAATTTCAGGCCGTTATTTGAAAGTGCTTCCAAATAAGGTAAAATAGGTCGTTTTGCAAGAGATTCTCCTAATAAAAATGTAGTTTGTATCCCGAGCGCAGATACCAACGGTATTAAAAATCTTAAAGTAGAGCCAGAATCTAGGCAGTTAATTTTTACACTATTTTTTGAAGGAGTAAATCCGTTAATTTTTATGCTGTTTTCAGAAATATCGATGTCTGCACCTAAAGATTTCATGGCGTTAATTGTAGCGATAATATCATCTGAATATATTACAGGGCTGATCTTAATTGGCTTTCCTGACAACGCTCCGCAAATGATTGCTCGATGCAAATAACTTTTCGACGGAGGAATTTCGACTGTGCCACTTAAGTTTTTTGGATGTATTCTTACATTACTCAAAAATGAATCCCTCCCCTTCTAAAAAATTGCTTATGTTATCGCTTGAAAGTTTAAGTAAAAAACTGTTCCCGATATTTTTTAAAATCACTAGATTTATATATTCACCAAAATTTTTCTTATCCTGTAAAATCATTTCAGAAAGCTTGTCGATCGGAAAATTATTTTGGGTAGGTAAAGAATATTTTTCGCATACATTTTTAACTCTTTCGGACACACCTGCGCCGGTTAATCCTAATTTTTCGGAAATTTTTGTTATTGCATTCATACCTACGGACACAGCTTCGCCGTGCGAAATATTTTTGTATCCGCATAAACTTTCAACAGCATGTCCAATTGTATGTCCAAAATTCAAAAGCATACGTTTTCCTGAATCAAACCGATCTTCTTCAACCAATTTTTTCTTAACTAAAATGCTTCTGTAAATAATATTTTCGATATTATCTTCAAATTTTTCTTTTTCCAAAATACTAAAAAGTTTTTCGTCAAATATTGCACCGCATTTTATTGCTTCGGAAATGCCTGAATTAAGCTCTTTTTTTGGAAGAGTATTTAAAAAATTATAGTCTATTAAAATTAAATCCGGAAAATAAAAACTCCCCACCAAATTTTTTCCCGAATTCAAATTAACCGCATTTTTCCCGCCTATTGAAGCATCTATCATCGCAAGAAAAGATGTAGGAATGTTGATTAACTTTATCCCTCTTTTGTAAGTGGAAGCCACAAATCCGGAAATATCCGAAACCACTCCTCCGCCAAGCGAAATGATAATGTCGTTTTTTGAGATTAAATCGGAAGATAATTTTTCGTATATATTTTCTACAGTCTTTAAAGATTTGGAAAATTCGCCTGCAGGAATAATATAATAATGAAACTCGAAATTTAGTTTTTTCAATTGTGATTTTAAATCATCAAGATATATTTCTGATACGTTTGTGTCGGTTATTACAAATACTTTGCGGGGTTTTTGGCGGTTTAATGCAAGCGATGATAAGTCATTTGTTATTTTTGCGCCCATAATTATTTTACTTTTGCATACATTAAAATTTATCATTTGAATTTTTACGAACCTCCAAATGTATTTCTATATTTAATTATACAAAATATATTTGACTTTTGAAAATTTATAAATCAATTTGTAAATATAATCAAAATATGATATAATCGTGGCAATAATTTGTACTTAAAGGAGGAAAATTCACGCGATGAGATATAAAAAGAAAATTATAATATTTATTTTAGCACTACTTTCAACAAATTTATTAATGGGGTGCACATCAAACGAAAGCTATCAAACTGTACCCGATTCTAAATATTCATACCAAGAAAAAGACTGCAATGATGCATTTCAAAGCTTGTCTAAACTACTGAGCGTAGACAAAACGGACTTGGAAAACAATTTGACTTTAAAAAATAATGGTGATACATTCAGGCTTGTTCCGGCAACAGATACTTCGAAAGATCTAGATTTTTATAAAAGCTTGGTTGTATACGGTGATGAAGAATATACCAAATTGTATTTTCAGAATAAAAAAATGAAAAGTGACCAACAAGCAAAAAATTATTATAATTCTTACATGAAAGATATGTGGAAAAAATCTCCGCCGAATTCACTTTTTTTCCTGATGTCTTTAAATAGTGAAAGGGTCGGGATAATTTCGACGAGCACCTTAACCTCCTCCGATGAAATCACGATCGGATATGTAACCGAGCAAAGTAAAGCAAACAAAGGAATTGCGACCAATGCTTTAAAAATTATAGTTCAATTATTGAAATATATGAAAGATAACAGTATTTACAATTACTCAAAATTAGCCTTATGGATTTTCGACGAAAATACCGGTTCCATAAAAGTGGCAGAGAAAAACGGATTCGAATTAAGCGAAAAAAACGAAGCAAAACAGCTGTCTAAATACACCCTTAAAATATAAAATAAAGAAAATAAATTTAAAGAGTTGATATTTTATAAAACTTATGATAGAATTGTTTTCGTGAGATGATCAACTCTTAAATGCGGATATGGCGGAATTGGCAGACGCGCATGGTTCAGGTCCATGTGAACGCAAGTTCTTGCAGGTTCAACTCCTGTTATCCGCACCAAGTATCACCCCAAGGCAGTTTACGAGTGAAGTTAAAAGTAAATTGTTTTCTTTTAGACTTATGTTTTCAGCCTTCAGGTTTCTGTTGATTGTCTGTATCAGTAATTTTTTCTGATATTAATTCGGAAAATAATTTATTAAACAGGTTCGTACACTACTACCAGTAGATTTCATTATAAAAATAAAATCATGTCCACCAAAAATTCGGTGGGCATGATTTTTTGTATTATTGTATTAAATTTAACTAACTGCAAGAATTGCAAATGTGTTTTTATTTTTGCAACATACAAGATGTTACTTTACCTGTAGACTTATTAATGCGTATTTCAGGGCCAGAGCCAAGAATAGCTGTGCAACGGAAAAATCCGTTGCCCATATCGACTGGTGGAATAGGAGGAGCGCCAAACCAAACGCACCACTCTTCACCCATATCTTTAACTTTCGCAACAGAGTAATAATCAAAATCTACCACACTTGAGTACAGCGAATGTGCTACCTTAGTGCCTAATTCCACAGCTGCTTCTCGTGTATTAATTGGGGTCGCATTCCAATTTATCCACACAACATTTACTATACCTGCGAGAAAAGAAATAACTTTTATTAACATATATAAATTTCTCCTTTACCTTGAATATTAAATAAAAATTCTTTTGAATCTCATTTACAGTTTTCTGAATCCTTACGCTTTCATAATCGCACTTGAACGGTATATTAATATCATAGCTTGTTTTCGCCATTTAGTCAAGTCTTTTTGCCTGGATATTATTTCCATAAATTCATTGATAAACACGACTATAAAAGCTTTTAAGGCTGTTATTTTAAGTGTTTAAAACTTTAGATGTATTTAAAAACAAATAAAAGGGCTAAAAACACCGTGAGCTGCATTGACATTTATTTAAAAATATGTTATAATTTTATTATAATAGATTTTGAATAAATTTAAACTCAGGAGGGTCCGAATGAAAGCAAAAAAATTTACACTTTCCCTTTTGTTATCAATCGCTTTGGGAGTATCATCCTTTTCGCAGACAGGATATGCCATTCCAAAAAGCAGCGAAACTGATGATATATCATCAAATAATACTATTTTTTTACCAAAAGAAAATTACCAATTCAGCGATTTAAGTAATCTTAAAATCGAAACTGAACGCTTAATAATAACCCCAACTAATGAAAATGATTTAGACAAGCTCGCAGAATACTTACAGAATCCACAAGTTACACAATACTTAGACCCGACCATTACAGAAGGATTTAAAACCAAAGCTCAAGCCCTGGATTTTTTAAAAAGTGAAGGGTCCGGCGAATACAATAGTGCATTAGAATATACTATCAAATTGAAAAGCAACGGCACTCCAATCGGTAAGTTAGATTTAATGTTGTTCCCGGATTCATCGGGTAAAAATTCAATATTATCAATCGGATATTGGTTAGGTAAAGACTTTCAAGGTAAAGGTTATATGGGTGAAGCTTGTTTTGAACTGTGTAATAAAGCGATTGACGCGTCAGATGTAAAATTGTTTTATATAGCCTGTGACACAAGAAATGAAAAATCCTCTAAATTGGCGGATAAAATATTTGATTATATAGAAAAAAACAATACGGCTAAGTTTTATAGAAGCAAAAGCCAGCATAGAGAATGCTGTAATTTTGGAGATAAAGAAATTTCCTTTGATAATTATTCGTTTATACTTCAAAAAATTAAGTAGGTTTTTCATACTTAAATAAATCATATTGCAAATATACACAGTCGTTTGCACTAGCTGTGGAAAACAGCTCGAAAAATTAAAAGTAGAAAAAGATACTTCAAAATTTCCGGTTGTTATCAACAATGATTAATACATTATTTTTGAAATAATACTTCAGCTATTTAAATTTCACCAAAAATATTTTGTAATTATATACAAAAAGTGTTGACATTATATATATATATATATATAATCAATAATATAGCAAGAAAAAAATCAAAATTTAAGTACGAAAGGTGGAATTTAAATGCTATTTGAAAGCAATGCAAAAAAGGCAAAGAAAATAATGGATGATGTTTTTGGGACAAACAACGACGTAAACGCAGCAAACACCGCTTTGTGTCTTACCGATGACGTAGAGCACAACAAAGAGGTCATACAAAATATCAAAAAGATATTTGGAAAAAACGGGGCACTGGTACTCCTTGCAACTGCATTTAAAACTGCGATAAACTCTAATTTCTGTGAGAGAGCTGTCGAAGTAAGGAAAGCGTATAAAAATGTTTTTAAGGCGAATTTTTCCGTGGACTTAGGTAATAACAAAACTTTTAAAAGTTTAAGTGCAATTCAGGAAGAAATTAAAGAGCTCCCAAGTAAACTAAACCTAAAAGGTGACAAATATGCCAACGAAATAATTTCACACTCAGAAAACGTAGAAGGACTCTTAGAACTTATGAAAGGTAATATAATTGAAATTACACCTTTGGGAATATTCAGAAAAGATGAAAAAGGTAACACACACGTAATAAGAAATACTATCCTTTATCCTATATCTGCAACCGTCTCTGCTATTGCTCTTTCATTAAATTCAGGTTTAGCTGCCATTAATGCAATTCAGCGTGCAACATCAAAAGACAAAAACGGAAAATATGCTGAATACAAAGAAAAACTAGCTGACCTAAAAGAGCAATTAAAAGAACAGAAGAAACTTTTAAAAAAGATATCTGAAAATGATATTAAACTTGATGACAATATTGAAATTAAAATAACCCAGCAGACCAAAGACGCTTTAGGAAACTTTAGAAAAGTATGCGCAAAAAATTTCGGGGGTCTGGACGACTTTGGGATACAATTTAAGGAAAAAGCTATTTATGAAGCAAAAGGAACTTCGACTTTGCAGGAGCAAAAACAAAGATTTGCAAATTACATGAAAAACTGGAGACAATCTTATAATGCTGGATAATAATTAAAGAGCTTACTATAATCAGTAAGCTCTTTTTTATTACTCTGATTCGTTTTGAAGCGATTCATCTTTAGATTTATTTTTGCGCTTTTTAATTTCTACGATTATAGCAAGCCCCGCGATTAAAATCAATAGTGCAAAATACAATAGGTTTAAAACTTTGTCCGGATTTACTTTAAATGGCCCATCTTCCTCGCCGTTATCTTTTTTTATTTCAATCAATTCATCGCCAAAGCTGGCATAAAATTTCCAATCTACATAAGTACTTATTGCCTCCTCGGGAGGAACATAGTCAGGGCTAAGACTTGCAGTTACGGAAAGCGAAGTGGAATCTCCGGAATTGTATTTCCCTAGATAAATATTATTCGACAGATTGTCGTTTGACACTCCATCAAGTTCTTCAAGCATATTACCTTTATTTACTATTTTGCCGTCATTCTTAACGACAATGCTCATACTTTCAAGAAATTTTTCAACCTCCGGCGACCTTTGCGCAGGGATAGATTTTAAATATACACTATATTCATGTGATGTCTCGTTATTGATATCCAAGATGCCCGAAACGCTGTTACCGGGTCTTATGTTTTCTTTGTACAAAAATAAATCCGAATTAAATTTGTTTGTACGATAATAAAGATTAGAGTCTTTTTCATAGAAATTCAAGCTGTTCCTACTCTCGCTAAACAAAACCGTGGACAGCGAAACCAAAAGAAACAAAGAAATAAAAACAACTTTTTTTAATTTTATCATTTGAACATCCCCTTTCTTTTGATTACTCAGTTAATTTTTTATAAAGGATTGACGAGGCACAAGAATCAGGAAAAGATTTATTATATCCCCAAATACTTTCCATGGCGCCTTTTGCTGCGCCTAAACATTCCATCGTTATGCTAAGCTTATATTCTGCATTAGCATAGCCTGAATCATCATTCGAATATCTAAAAACATACTTACCGTCCTCTACAAACCCTTTGTATTTTCCATCTGAATATAAACTTTCGTTATATTCTCCGTTTTGGTCGAGGCCAATCAAATGTACATCCATAGCCGGGTTAAACTGAACTGCCTCAAGAAAATTTTTTGTAACCTCATCCTTTTTCAAAACTTCAAGACAGTAGTAATAGCCTTCAGAATTTGTATCGTCGTACATCCATACTGTGTCGGGGCGAACAGTGTTTCCAGGGTCAACATTTTCTTGATTATCGTTGCCCTCCTCTTGTGGAGCGATTTCGTCTTGGTTTTGAGCATCTTCACCTTGGGTAACGCCGTCTAGAGTAAAAGTTTTATTTTTTAGAGAATTAGAATCGCCTTTGGTGCAAACCAAGTCACTGAAAATTTTTGAAGAAACCTCTATTTTATAGCCCTCGGGTACCGGTGACGGAACCATATTCATATCCACATGTTCAGAGTAATCTTCGCCGTTTTCATCTACAAATTTTCCATCTTTATACTCCAAAATATTTGGCAAAGCCTTTCCATTAGCAGCAGTCCACTGTTCTTCGTACTTCACCCTTACGATTATTTCTCCACTGCTGTTATTTTTTGCAAAGACCTTGCTGGGTGTAGTCATGCCGGGGAGCCAGTTATCCGGGCTCTCGAATTCTTCAAAAAAATCAGCGCGATAAGGTTCCGCAGAAAATTTATTTCGTACGATAGTTTCAGTAAAAAATTCAGCGATTGTTCCGGCGGTTATCAGTCCAATGACTCCCAAGGTTATTAATGCCAGCCAGGCTTTTATCTTATTTTTTTCCACGCTGCATTCCCTTCTTTCTAATTTTTATTTTCCTAAATTTAATTTGTTGCATCTGTTATTTTATCAAGCCCATGGCCCAGTCTACTCCAATATGCCTGCATATTAAGCGCGCTCGCACCATCAGGAATTGTTATCTCTTTACCCTGTGCACTTGTAGCTTGGAGAGTTTCAATCTTTACTTTTAAATTCATGCTCATATTTGATGCATATGTTCCCTTTTCTCCTGTTTTCCCGGTTGTAGGTTCGGTTTCAGTCCAAGTCGCTGTACTAGGGCTGGTAGTGCTCCAATCGGATTCATCGGTAGTGTACCCTGAAGTAGTTTGGCTTGTACCATCACCAAGATACGTGATTGATTTTAAATATTTGCAAGTAGTTGCTGTTTCTCCTGATTTTGCAGGTATAACTTGTATATCATATAAAGCTCCCTCTTCAGTGATATATCCTAGTTGATTTCCTTCGGCGCCTGTAGCCATATTGAACTTCCAACCCGGTGTGTTTGTTGAACGCCTTACATCTACAGGTTTATCATCAATTAGGAACTGCATTCTAACCATAATCGGGACCTCACCGTTATTGGTAACACTGACTTCTGCGGGAATTTCTTTCCCGGGGACAAGACTTTTGGCGGTCTCCTCGTTGAGCAATTCCTGGGTGGTGACGGAATATTTTGCTGCTTTAAAAACATTCGGCCCAAAACTGTGAGAGGAAGAAAAATACGCCATCGTGCCGATTATCAATATCGAAACACCCAATATTAACCAGGCTAAAAAATTTTTGGTTTTATTTTTTTCACATTATATCCCTCCTTTAGTTAATTGGTTTCGACGGCAACAAATCTTCCCAGTAAGCTTGCATGGTTGAAGCTGTGGGATTATCGGGAAGTGTTTCTATAATGTTAAAATCAGCATCGGTGGCTTGGACGGTTTCCACTAACACTACTAAATTAAGTTTAAGCGGGTCGGAGCTTCCAAAAGTCACAACTTTTTTTATGCCGGATTCAGTCGTGCCGCTGGGAACAGTCCCGGATATCCAGTCATTAGAATCATACTCTCCGGTTTTGTAGAAAGTTTGTTCTTTGGTCGAGGAATCGACATCAGAGGTAAGAGTAACACTCTTTAAATGCTGGATAGCCTCTCCTGTTGTAAGAATTCCTTTGTAATAGTAGCAGCCGTCACCGCCATAGTATTCAAATTTATCGGGATTTAAAAATTTTACATTCCAGTTAGCTCCTGTGTAATAATCTCGAATCTTTCCGTCCGCAACTCCGGTTCCTTTTCCGTCTCCATCTTTAATTTCTACTTCTCCAAAATTTTTACCTACTAAACCCACAAGTTTACTTTTATCAATCGCACCACAGTCTGTGCCGTCTGTGAATACTTTGTCGCCAGGAACATTAAAATAAGATATCCTGGCGAAAACCGGGATGTCACCGGCGTTCTCGATGATAACATCAGCGTTAATTTCTTTGTCTTTTTCGGCAGCAGCTGCCTCGGCGTCCACCACCATGTTTTTCGTCCAAACACTGTAAGCCATTATTTGGAAAATATTGTCAAAAGTGCCTGTTATGTGCATGATGTGCGGCAACGCGGCGGACACAACACCCACTGTAGAAAGTATCCCCAATCCTATTAAAAAAAGTTTGTTGCTAAGTCCTAATTTTTTCTTATGCTTCATTTATAGCATCCCCTTTCAATTACTTTCCTAAGTTTGTCCAATATTGTTTCAAACTAGATGCAGTGGCTTTGGAAAAATCCACGGTATCTGTTAATAGTTTGCCATTTTTGTCGGTCGCTTGGATGGTTTCAATGTAAACACCAAAGCGATAGTAATCACGTGGCCAGCATCCAATGCCGCGTGATCCGCCCAATTTCTTATCCTTGCTTACGCTATTGGTACTTTCTTCCCATATAGAATCATCGTTCCAAGGCTCGCTGGTATCCGAAGATTGAAGATAGTAAGTTGAATTAGTGTAATAATTATACCCTAACTGAAATCCTTTAATATGTTCAATTTCGCCATCATCTTTAGTGATTACGCCCTGATAATAAAATTTTCCATCTGATTTATTATATAAAAATTTATTAGAAGCAAACTTCCCATTTATATAGTAAAGGCCTTGTAGAGTAGTAAAATTCACTGCATTCTCAGCTTCTTCGGCAGTAAATGGATCCGGCATTCTATCTGCATTCACTTTGACAGGGTATTTAATCCTCACCAAGATGGGGACGTCGCCCGTGTTTTTGACTTTAACGCTGGCATCCATAGTTTGTCCGGGCCACATGTCAAGGGCTTTTTCGGTGTCGAATAGGTCGTAGGTTTCGACGCTGTACTTTGCGGCGCTGAATTTATTCGTGAAGCTGTGGGAACTCGAAAAATACGCCATAGTTGCCGCTATTAAGCCGATCATCGCGCAGGCAGCTGCGGCTAGTCCGAGCTTTTTCTTGTCCGAAATTTGTTTCTTGTGCTTCATTTTGATTCCTCCTTTCGATTAATTATCCCCAAGTGCATCTGTCCAATATTTTTTCATTCCAAGTACGTCCAAATCTTTAACGTCGTCATCGCTTAAGTAACTGCCGTTGTCTTTGATCGGCGCTTGGATTGTTTCTACGGTTGCTCTTAGAGATTTTTGTTTTGATCCTTTATATCCAGAAATTCCATACTTGAATGTTGCAAAATCATTACCCGACCATAACATCTTACCTATCCCTAAATTACTACCTTCCCAATTTTCTTTATTGTTGCTATCAAGGCCCTGATAATACCAACGACTATTCTTCCCAATCTGCTCATCCCTTCCACGTATATTTATTGCATCCAAATGTTGTATGGTTTCGTTCGGTTTTAATACTCCTTTGTAATAATAATAACCATCACTTTCAGGATTGGAATCTGTTCTTCCCCAGACAGTTTCACCATTAAATAAAAACTTATCTTCGTTTTGGACTACGCCAGAAAACCAATCGATCATTTTATCTAAGCTATTACGATATGATTGTTTCACGTCACTATAAAAATACCATTGAAGAGTTTCCTTATCCCTATAACCGTATTTATATTTAAGTCTAAGAAGGACGGGAATTTCACCTGTGTTTTTGATCACAAAGTCAGCATTTATAGTAGTATCTCTATTTTGCCATGATTTTGTGGAAGTGCTGGTGTCGATGACATTGTACACTTCGACGCTGTAATTTTTATTCGCGTTATATTCGTTGCTGAAGATGTGGGAACTCGAAAAGTAAGACACCGCATATGCTGTGAAGCTGACCAGCGCGCAGCCCACCATGCCGAGCCAAAACCTTTTCTTGTCGGGGTCTCGCTTTCTGTACTTCATTTTGATTCCTCCTTTCGATTAATTATCCCCAAGTGCATCTTTCCAATATTTTTTCAAGCCGAGCGAATCCAAATCTTTAACGTCGTCATCGCTTAAGTAGCTGCCGTCGTCTTTGATCGGCGCTTGGATTGTTTCTACATTTGCTCGTATGGAACGTAGTTGTGATTTTTGGCCTTTACCGCTATACGAAACGTAAGCAAAAGCATTCCCTCTCCACAACATTTTACCCAGTCCCAAATTATTTCCAGGGCCGTATTTCCATCCTTGATATGTGTTGCTGTCAAGACCACTATAATAGAAAGTCTCTAAACGAGTGCTTTCACTCTTTACGGTACAAATCTCGTCCAGGTGTTGTGTGAGTTGATTCGGTTGTAAAACTCCTTTGTAATAATAATAACCGTCATAATCGGAGTTGGTATCATCTACTCTAGTTGTCTCACCATTGAATAAAAATTTATTTTCATTCTGAGCTGACATTTTATAATAATCAGACATATGACTCAAATGATGGCACCAAGATTTATTCTTATCATTACTATCCGGAGTCCAATAGCTAAAACCGTATTGTTTAGAATATCGGGCATATTTAATTCTGAGTAAAACAGGAATTTTTCCGGTGTTTTTAATTACTAGGTCAGAGTTTATGTGATTTTCTTTATTTTGCCAGAGGCTCATAGAATTATTTGTGTCGATAACGTCATAAATCTCGACGCTGTAATTTTTATTGGCGTTATATTCATTACTGAAAATGTGGGAACTCGAAAAGTAAGACACCGCATATGCCGTGAAACTGACCAGCGCGCAGCCCGCCATGCCGAGCCAAAACCTTTTCTTGTCGGGGTCTCGCTTTCTGTACTCCATTCATATCATCTCCTTTCGGTTAGGTAGTTGTTGAAGTTAATTTTTTCCACAAATCATGCAGTTCTAATGCGGTAAGGGTTGAAATGTGATCTTTTTTTTCAGTCAATTTTTTACCCTCTTTGTCGGTTGCTTGTATAGCTTCGACGGTTGCTCTTATGGACTCTATGGGTCCTTTTTTCATTCCATATATAACCGGTCCGAAACTGTTTACTGCATGCAACATTTTACCAAGTCCTAAGTCGTTGTCCACCCATCCTTCTCTTTTGTCAATATTAGAGCCTTTATAATAGGACTTCCTTATAGAAACGTATTCATTACTTTTTTGATAGATTTCGTCCAGGTGTTGTATAATATTATCCGGCTCTAAAATTCCTTGGTAATAATAATATCCGTCGTAATTAGTGTTTGTATCATCTATTGACTCTGTCTCGCCGTTGAATAAAAATTTATCTTCATTCTGAACTTTAATCTCGGTCGAACCAAACATATAACTCAAATTATGACGCCATGATCTATTCTGATCACTAACACCCGGAACCCACCATTCACTGTTCTCGTCATTCTTTCGGTATAGGGTATATTTAATCCTGAGGAGGACAGGAAGCTCGCCGGTATTTTTAATAACAAGATCAGAGTTTATGTGATTGTCTTTACTTCCCCAAAGACCTACAGACTTATTAGTATCGATGACGTCATAGACTCTGATGAAAATATTGTGCATTTTGTACCCGTTATTAAAAATATGGGCGCTGGAAAAATACGACACGGTACTTGCGATCGCGCCGACCATAATGCATGCAATTACACCGATCCAGAACCTTGTTCTGTCAGAAATTTGTCTTTCATGCTTCATTTTGGTATCTCCTTTCACTTATTACTTTCCTAAGTCCGTCCACAACTTTTTTAATCCTGCTACGTCTAGATTGGCCACTTCCTTGGCATCCAAAGATTTTCCGTCCTCGTCAGTCGCTTGAATAGCTTCGACAGTTGCTCTTATTTTAAAGGGAAGTGATGGCCCATTTATATTTGCGAAATGTGAATTAAATGAATATAAAGATTTACCAATTGATTTAGTTTCGATAGTGGTATCGCTATTTCTCTTCCATATTTCTTTCTTGTCATTATCAAGGCCTTGATAAAACCAAGGATCACTATAATGCTGAGTATCACTGCTAGGTCGATTTATCCCATCCAGGTGCTGTATGAGGTCAGTTGGTTGTAAAACTCCCCTGTAATAATAATACCCGTCATAGTTAGGGTCAGTATCGTCTTTCCATAATTCAGTTCCGCCATTAAATAAGAACTTATCTTTGTTTACGGCTACTCCATTTAATATACTTAAATCCAAACAATTATAATATGATTTATTTTTATCATCATAAAAATGCCAATCGTTGGTATTACTCGAGTTGAGCCTTGACCATTTATTAGCGAGATTATACTTAATCCTGAGGAGGACGGGAAGCTCGCCGGTATTTTTAACTACGAGGTCTGCGTTTATATAATTATCTCTGTTTTGCCAAAGGCCTACAGACTTATTAGTATCGATGACGTCATAGACTCTGATGAAAATATTGTGCATTTTGTACCCGTTATTAAAAATATGGGCGCTGGAAAAATACGACACAGTACTTGCGATTGCGCCGACCATAATGCATGCAATTACACCGATCCAGAACCTTGCTCTGTCAGAAATTTGTTTTTCGTGCTTCATTTTGGTATCTCCTTTCGATTATTACTTTCCTAGGTTTGTCCACAGTTCTTTTAATCCTGCTACGTCTAGATTGGCCACTTCTGTAGCGCTCAATAGGTTGCCGGTTTTGTTGGTAGCTTGGATAGTTTCGATATAAACACCTAGGCGATAATAAGAACGTGGCCAGCATCCAAGTTCACGCGATGTACCTAAGTTTTTATCTATGCTTTTATCATTGTTATTTTCCTTTTTCCATTTAGAATCATCATTCCAGGGTTCGCTGGTGTCTGAGGATTGAAGGTAATAAGTTGAGATATAATTATAACTTTCTCCTATCATAAAGCCTTTAATGTGTTGGATTTCGCCATCATCTTTAGTGATTACGCCCTGGTAATAAAATTTTCCATCTGATTTATTATATAAAAATTTATTAGAAGCAAACTTTCCTTCTATATAGCAAAATCCTCGTAGATCCGCGGGGGCAATTCTCTCCGCTTCTTCAATAGTAAATGGATCCGGCAAACTGTCTTCACTATACTTGACAGGATATCTAATCCTTGCCAAGATGGGGACATCGCCTGTGTTTTTGACTTTGACACTAGCATCTATGACTTGTCGTGGCCACATATTTAGAAATTTTTCGGAATCAATCAGGTCGTAGGTTTCGACGCTGTATTTTGCGGCGCTGAATTTATTCGTGAAGCTGTGGGAACTCGAAAAATACGCCATAGTTGCCGCTATTAAGCCGATCATCGCGCAGGCAATCGCAGCTAGTCCGAATTTTTTCTTGTCCGAAATTTGTTTCTTGTGCTTCATTTCGATTTCTCCTTTCGATTAAATCATACTTTCCCACAATTTTTTAAGTCCGACGGAATCCAAATCTTGGAGATCTTTATCTCCCAATGGTTTTCCGTCACTTTTTACTGCTCGTATGGTTTCGACTCTTGCAAATATACAACTTAAATCCGCTTTTATACGTCCGTATATATTTGAATAAAAGCCGCCTCTTGCTTGTAACATTTTACCAATTCCCAAATTATTTTTAGAACCGATAGCCCATACTTCGGATTTGTTGTTGTCGATGCCGTTATAGTAGAAAGTCTCAAAGCTTATATCTTCGTTATGGAGCACATAAATCCCATCTAGATGATGTATGCTTTGATTCGGTTGTAAAACTTTTTTGTAATAATAATAACCGTCATATTGATCGTTAGTATCTCCCACACGGGTTAACTCGCCATTAAATACGAATTTATCTTCATTCTGAAACACACCTTTATACATATCATTTGTAATGCTCAAATTATAGCGCCATGAACTATGAAAAAAATCCGGCCCCGCCCAACTACCGCCAGTGTACTTCTTGGTATTTCGGGCATACCTAATCCTAAGCAGGACAGGGATATTTCCGGTATTTTTAACGACAAAGTCGACGTTTATTTCTTTTTCTTTATTCGGCCACAGACCTGTAGAATTATTTTCATCGATAACGTCGTAAATCTCGACGCTGTAATTTTTATTGGCGTTATATTCATTACTGAAAATGTGGGAACTCGAAAAGTAAGACACCGCATATGCCGTGAAGCTGACCAGCGCGCAACCTGCCATGCCAAGCCAGAATCTTTTCTTTTCGGGGTTTTGTTTTTTATGTTTCATGTCGGTGTCTCCTTTCGGTTAATTGTTTTTGCCTAACCTGGTCCAATATTCTTTCATTTGTGCCGCTGTAACATCGGCAGGAATTTCAAAAAATTTAAAATTCTTATCCGTAGCCTGAATAGTTTCGATAGCCACAGTTAAATTAAGTTTAAGTGGAGAAGAATTTCCGAAAGTTACTACTTTTTTTATTCCGGATTCAGTTGTGCCACTGGGAGCACTTCCGGATACCCAATCCGTGGTATCATAATCTCCGGTTTTGTGAAAAATCTGTTCGTTGCCTGAAGAATCAGACCCGGAACAAAGAGTAACACTATCCAAATGTTGAACGGATTCATTCGTTTTCAAAATTCCTTTGTAGTAGTAATGGCCGTCGTCGGAGTTAAAAACAAAATTACTATTCTCAACCACTTGCGCGCTCCATTCTGACGAAGTAGTTGAATCTGTTATATTTTCACTCAAGTCCAGATATGACACAACATTTCCGTCAGAATCAATTACCTTTCCGTCACTATTTCTGTTCAAATTTTGATAGGAATTATCACGTATTCCCTCAATAAAAACTTTGTCTGAATTTATATAGGATATCCTTACAAGCATGGGGACTTCTCCTGAATTTTCAACAGTAATATTAGCATTAATTTTTTTACCTTTTTCCGCTGACGCAGCCTCGGCGTCAACTAGCATATTTTTCATAGAAACATTGTAATTCGGTTTATTAATAGGGTAATCAAAGCAATCTGAACTCCAATTATATACCATAGTGGTGGCAGCTGTGACGCCTACACCTATAGCAGAAAGCAAGCCTAAACCTATCAAAAAAAGTTTGTTATTAAGTTCCGATTTTTTATTATATTTCACTTGAGGCATCTCCTTTCAATTGACTATTTGCCTAGTGCATCCCAATAGGCTTTTAGTCCTATGGAATCCTTACTTTCAACTTCTTCTTTTGATAATGCACTACCGTCAGGGTTGGTCGCTTGAATGGTTTCTACACAAGCTCTGAAAATGTAAATTTTTTTCTTATTAATAATGCCATATTTATCTATAGAAGGGCCCATACCCAGCATCACCATTTTGCCATTACCATTATCAGAACCGCTTTCCCATATTTCTTCATTTTTCTCTTTGTCAATGCCACCATAATAATAAGTCTTAAACTCATCTAAACGATCTGTGTATCCTCCTTGGGTTACTTTATCCAAGTGCTGAATACTTTCGCCCGGATCTAAAATTCCTTGGTAATAATAGTATCCATCGTATTCGTCGGGAGTAGGATCCGGTCCTGACGTTTTCTTACCATTGTACGGAAATTTATCATCGTTTACGACAATACCACAAAAATATGCATTCAGTATTAAGTAATTGTAAATTGAATATTTATCATAATCCAGCCAATAAAATTTATCATGCTGAGACGACCAATAACCTCTTATATACTTAATCCTGAGCAAAACAGGGACATCGCCGACGTTTTTAGCTACAATATCCCTATTTATCGTGAAGTATCTGTTATACCATACATCCACGCCTTCTTCTTTATTTGCGATGTCATACACTTCGACGCTGTAATTTTTGTTGGCGTTATATTCATTACTGAAAATGTGGGAACTCGAAAAGTAAGACACCGCATATGCCGTGAAGCTGACCAGCGCGCAGCCTGCCATGCCGAGCCAGAATCTTTTCTTATCGGAGTTTTGTTTTTTATGTTTCATATTGGTATCTCCTTTCGATTAAATCATACTTTCCCACAATTTTTTAAGTCCGACGGAATCCAAATCTTGGAGATCTTTATCTTCCAATGGCTTTCCGTCACTTTTTACTGCTCGTATGGTTTCGACTTTTGCTTGTAAGTCTTCAGTCTTTGTTGTTTTCACTTTTCTGCCTGGGTACGCAGAACTTTGAGCTTGCTCGGAACCTCCCCATAACATTTTACCCATTGAGTTAGTCTTGAACCCAGTATCACGCCTTCTCTTCCATATTTCCTCTTTGCTATCATCAACACCTTGATAATAGAAAATATTACCATATGACGTTGTGCCAGCAGGTGTATATATATCATCTAAATGCTGTATGCTTTGATTCGGTTGTAAAACTTTTCGGTAATAATAATACCCATCATAATCAGAGTTGGTGTTATTTACTGCTTCTGTTTCGCCATTAAATAAAAACTTATCTTCGTTTTGAACTTTTCCGGTATAATAACTCAATAAATTTAGATTGTTATAATATGAACGAATACTTGGGGCGTCAACAATAGCCCACCAACCATTCGATGAATATTGATAGCAATAGTTATACTTAATTCTAAGAAGAACCGGTATCCCGCCTGTGTTTTTAACCACGAGATCAGCATTTAGCCTATTCTCTTCATAGGGACGTAAGCCTGAGGAACTATTTTTATCCATAACATCGTAGATTTCGACGCTGTAATTTTTATTGGCGTTATATTCATTACTGAAAATGTGGGAACTCGAAAAGTAAGACACCGCATATGCCGTGAAGCTGACCAGCGCGCAGCCTGCCATGCCGAGCCAGAATCTTTTCTTATCGGGGTTTGGTTTTTTATGTTTCATGTCGGTGTCTCCTTTCGGTTAATCAGTTTTTCCTAGGTTTTTCCACAAGTTTTTTAATCCTGCGGCGTCTAGCTGGGACACTTTTTCGCCAACCAACAGCTCACCATTCGCGTCGGTCGCTTGGATGGTTTCGGCGTAGACACCGAGAAGACTATGCCAGGGGGAATTACTATATCTGCGCATATGCCCGTAACCTTTGTCGGTTGTGCTCGACCACTTGGAACTATCAGTCCAAGGCTGAGTGGTGCCATCGGAGGCAGAATCGAGATAACCCGACTGGGTGATTTTGACATCTTTCCCGACGGTAATTCCTTTAATATGGGAAACTTCGGCGTTTGGAGCGACTACGCCTTGGTAGTAGTAGCATTTATCCTGGCTATTATACAAAAATTTATCGGTGTCAAATGTTGCTATCAGTCCATACCCGTTATCCTCGTCCGATAGGCTTATACCATCGGTGTTTTTGGCTTCTTCGAGAGTGAATTTCTTATTCTTTTCTTCGTCGGAAAGTGCCATCGCAGGGTATTTAATTCTGACGAGGGCGGGAACTTCACCGGAATTTTTGACTTTAACACTAGTGTCTATAGTTTCTCCAGGCCACATATCGCCGGCAGTGGCGGCGTCGATAAGATCATACACCTCGACGTTATAATTTAAACTTTTGAACTCATTTGTAAACATATGTGAACTCGAAAAATATGCTATAGTGGCGGCAATAACGCCAACAAGTGCACAGGCACCTATCCCGATCCAGAATCTTTTTTTGGATGAAAATTTTATTTTACTATCCATATTAGCATCTCCTTTCGTTTTGGTATGGCTATTTTATAGTGCCAGCGTGGCAGAGCTCGCACTCAGACCACGCTGATTTGTTGTTTTATTGAGTTGAGTTTTGATTAGGTGCCTGTTTCTGTGGATTTGCTAGCATTTTCTAAAGCGTGCCATCTTTCTGCTATCTTATCTGCATCAACTACCGCGTATCCATTACTTTCAGTAATAAAGCCTTCTTCTACGCCTAAATTTTTACCATTTACATCAGTTGCTTGGATAGTTTCAACTTTAACTGATAAATTCGTTTTGGCAATATCACCTATTGTATACGTCTTGCCTTCCCCGATAACATGATCTCCTCTTTGATCTTGCCACGAATATCGGTTAGTACTATCGTCCATAACTTTGTATTGCGTTTTATCTGTTACTTCTCCTCCTACGCCTGTATAAGTTAGAGTTTGCAAGTGCTCACGTACATCAAATCCATTGCTTGCTTCAGGTATTAAACCTTTGAAATAATAAGCCCCGTCATCCTCATTATATCCAAATGTTGGTACTATAACATCTTCGCCACTTGAGTCCCTTGTTGAAGTAGTAGCATACGTAAATTTCCAATCTTCTATATTATCAAGATTAACACCGTTCTCGCCATTCCAAGTATAAGTTAATCTGGCTAAAATAGGAACAGTACTGTGGTTTTCTACACTAACTTTTGCTTCTATAGATCGACCCGGAACCAAAGATTTAGCTTTTTCTTCATCAATAAGTTGTTCAGAATACACACTATATTGTGTAGTATTTAAATCAACTGTTCCAAATTGATGACTTGAAGTAAACCAAGCTACGGTGGTGGTAATAATACCAACAGCGGCGAGGGCGCTCATACCTACCCAGAATTTTTTCTTGTTTGACATTTGTTTTTTATTTTCTACTTTTTTATTCTCCATTTTTTTACATCTCCTTATTTTTTTATTTTATGAAATTATCATGCCGAGAAGCAATATTCCTGCGACGATCGCCAGGACCCAGTAATTTTCCTGGATAAATCTGATAGCGTATCCAAAGTACGGGAGGACAACTTTTTTAACTTTGCCCTTGACATTGGAATACGGGACAGAACCGGAATCGGTTGAGGAATTTGCATCGCCCTTGGTGCGGAAAGTTTGGGCTGTGGAATCGATACTTACAACGCGGTGAGTTACAGTAGCTTCGCCGCTTGTAAAGGTGATGATATCGCCTTGCTGAATCGATTCGAAGGGCGTTTCTTTGTAATATATCACGCTGCCGACGGGGAAAAGTGGTTCCATACTGCCGCTGAGGACGATTTCGGGTTTGCAGCCGAAAACCCAGGGCAATTCCACGATGAGAAGTGCGCCGATGCACACGTAACATATCACGGATAATATGCTAAATATTTTTTTCAATATCTTCATTACATTCACACTCCTTTCGGCTTTTTTCATTCCATTGGCATCACTCCTTTCCATGTAGTGTGCGTCAGCTCAGGCCGAGCTCTGATTTTGATACGCCCCAGGCTTCTTCGAATTCCTCGTCGGTAACGGTGGTCGGTAGCGTTTCGACGAGGAAGTTGTTTTCGATAAAACCATATGAGTCATTGCCAGAAAAACGGAATGTATCCTCGTAAACTGCATCATATATCTGAATATCCACCTGAGGAGCCAGGGGGGTTTTGTAATAAAACCACGGACCATTTTGAACCCATTTTTCTTCATTAAGGACATAGCCATTACTACTTAGATTTCTTATCCCATCCGTAGAGTTACAAACATCAGCTATTACCAAATCATAAAATCCGATAAATTGGACATATTTAGCTATCTGCGGGGAATCAAATATTTTCGGATGTGCAACCCTTACATATCGGGAATCTTCACCTTCATTCGAGCTGTTTGCGATATGGACTTCATCTGTAAATTTATCCCCATTCCACAATTCCGGTAAAGTACATTTTTGATATACAGTAACCGAACCGGTAGGTCCTGATATTTCCGGAGTTTGAAATGTATTTGCAAATCCATAGGAAGTGTAAAAATATGAAAGAGTCTTCTGGATATACAAAGCTCCCACACACGAACACAACCCAATAATGATAAATAAAAATTTCGAAATATTAAATTTCTTGTTTTTACGGTATTTCATTTAATTCACTCCTTTTTATTGCGGAATTTTTATAACATTCCTAATCATTTGCCTCGTTCCTCCACGCGGAGCACTTTTTGGTTTATGTTCGAAAGTTATTGTGCAGTCTTCACTAGGAGAAATCTTACCATCTTTAACAGTTTCCTCAACAGTCTTACCATCAACCTCATAACTGATAGAAACTTTCGTAAGTTCATACCCAGGGGGAGTAAGTTCGGTTATATTAAAACTTCCATCCGAAGAATTCCAATTAATCGTATGAGGGTCATTATTAAACGTCCAAAAGCACCCCGGTACACCACTATAAGTCAATCCATCAATATAATAGTAAACAGTTTCGCTTTTCGGAATATCTGGGCATTTTATCGTTATTTCAATGGTATCTTTGGTCGTAACTGTTACAACTATCTTTTTGGGCGGGTCTACTGTTGTGGTGGTTTCGGATTCGCTGTCGTATGTGGCGAGCTGGGCGGTTTCGTCCACGCTAACCCGGCACGAAACGACGCTGTCCGTGGCGGAAACTTTTTGCGAGGTTATGCCCGTGGAATCTTCCTGCCAGGTTTTTTCGCCGTTTTCGTTTTCTTTCGCGGTGTAGCGCTTTATCACGGCGTTGTCAAAATCGAAATGGTATTGGTCTTTCAGCTCAGCGAAAGTTTTTTCTTCGCCGTTTGGATCTTTGAATTTCGATGCGGTGATTTCGATTTCTTGAGTGTCGGGGTCGGGCTTTTTATTTTTCACCAAAGCAATCAGATTCTTGGCGAGATCGGCGGTGTTGTCCGAGGAAAAACGGTGAGATTCTTCGCCGGCAATATCGAGCATCATTTTGTCGAAGCCCTCGGAATCGGAATCGCCGATTGAATATATGTTCGAGGTGACGCCGTAATTTTTGCAAGTCATTTTAATTTGTTCCACCGCGGACTCAATCGATTCGGCACGGGAAATTTTTTCGCCGTCAATTATTTGAGTCGGCATCGACGATGAAGCGAAGATGACGATCAATGGTCGGGAATCGCGTTCTGTGCGGTTTAGGGCCATGTTTCTTTTGCGGATGAATTTGCTTGCGAGAACCAGACCGGCATCGGCGCGGGATTCTTCGGCGGTCCATTCAGACATTTGGTCCGGGTGGCTCAGCACCTTGAGGGCATTTGATTTGCTGATGAAACATTTTTCATAGGACGGCAATTTTTTGATGTACTTGCGCATTACATTCGGAATGGAAGTCGGAGAATTTTCTTTGTGCTCTTTCCAGATATTCACATCAGGGACTGCTTGATTAAATTTAGCGCCTTGATTGTAAGTGTAATACCCGGTGTTTTCCATTTCGCCATACCCCAAGAGACAAACTCTGTGGGAATCGTTTTTGTCGTCGGGATTTGGCAACTTATTGATTATATTTTTGATACCCGTTATAGTTGCATCCCTACCGGCGGCGGAATCAGCGGACTGATCAAATATAACCATGATGTCGCTCGGAGAAATTTTTTGAGTTTTTTCTTCGCCCTCGATGTAAGCTTCGATGGTTAACTCGGCGCGGTCGTTTTTGTCGCCTTCGCCGGAGTTTGAATAATTAACCTGCGAGACGGTACTCGTGGGAAGAGTTATCTCCGATAGAGAGTTGGCGTCTTCCGCCATGCCGCTGGCAAATGATTCGTAACAGAATATCGCCAGAAACACAAGCGAAAATGAAATGATTGAAACTTTGTACATTTTTAATAATATATTTTTCTTCATATTTACCTCACACACCTATCGATAGATTTGCTAAGATTAATAACGAGATACATAATATATTAATTTAAAACAAAAATCAACACTTTTTTTTTTTTTTTAATCTATATTACATAATATTCTCTCATTTCAACAAATTTAGACATTCAATTTTTACCATATTTCACGCTAAATCTAGCAATTTTTGTGCATAAATTTAGTCAAAAAAATAAAACCGGGATAAATTAATATCCTGGTTTTTACTTAACATTTTTTTAATTATTTATTTGACGTCACATTTTACGAAATGTTCCTCTTGGTTTTCGGAAGCGGGGACAAATGATATTTCTATATTTTTTCCACTTTCTTTCCCCATTGACAATGCAAACAAACTATATATTTTATCTTCAAGTTTATTTTTCGCGCGTCCTTGCATGGCGCCGTCTTCGAATATGTACTTAGCCATGGCATCAACGCTTTCCTTATTAAAGACTACGGAGTTTATTTTGAAAAGACCGTTTTTATCAGTCAAAGTTTCACTTACGTCTTTTACCAAATCTTTTACAATGTTATAGCAAGCGTCATATGACAAGGAATCAAATTCAATTATGTTTAGACGTTGAGCGCCTCCACCTGCTGTACCGCCGATTCCAAAGTTTTTCTGAAGTTCTTCTTTAGTTTCGTTTGTGGTTATTAAGAAAAGAGTTTTGCTGCAATCAATTTCTTTATTCATGAATTTATATTTTCCGGTTGAAGCTATAGATCTGAGGATTTCATCCGCACTGTTGTCGTAACTGGTACCCGCCGCACCTGTAGGGATACTCACGCCGTTAATATTCATCACACTACCGGGCTTTGCGCTTTTTGATTTCATTTTTTCATACTCATCAATAATTACAACTGATTCGTCCCAATTTAAGAGATGTTTAAGCATCGGAGTTTCTTCGTCTTTAGTTACAAGTCCATCGCTGCCAAGTATATTTTTTTCGCGCTTTTCGCCAATATCCTTTGTAGCTACGGTTTTGAATAACTGAGTACCGAGTTCAGATTCACCTGTTATGCTTTCACTGTGACAAAAAACACTTGTTTTTTCAGGGTGTTTTAAAAAGGCATTTGCAATCGCGTAACACATTTTTGTCTTGCCGGTTCCGGGTTTGCCGATAATATAGATTATATTTCCTCTAATTTCTTTGACATCGCTGCCTTTGCGTTTTAAATTGTCAATTCTTACAGTCACTCCGCTGAGGGCATCTATCATTTGCTCTTTTGCTTTTTCTTGACCGTAAACTTTGATTTCGGATTCATTGTTTACTATTTTTTCAAGTTCTTTCATAGTTTCTTCGGGAGTGCGGAATCCTTTATACTTTCTAAAATCCAAATAATTGTCAAATCTTTCAAGCGTAAAAACAACATAATTGAAAACTCTTTCGACAAGTCTCGGGGCCGTGCTGACAATTACAGAACCCAGAGTGCTTTTAAATAAATCTCCCGGCGCAAAAAATGCTGATGATTTAAAACCTCCTTGAGTTCCGGCTAGAACGGTTGCTGAAGTAATGACTGCTGCAAATTTTCTTTTTAAATTTTTCACAATTAAGACATCCCTTCTATTAAATTTGTCACCTGTATTTTAATTTAAGCTTTATAATTAATCAAGTAAATTTTTATAAGATTATAAAAAATTAAAATATAAATATTTAACAAAAAATTGCAGAAGGAAAACTCGTTCATAAAGTTTCCTTCTGCAACGTATTCAAAAACAAATTTAATTAATAGGCTTTAAGTTTTAATTTTATTTTATTTTCTAATTTTAAGAATTTCTCGCTGTCTTCATTGCTTCTGTCTTTGCTTATGCATTCTAATATTTTTATACATTGTTTTTTAGACAATACTTTATTATCACCGACTTCATTACATACTTTGAAAAGTTTATAGGCAGCTTCTTTGAGCGGTAAAGAATCTTTCAAAAGCCCGGGAACAGTTTTTCCGTTATATAAATCCATTCCGTAAACTCTGAGGCATGCAATAAATTGATCTCTTGTTACTTCGCTTTTTACACGCTCTGAACTTCTGGATAAAATATAAAGAATTGAAATAAATTTAACTTCGTTTATATCGTTTCCTTTCAAGTAATCAGGGTGCTTTTTGACAAATTCATTAATTACATTTTTTAAATCAAGCGTTTTATCCTTTACATAACTATACCATTTTTTCCACTCTTTATCTGATTTGAGCGCATCAAATTTTTTAACTGTCTCATCAAGGTAAGTTCCTAAATCGCTCGAATTTTTAAGCCTATTGTAATATTTATAAAATTCATTATAGAATTTATCATCTATTTTAGTCTTTAAATCTTCAGCGTCCTGGCCTTCTTCTTTAGCTAATGTTTTATTAACCTCTTTAAGTGCATCGGTTGCCAATAATTTGTCCAAAAGCAGTTCGCATAACTTTAATTTTTCCAAATCAGGATTAAATTGATCATAAAATTCATGCGATTTAAATTGAAGTAGCAAACCATTTAGATTGCTGTTATTTCTGGAAAATTCTTGTAATTTTCTCTTATCGTCGTCACTGTCCGGCAAAAATTTTTCTGCGAGTTTAATACAGTTTTTGCACAGCATCTCAAGGTCGCTTTCAAAGGAAGCTCCCACAATTTTTAACATCCTCAAAATTTCCTTATCATTTGTAAGGTCATCATCACTTGTAACGATTTTCTTATCGCTTCTAAATTTTTTGCAAACAGCATCATATTTTCTCATAATCGATCTCATGAGATAACTGTTTTCTTTATCACGAATTTTTTTATCGTCTCTTTGTTTACTTTCGTCATATTTCGCTTTAGGAATGCCCTTGGAAATATTCTCTAAATTTAACATCTGAAGAATGTATCCGGCCGCAGCAACTCTTCTAATTTTATCGTCCGCGTCCAAAATATTATATTGCTTCAAAATTTGATCTATTTTGTCCTCTCCTGCCATTGCAAAATGATGCTTAGAATCCGTCCAAATATTTCTTTTCCAAGTAAGATGGAAATTTTCTTCTTTGCTTATTTCCTCAATATTTTTCAAAAGTTCATATAATGTACTCGTGAGGAGATATCCATTATTAGGTTCAATTTCCTTAAGATTTTCGATTGTTTTTTCAATTTTCTCAATCATATCACGTCTTGCTTCAAATCTTTTTATTTCATCACTTGTTAAATTTTCAAGCTGTCCACCTATGAACTCCTCATATTTTTCACTTTCTTCTGAGTTTAAAGGAGGAATTATATTTTTGAGTTCCAGATTTTTTAAGCTATTCGCAATATGCTCGTACAGTTTTTGGACGTTCTTGGACTCTGCGCCGGTAATTTTATTAATAATTCTGTTAGTTCCCTTTTTTAAGCTCTTAAAAATACCGTCCTTCTTTTTCCCTTCTTTAATGTTTTTATATGTTCTTGATTGTAAAAATTTTAGAAGCTGTTCGGATGATTTTGCTAACTTTTTGTAGTCGGCTTTTTCGATATTAGCGACGTCAAAACCTTCTAACTGCGGAATTTTAAAAATTCCTTCTTTAAATTTTTCGTCAAAGCCATTTTTGCTCGATATGGTATTAACTGTCTCCAAAGCCAGTTGATTTACGCCGAGCTCTTCATAATAATCTTCTCTTGGTTTCTTGCCGATTAGCAAGGGATATACTTTCAAAAGGTTGTCAAAAGCCTCCGCTTCGTATATATCTCGATCAGCATACTTGCCATCTGAATGCCCTTTTACACGCTCGCCCTTATTGTTAAAAATTATCCATCCTAAAGTATTATCGCCATCTTTGAATGTGCATTTTATTTCATCGACATTTTTGAACCTATCATCTTCTGCAAGACTAGTGCTTCTATCGAGTAATAACATTACATGATTATTTGAAAACAACAATGGAAACGAGCCGTTAAAATCGCCAGTTTTAAGACTTAAAATCTCTTTTGGCTTATAATTTTTAATGTTCATATCCTTAATTTCTTTGCGACTAAACGGTGCCTTCTCTCTTTTTAAATATCCTAACCCCACTCGTAATTCTACTCGTTCACCACCAACCTCAGCGGTTCCTTTCCAGCTGCCACTCTGTTCTCCTTGCGATTTTACTGATTCTCTTTTCATATCTACATTTACTGTTCTTGCCATTTTAATCACTCCTCTAATTATATAATTTTAAAAATAATATTTATAATAATTTTACAAAAATTATTTTTATTCTATGCTAATTATATAAATAATTATGAATATGGTCAAGTGAAATGGATATTTTTAATAAAAATATAACAAAAACCACCCGGAATTCCGAGTGGTTAATAAAATATAAATTTTAGCTTGATTCTCCAACAATAAATCTAAACAAGAAATTTTTAGTTCTTTCGTTTTGAGGATTAACCAATATTTCTTCAGGTCTGCCTTCCTCGCATATAACGCCTTCATCCATGAAAATTATACGGTTTGAAACCTCTTTTGCAAAAGCCATTTCGTGAGTAACTATGAGCATTGTAAGATGCGAACCGGCTAGGTCCTTCATAACTTTCAATACTTCTCCCACGGTTTCAGGGTCTAGCGCAGAAGTTGGTTCGTCAAACAACAAAACCTCTGTATCCATGGCCAAAGCTCTGGCTATCGCAACCCTTTGTTTTTGTCCGCCGGAAAGTTGGCTCGGCTTCGCATTTATGAATTTGGACATCTGAACTTTTTCTAAAAATTTCAGAGCGTTTTCTTTAGCTTTTTGAGGGCTTTTCCTTAGCACTTTAACTTGCCCTATCACGCAATTTTCCAGAACATTCATATTGTTAAACAAATTAAATTGCTGGAACACCATCCCTACGCGTGAACGATAAAAATCAACATCGTAATTATCGTCAAGAACATTTTTGCCCCTATAAATTATTTCGCCGGATGTAGGACGGTCAAGAAGATTTATGCATCTTAAAAAAGTAGATTTTCCCGAACCTGAAGGGCCTATTATGCAAGAGACGTCGCCTTTATTTATGCTGAAATCTATTCCCCTCAAAACATTCAAGCTTCCAAAAGATTTTTTTAGATTTTTTATTTGAATAATTCTATCTTCCATACTACTTTTCACCTGATTTCTTAGTAAAAACTATAGGCATCGTGGATGAAACATGTACAAATTCTGACGGGCCATCCATGCGTTTTTCGATTAACTTCAGTAAACGAGTTACAGTTAAAGTAAGCACAAAATATATAACCGCAGTAACTATGAAAGTTTCATATGTACGGAAAACTATTCCTTTAACAGATTTTGTGACAAAGAAAAGTTCAGTAACAGAAATTACATTCAACACAGATGTATCTTTTATGTTAATAATGAACTCATTACCTGTGGCAGGCAAGATATTTCTGATAGTTTGAGGTAAGATAACATATCTCATGGCTTGTCCGTGAGTCATACCGATTGACTTTGCAGCTTCCATCTGACCGGGATCGACACTTTCTATTCCTCCGCGAACAACTTCAACCATATATGCGCCGGTATTTATGGATACAATTATAATTCCGGCTATAGTCGGGCTAAAATCAACTCCGACAAATTCTCTCATTCCAAAATATATAACAATTGCCTGAACCATCATTGGAGTTCCGCGAAATATTTCTACATAACAAGTTATAATTGCATTCACTATAGACATAAAAAACTTTTTAACTTTGTTGCCTGAAACAGGTATCGTGCGGACGGACCCCAGTCCTAATCCTATCAAAAATCCTATCACAGTACCCAAAAGAGATATTAACAACGTCACGCATGTACCTTTTAAAAACCATTCGCCATAAACACTAAGTATATAACCAATCCATTCAAAAAATGTTCGTTCCATAACTTATGATATTGCACCTCCAACAGCTTTTTGCATTAATTTTTCTCTATCTTCTCCACTTATTGTTGATAAAGCTCCGTTTATATCATCTTTGAGCTTGCTTCCTTTTCGAACTCCGATAGCTATTGCTGTTTCATCTTGAGAAAATTTAAATCCTTTTCCCTCTTCAAAATCTATACACACAAGATTTGGATTTGTATGTACTGCTACCAGCGCCGCGGGCCTTTCACTTACGTACCCGTCAATTTTTCCGGCAGTTACAGCAGAAACCATAGATGAAAAATCCTCTAAAGCGACTTCTTTTTGAACTCCGGGAATTTGATCTATGAAGTCATAGTGAACTGTGCTAAGCTGACCGGTAATTTTTGCTCCTTCAAGATCGCTTAAACTTTTAGCATCTGCGTACTTGCCATTTTTCTTTACCACAACTACGATATTTGAGTTGTAATAGTTGTCGGTAAAATCAATTGCTTCTTTTCTGGATTCGGTGGCTGACATTCCGGCGATTATAGAATCGATTTTTCCGGAAGTAAGAGCAGGCAATAGACCATCCCAGTCTATTTTTACTACTTCGAGTTTTTTCCCTAATCTTTGAGAAATTTCTTTAGCTATGTAAACATCGTATCCACACGCATACCATCCGTCGGAAATTTTCACGGCACCATTTTTATCAGTAGGTTGTATCCAGTTAAACGGAGCATATGAACATTCCATTCCAACTTTCAACACTTCTTCTGATTCTTGTGTATTACTAGAACAAGATGTAAGACACGCTAAAGAAAATATCAAAAATGCACTAATTTTAAATACTTTTGAAAATATTTTCATTACAAACATCCTTTCTAGAATATACTTTACACTATACAAACAATTTGCGCAACTCAAAAATGAAAGTTGCGCACAAATTTAATGAAATATTACAATAATAATTAGTAAAATTAAATATTATTTTTATTTGTCGCTATGACAGTCGCATCCGCAGTCACAATTTTCATCGCAATCGCAGTCATCGTCACAGTCGCATCCGCAATCACAATCTTCAAATCCGAACTCTAATAATTCTCCGCAATTTGGACAATTCATTTCGCTATCTAAAAGAGTATCTTCGGAAAAGCAAGTTTTTTCTCCACATGTCGGACACTCAACTTCGTAATAATCTTCGTCGTCACAGTCGCAATCTTCGCCTTCGTGACATCCACAATCGCATTCTTCATCACATTCAGGGCATTTATAAACTTCATCTTCAAGATATTCTAAATCTTCATCCAAAACTTCGAGTTCGTCGCAAATATTATCAACGTCTTCGTCTATTCCTTCAACAGATTCAGAAATTTCTTCCATCCACTCTGCCATTGCTTTTAATACCTTAGTTTCTTTTTTGTCGTCGTCTAAATCAAGACCTTCGAGCAAACCTTTGATGTAAGCTGCTCTTTCTTTAATTGTCATTACAATTTCCTCCCAGTAAATAATTTTAATTATATTATCGTTTAAGCACGTTCGAGATATTCACCTGTTCTCGTGTCGATTCTTATTTTTTCTCCTTCTTCTATAAACAAAGGAACTTTTATTTCAGCACCGGTTTCAAGTGTAGCGGGTTTCGTAGCGTTTGTAGCTGTATCTCCCTTGAATCCTGCATCTGTTTGAGTAACCAAAAGTTCAACAAAAAGTGGCGGTTCCACACCAAAAACGCTTCCTTTATATGAAAGAACTTTGCACACCATGTTTTCTTTCACAAATTTGAAATTGTCGCCTAAAACCGAGGAATTTATAGGTATCTGTTCAAATGTTTCATTATCCATGAAATAGTATAAATCGCCGTCATTGTACAGATATTGCATTTCTCTTCTTTCGATAAATGCCTCTTGATATTTATCGCTGGGGTTAAAAGTACGCTCAGTTACAGCTCCGCTCATAACATTTTTAATCTTTGCTCTTACGAAAGCTGCACCCTTTCCCGGTTTAACATGTTGGAATTCCACTATTGATACTACATTACCATCGAGCTCAAATGTAGAGCCGTTTCTAAAATCTCCTGCTGAAAGCATATAATTTTCCTCCTAATAAAAAATAAGGATATAAAATAATCTATAAATTTAATGATTCATAATAAGTTTATTACAAACCAT
Source organism: uncultured Eubacteriales bacterium (assembly GCA_934695425.1). Lineage (GTDB taxonomy): Bacteria > Bacillota > Clostridia > Oscillospirales > Acutalibacteraceae > UMGS1491. The sequence goes on along the minus strand of CAKUVH010000002.1, from coordinate 68,091 downwards.
TCCGATTATATACTAATTTTAAAAATTATGCAACATATAAAATAAGGTAATTTGTAAATTTAGCTCGCTTTTTAATATCGGCGTGCCAAATAAAAATAAAAAACCACCCTTTTGACGCATCTCACACATCATTGGATGGTTAATTTTTTATTTTAAATCTTTTGCATATTCAAGATTATCAAACCTATATCTTTCATTTATGCCGGATTCTTTTAATATAGCCTGCTTCTTCATCGCGCAATCTACACAGTAATCATTCCCTTGACTATCGTATAAAACCCCGGATTTTCCGGGAATAACCTTGCGGCATGCATCGCATATGATTTCAAAGTGCTTTCCGTTATTTTTTTGAAAAGTTCCCTCGTCAGATGGATAAGAAGCCTCTGAACCGCCGGAAACCATTTTCTCTTCCTTGCAATTTAGATTTTCTTTGAGTATTCTCATGTTCAACCCTCCTATCATTATCTGCATCCGGTCAACGAGCTCCTGTTTTTTGGCTCTTCGTAACATTTATCACAAAGATATTTCTTATCTTTATATATAACTGAAGATCCCGGGTGTGTCTTATACCCGTAGTGAGTAATAGGATTATTGGGTGTGGATACGCAATTACACACACTGCAAAACGGAACCTTAACAAGTGTAGAAACCTCTACGGTCTTGCCGCCTGAAATTTCTTTTTCTTCGACTTCGTTTAATTTTTCTTTTTGTTCTTCCATTTTTATTCCTCCTTTCAATTTTTATCAATTTACAAAATCTACTTTTCCGTATTTTCTTTCCAGTTCTTTATGTCGTCCGTCGGATTCGCATTGCTGACATATATGTAAGTCCGTAACAGTAGAATCGGACACCATGGTAGGCTTAACTGTTGAGTTAATTGCACCGCAAACATCACATTGCCATACTTTAACCGTTGAAATTGCTTCTCTCTTTCCGGAATGCCCTTTTACTTCTATCGGTGTTGGCTTATCATGATAATTAGGATGCCAACTTCCATTGCTATAATAGCCGCCGGAAACTTTCTCTTCATCTTCATTGCTCATTTTTTCTTTTTGCTCGCTCATTTTTATTCCTCCTCACATTTTGTGGTTATATATAATCAGAAATGCATTTCTGTATGCATTATTAATTTTTTAAATTTTAAATTATTTGGAATCCAGATTGTATTCCACGTCCTTTTTTTCAAATTTTTCAGTCATGCCAAATCCTTTCAATATGGTTTGCTTTTTGTGAGCGCAGTCCAAACAATAATCGTTTCCTTTGCTATCGGTTAGAATGCCCGCTTTCCCCAAGATAGGTTTACGGCAAATATCACAGATAACTTCATATTTTTCTCCATTTGCTCTTTTAAAAGTTCCGCCTTTTCTGTTAGATTCAACTCCGCCCGAAACTTTTTCTTCTTCATTTTCATTTATTTTTTCATTAATTTTTGACATCTTTATTTCCTCCCATACTTAATTAAATTTGCAGAAATGCATTTCTGTAACCATTATATATATATATATATATTGTCAATGATTTTTGTATAAAATCACAATTTAAACAAAATAATAAACAGCCGTGCATATAACACAGCTGTTTTTGTTATGAAAAATTACTTTTTAAGAATCTCTATCAATTTTTTCTCTATCGCTAATGCGTCCCCTTTTCCTCGGGTGGCTTTCATGACATATCCAAGCATTGCTTTGAGAGCTTTTTCTTTCCCTGCAAGATAATCTTTTGCGGCCGATTCATTATTAGAAATTGCTTCTTTGCAAAGTGCTTCTATTTCTTCGTCCGAAATTCCTTTCATATCATTTTCAGATATGAATTCACCTACGCCCTTTCCGCTTTCAAGCATTTTAGAGAGTGTCTTTTTGGCAAGGTTCATATTAACTTTGCCCTCTTCTACCAACTTGACGAGCTCATTAAGCTGTTTCGGGGAAGTCAAAATTTCGAATTTTTCACGTTCAGACTCGGTTTCAATACTTCTGAAAATTTGACCTATTATGAAATTAGAAACTGTTTTTGGATTTTTAAGGCCATCAGAAGCTGCTTCGAAAAAGTCTGAAACATTTTTATATTTCACGATAAGAAGCGCATCTTTTTCCGGTATCCCAAATTCGTTTGTATATCTCTTAAAACGGCTTGTGGGCAACTCGGGGAGAGTTTTTCTTATGTCTTCAACATATGATTCCTCGAGATTTATTTCTACCAGATCAGGGTCTCCAAAATAACGATAATCTTGGGCATCCTCTTTACTTCTCATACTTTCGGTAGAATTCGTTTCTTCAACATATCGGAGTGTTTGCTGAGTAATTTTTTCCCCGCTATTCAAAATTTCAACGTGGCGTTTGTATTCATAGTCAATCGCTTTAGTCATAAAAGTAATTGAATTCATATTTTTTATTTCTGTACGAGTACCAAGCTTTTGCGAACCTGTCGGCTTGACGGAAACATTTACGTCGCAGCGCATAGAACCTTCTTGCATTCTGCAATCGGAAACGCCAATATAGCGCATTATCATCTGAAGTTTTTCAACATATTCGCGTGCTTCTTCGGAAGAACTTATATCGGGCTCGGTTACTATCTCTAAAAGAGGAACTCCGCCACGGTTGTAGTCCACATACACATCTCCGGATTTATGAACAAGTTTTCCGGCATCTTCTTCCATGTGAATTTGATGAATTCGTATTTTTTTGCCACTTGCAAGCTCGACATATCCGTCCTTACAAATAGGAGTATAGAATTGAGATATCTGATAAGCTTTGGATAAATCGGGATAAACATAATTTTTTCTATCCATTTTGGATTTAAGGTTTATCGTACAATTTAATGCGAGTCCCGCCTTTATAGCAAAGTTTACGACTTCACGATTAAGTTTTGGCAATGTTCCGGGCAAACCTATGCAAACCGGACAACAATTAGTATTCGGTTCAGATCCGAAAGCATTTTTGCATCCGCAAAAAATTTTGGTTTTTGTAAGAAGCTCGACATGAGTTTCCAATCCGACAACTAAATCATAGCTCATAATCTTACCCCCATATCTACGCATTTATTGTTTTGGTAGCCGGTAAATACTTCATATTTGTGAGCTACATTCAAGAGTTTTGATTCGCTGAATTTCGGGCCTAAAATTTGCATTCCGATCGGCAATCCTTTTGAATCGAACCCACACGGAACGGAAATTCCCGGAATTCCTACGGTATTAACCGGAACGGTACATATATCAGCAAGATATATTTCCTGCGGATTGCTGAATTTTTTATTGCATTCAAAAGCCGTAACGGGTGACGTTGGGGTTATCAAGACGTCATACTTTTCGAAAGCTCTGTTAAAAGCTTTTATGATTACTGCTCTTAAATTTTGGGCTTTCTTGTAATAAGCATCATAATATCCCGAACTCAAAACATAATTTCCGAGAAGTATTCTTCTTTTCACTTCGCGTCCAAAGCCTTCGCTTCTCGTTTTACATATCATTTCATTTATGTCTTTGTAATGCTCTGTTCTGTAGCCATATCTTACACCGTCGAATCGAGCCAAGTTCGAAGTAGCTTCGGCGCAGGCCAAGATATAGTACACCGGCAAAGAATATTTAACTTCAGGGAAATCAAAATATTCAACGCTGGCGCCCATCGATTCGTAAAGCTTAACGGCTTCTTCAATGGATGACTTTATTTCGTCGTCCACACCGTCGTAATATTCCTTTGGAATTCCTATTTTAAGGCCTTTGATGTCGTTATTTATATTGGCAAAAGTTTGCATTTTTACATTTGGATTTGATGTCGAATCATGAAAATCATAACCCGAAATCGCATCGAAAACCAGGGATACATCTTCGGCAGTTTGAGCTATAGGACCCACTTGGTCAAATCCTGAAGCATATGCTATTACTCCATATCTGGAAACCGCTCCGTATGTGGGTTTAAGTCCAACAACTCCGCAAAAAGACGCAGGTTGACGAACCGATCCGCCGGTATCGGTGCCTAAAGCATAAGCTGCAATATTTCCCGCTACCGCAGAAGCTGAGCCGCCCGAACTTCCGCCTGAAACATGGTTGATATTGTGCGGATTTTTAGCTCCTCCGATGCAAGAATTCTCACAAGAAGAACCCATTGCAAATTCATCCATGTTGAGTTTTCCGAGCAGTACCGCTCCTTTTTGCTTAAGTTTTTCCCATACTGTCGCATCGAATATGGGTTTGTATCCCGACAATATTTTGGAACAACATGTTGTTTCTATACCGTTTGTCGAAATTATGTCTTTGAGCGCCATCGGTACGCCTTCAAGATAGCTTATTTCTTCACCCGAGCTTATCTTTTCATCGACTTTTTCGGAATTTTTGTAAGCTTCCTCTTCGCAAACCGTAACGTAAGCATTAAGATTGCTCTTTTTTATTTCGCTTAAATATTTTTCCGTTAACTCTTTGCAGGAAATTTCTTTATTCGAAAGCATATTTTTTATATGCTTTATTATTCCTCTTTTGGAATCATTCATTAATGTTCAAGCCTCCCTAAAACGTGTAAAGAAAATTTACGCACACTTAATTGTATTTTTTAATGTAAAAATATCCGTCTTTTCCGCCGCCAACATTTTCCAAAATTTTATTTTGAGGATAAGATTCTATTACTTCATCATCTCTGAGAGCATTGGAAAGACCGTTTATATTCGGAGTCTCGTAAGAATCTAGGCTCATTTCATTTATCTGATTTGCAAAATCAATCATTCCGTCCATTTCTTTCATGGCGTCTTCAATCTCGTCTTCGCTCAAATACAGTTTGGAAAGATTGGCTAAATTCAACATTTCATCACGGCTAATCACTTACATCACCTGCTAATCTCTGATTTTTATGTGAACTTCACGCAATTGTTGTTCGGTTACTTCGTTTGGCGAACCAAGCATTACATCTTGAGCATTGCTGTTCATTGGGAATGCTATTATTTCTCTTATATTTTCTTCGTCGGTTAGAAGCATTATCATTCTATCTACTCCCGGAGCCATGCCCGCGTGAGGCGGTGCACCGAATTTAAATGCGTTATAAAGAGCACCGAATTTTTCTTTTATGGTATCTTCTCCGTAACCTGCAATTTCAAATGCTTTGACCATTATTTCAGGATCGTGATTTCTTACCGCTCCCGAAGAAAGCTCTATTCCGTTACAAACCAAATCATACTGATAAGCAAGAATATTCAAAGGATTTTCGTTTAAAAGGGCGTTTAGTCCGCCTTGAGGCATAGAAAACGGGTTATGGGTAAATATTGTATTTCCAGTTTCTTCATCTTCCTCATACATTGGGAAATCTACAACAAAACAAAAATCAAATCTGCTGTTATCTATCAAATTAAGACGTTTACCAAGTTCCGAACGAATTTTACCGGCAAATTTTGGTGCTTCTTTTTTGGAATCGGCAATAAAATACACAACGCAACCCGGTTTTATTTTTGAACGCTCAGATAAAATTTCTCGTTTTTCATCCGGAATAAATTTATTTATCGGACCTGTAAATTCTCCGGTTTCGGTAACCTTTATATATCCGAGACCTTTCATTCCTATTTCTAAAGCATAGTCGTTCATCTTATCGAAAAATTTACGCGGCTGAGATGAACACCCGTCAACTGTAATGGCTCTCACTGTTTTTCCTTCGAATGCAGCAAATCCCGAGCCTTCAAAAATATCACTGACATCAACTATTTTAAGTGGGTTTCTGAGGTCAGGTTTGTCGCTTCCGTAAGTTAGCATTGCATCGGCATAAGTTATACGTTTGAAAGGTTTTGGAGAAACTTTTTTATCTGAAAATTTTGTAAAGGTATCATATATTACATCTTCGGTAACAGACAAAACATCTTCTTGAGTTGCAAAAGACATTTCGTAATCCAACTGATAAAATTCTCCGGGAGAACGGTCAGCTCTGGAGTCCTCGTCGCGGAAACAAGGAGCTATTTGAAAATATCTGTCAAAACCGGAAACCATCAAAAGCTGCTTAAAAATTTGAGGAGCTTGAGGTAAAGCATAGAACTTTCCATGATGCTTACGACTGGGGATCAGATAATCTCTGGCACCTTCCGGCGATGAAGCTGACAAAATAGGAGTTTGAATTTCGGTAAATCCCATTTCGTGCATTTTATTTCTTAAAAAATGCAGTATTTCTGAGCGGAGTTGTATTCTTGAGTGTAAATCTTTATTTCTTAGGTCAAGAAAACGATATTTTAGGCGCAGTTCCTCCTTGGTATCGGTTGAGCTGGTAATCTCGAAAGGAAGTAATTCACGAGATTTGCTTATTAGTTTAAGTTCTTCGCATTTTATTTCCACGAAACCTGTCTTAAGTTTAGGATTGACGTTTTCTTCGGAGCGTCTTAAAACTTCGCCGTAAACAGAAATTACAGCTTCTTTCGAAATATTTTTAATCATTTCGTCGTCATGAATAACAACTTGAACATTTCCGTAATGGTCTCTGAGGTCAACAAAAGTTATTCCTCCGTGGTCACGCACGTTTTCAACCCATCCTGCAACCCTTATTTTCTTTCCGACATTTTCTTCTGTAACATTTCCGCAGTATTGGCTGCGATATTCATTTTCACAAATCATATGATTTATTCCTTTCTATAGTTTACTAAATTTTACAACTACCCGCTATTATATCATTCTTTAAGGCCATCTTCAACTGTGATATTTTATAGTACATTTTTATATATTAACCTTAATTTTGAAATTTAATATATATATTTATACAAAATTGATTCCAAATTGTTGCTTTGTTGTAATTTTTTGTTATAATTAATTAAGAAAAGCAAACTATAAAGTAACTAATTAGCGCAGTAATTTGTAATATTCTTTACAGGTTTTAATAAAAAATACCGGGAGGGACCAAAATCTCGAAAAAATCCGAGATTCAAATCAATGATAAAAAAACAAGTTTTAAATATATTAAGGAAAAGCGTTGCTCCTATTTCTTCGGCGGTACTATTCGGTCTGACAATAATGTACTGGAACGGACAAAATTACGGATTGGCACTGGAATACAACGGAAAACAAATCGCAGCAGTAACAAATGAAAAAATTCTTGAAGAAGCTAATAAAATGATTTCGGAACAGATTCCGGCAGAGAAAAAAGAAAGCACGGGAAATGTTACTCCTAAAATGAAACTCACTCCTATAGTAAAACGCAAATGCTCGGCGTCTCCAACGGAATTAAAGGAAAAATTAATAGAAAAATCAAACGAAATAATTACTGAAGGTTACGGAATTTACGTTGATGGAAAACTAGTTACGGTAGGAAACGATGAAGCTGAAATAGAAAAATTACTGGAAACATTAAAGCAAGAGAAAAAACATTTATATCCTGATTTTGAAGTGGATTTTTGCGAGAATATTGAATTAAGAAAAGGGATATTTTCACATGAGGAATTCAAAAATATTTCAGATATTTCTAAAATTTTAAAAGGCAATAAAACTGAACATTTTGAATATACTGTTAAAGACACGGATACGATTGAATCTATTTCTCAAGAGTTAAATGTAACTCCGAAAGAAGTTATGGAGGCCGCAAATAACGAAGATGGTTTAATATTCACAGGCGAAACACTTACATTCAAAAAAATTACAAAGCTTTTGAATTTTACAGTATTCAGATTTGATACAGAGGAAAAAATCCTGCCTTTCGAAACCGAGATTTTAGAAGATGCTTCCAAATACAAAAATTACAGAGAAACTGTAAGAGAAGGCAAAGATGGAAAAGCTTATGTACTCGTTAAAAATTTTGTAAACGAGAACGGCGAAATTCAGAAAACGGAAATTAAATCCGAAACTACCGAAGAACCGGTTTCAGAACAAATTCTTCAAGGAACAAAACAAGAAGAGCCGGGATTAATATGGCCGGTACCTTTTACAAAAAATATAACCAGCGGATTTGGTATGAGAAACGGAAGAATGCATAAAGGAATTGATATATCTTCTTCGGGCGTAGGAGGAAAAGATATCGTTGCCGCCGATGACGGAGTGGTAGAATCTGTGGTGAACAGCGGCAAAGGATACGGAAATTGTGTAATTATTAAGCATTCAGACGGAAAAGAAACTTTGTACGCTCATTGCCTTAGCATATGTGTATCGCAAAACTCAAAAGTAAGAAAAGGCGAAAAAATCGCTACAGTCGGATCAACCGGCGATTCTTCGGGAAATCATTTACATTTTGAAGTAAGAATAAACAAAGAAGCTCAAAACCCTCAGAAATACGTACATTAAGAGTCCTTGTCGGGGCTCTTTTATTTTTATAATCATTGAAATAAACATCGTAAATAAATATAATCAAAATAGAGAAATTTAATTGAATAGTGAGTTGGTTATAATGAGAAAAGACCTAATAATTACCGCAATTGCAGCGAGTGCAATAACCTTGGCAACAACCATTCCCCTGGTTTTTCATTACCGTAATCAAAGTAAATCAATGTGCACTCCTGATGTTTCATCTAAGAATCACTTAGAAAAATCTATAAATATGTATACAAAAGAGCTTGAAATAACTATTTCGGAAGCGACAACTACAGTAATGCAATATTTTGATTTTCAAGATTTGAATCCCAAATATACCAATAAAAATATTTCGCCGTCTCTTTCTAAAATTCCGTTTTATGATATACCCATAAAAAAGTGTTACACTATAAAAACTTCCTCGTATCCTCGCATGCAGACAATATTCTTGGACAAAGAAAATCTAGATATTTTATATAATTATCTATACACGGACCTCGTAAAGAGTAAGCAAAGTTTGGGGCAAGAAATAAATTTAATGTATTTAAACAAAAATTTAATAACTTCCAGTGCTGCTTTAAAGGATTTTGTAGAAAAATATTCTTTATTTTCTGAAATAAAAAATTATAAAAAAATAAGCAATTCCCTATACGGCGCGCTAATCGTTAGATATGGCGACGTAGAAAGCGAAGGAAAGTATAGATATTCACACGAATACTTTTTAAAAAATGATTAATTCTTTATCATTTTCTCTTTACATTTTGATTTAGGAGTAGTATAATTATGTCGTAAATTAAAAAAAGGAGAAAAGATATATGAATTCCAAAGTAAAACGCTTTTCGGCTGTGAGTATGGCAGCTTTATCAATTGGTTCAGGAATGGGTTCTATGTTAAACAAGAATCTGGATTTCGCCCCTAAAGCTTCTGCGGCATCAATTTCAAAACCCGTTATAACTAGGATTCCGAAGCTTGAGGAGGCACTGGAGGATGAGAATTTCAAAGCAGAAGTCGAACTCATAATGAAAGGTTTAAATAAAAATATTAATAACAACGATTATGACTATGAACACGATTTCGAAAAACATTCAAAATCATTGCGCTTTGAAGATTTAAGAGATGAATCTGAAGAACGTAGCTCCCGTGTATTTGACGCTAAATACAGAATTGCTATTCTATATTCTCAATACGTATTAAAACTCAACAATATAGATGTTATAGAAGTGGACGATCCTTCATTTTATGACCTTTTCAAATTGGTGGAGTTTACCGACAACATCAACCATGCTCTGGGAGATAACTTCAGCCAAAATTTAGTTAAACGATTTATGGAAAAATTAGCTACTTATAATCAGTTAGATTACTTCAGGCTAATGAAAAAAATGTCAACTCATGCAGACAAAGTCATGTTCTCTGTAATTTTGATAGGATTATCAACAAGCAGTAACACAGCCAGAACCTTCCTAAAGGATGGATTCGGATTTGTAAATTATCAATTCAAAAAAATATGCAATAGATATATTTACAATCGCTTTAAACTTAATCAAGACCCTGTAAAACTTAAAAGAATCATAGATAAATGCTTGCAAGAAAAGGTACTGTGTCAAAATGAGGCTATAAGCAAGATATCCGATATTATAAGCGGCATGGCAGATAAATGGCAAGAAAGCGACAAGACCGGAGTTCCATGTACATCGGCCTGTACTATGACATTTATGGGAGATTCGGGCATAGGTAAAACTTATGCCGCACGCGCTTTGTCAAAAGCATTGTATCACAAGGACATGCAGCCATGGCAGTTTATAACCTCTACCTCTGTTACAAGCTCAAATGTTTCTACGAGTAATTCTTCCAACCTCTCCCCCGCTGACCAAATATTCAATGAAAACTCAGAGCTTATTCGTCAGCTAAGATTAAACAATAAAGTAATAGTGGTATTGGATGAAATCGATAAAATGCATAAAATTGATACAGATGATACTATTTTGGAGCGCTTGCGTGATGCAAGAGACACCGGAAAATTATTGGTAAGATCCGGAGTTGATTACGATTATGTCGACGTTTCAAGAACCGTGTTTATTTGTATAACAAACGAAGCAAGAGAGTGTTGGGGACTTCCTAAAGAAGATTTAAGTGAAATAAAAAGCGCATCCAGAACACATATTCATCGCGATAAATCTCTTGTAAACAGATTCGATATCGTTGAATTTAAATATTTTACAGTTGAAGATTACATGAGCATGCTGGCTCCTATGATCGAGAGTTTAAAAGAATATGTAAAATCTTATAATTTAAATCTTGACGCCGATGAAAATCTCATAAGAAAAATTTCTGAAGCTGCTGAAATCAGAAACAAAGGTGCTCGTGGATTAAACGACTATTTGGTGCATCTTCGCGGTAAATTGGTCGGTTATAGAGATGTTAATGAAAAATCATTGAAAAATAGCGTTCATAAAGTGCATGCTACCTACAATGAAAATACAGATGATTTTGATATCGCAAAATGTAACTAATAAATCGCAGAAAAAATAATTCAAGTCAACCATCATTGTTAAGCGATGGTTGATTTTTGTTTTTTTATATGTTACAATTTGCAGAATAATATAAAACCAGGAGGATATATAATGCTTTTTTATGTAACAAAAAAATCTTGTGTAAAATCCGAGAAAATAAATTCAGTACGCTGCTGCAAATTTAATCAATTGCTCTCTGTCGCGAATAAAAAGTTTAAAAATGATAACGAAGATATAGTCGTGGTTTGTTTGGACTCAAGTAAATTAGCTCCTCCCTACACTTACAATCAGCCATCCGCGGATACATACGATTTTATTCCTTCGGATAGCATTGTTGATATTATTGACTTTCCAAAAGATTTAAACGGTGATTTTTTTATTTCGAATGATCTAGCAAATTTTGAACATTTTGAAAAATCATGTGGAGCTATAATTATTCATAAATTTCAAGATAGGTATAAAGTGTTGCTTATTAACTTCATTAGTGGAAAAAACAGCTTTTGGGGATTTCCGAAAGGTCACATGGAAAACGGCGAAACAGAATTCGAAACTGTACATCGAGAAATAAAAGAAGAAGTTGGCCTGGAGGTAGATTTAATTAAGGAATTCAGAGAATTTACATATTTTTCAATGAAACCCGGTTCCACTCTTGAGGCTGTATACTATGGAGCATTGACCGAATCTACAGAAACAATTTCTCAAGAAGGCGAAGTAGAAAAAACTATGTGGGTGAGTTTTGAAGAAGCTTTTAAGTACCTGAGTTTTGACTGCGATAGAGCCATATTCTCTAAATTCACAAATTTTATAGAAGAAAAATTTTTTACAAGATAAATTGATATGAAAAAATTTAGATTTGTTTTTAGCTGTCCGACGACTCCGATGTTAACATAAATAAATATTATCTTAAAATGTATTAAACTCTCTTTCAAAAGAGAGTTTTTTATGTTATAATAAGTTTATATTAATTACGGAGGAAAAAACATGAAAAAACGATTATTAAAAATAATGAACATTTTTATCGGTGCAAGTATAATTCTATTAAATGTTAAAATAAACGCTAACCCTACCAAGGCTTACCAGATCAGGCAAAAAATGGAGTCATTTCTTCAAAAAGAAAAGAAGAATGAAAAAGTTAGTTACAAATACCTAGCCGAACAACTTTGTATCCGTCTTAGAATACCTGAATTTGCAGATGAAGAGCTTACATTTCGTACTCCTTTTGGGAAAACAAAGATCAAAATTAACTCGACAAAAAGTATATTCATAACGAATCGCCCTGGTAGCTACGATAAGATAAAGAAAATACTTGACGAAATTTTGACCCCTGATGGTAGAAAAAAACTTGCTGAAATAATTCTCGAATATCTTGAAACACGTGCAGATGCTAATTACCTGAAAAAAACATTTAATGAATACAAGTTCAATAAACACGAAAACTTTTTTAGCATAGAAAATAGATCTTATTTTAAAATAGAGTCTAGTAGTGGATCTGACTCAAACGATATAGAAAAATTAAGCCAAAAAATGGAAAATTTAACAATCGGTGACAAGCCGGATACACAAAATAAAATCAATGAGAAAAAATTAAAAAAAGCAAGACATGCCGCTAAAGTTTTGTGTGCAATACTAATGTTAGCTGAACCATGTCGCCCGCGCTCTTTTGATGGAGGAAAACATGAAAGAGCATTAATCCGCGATATAGCGCACACCGGAATGACCTTTACTGAAGCATTTGAAAAATTCATACCAAGTAAAGAAGGAGGCGGGCAACTGGCATATAACTATTCTACAGATGAAACCGGGACAAACGAAATATTAGAAAGTGAATACTATTCCGATGATGAAGATGAAAAAACAAGTCAAAGGCAACAGCATTGTTCAGGGTCAAGGCCATCGCAAAGACGTAGAGAAAGGCAAAAACAAGAACAAATGCTAGCTCAAAAGCAATGACCAAACCCGTAAATTTGTAAGAACATGCTTGATTATTATTTGTTTGCAATCTGTTTTGTTATAACATATAATTTAGAGCAGTTTGATAAATTAGATAAATCTTCTAATTTAATTTTGGAGGTTTGATAATATGAACTATAAAGGCACAACAAGACTAGAAACAAACCGTTTAATTTTAAGGCAATTTAAAATTACCGATGCCCAAGCAGTATTTGAAAACTACGCATCAAGCGACGATGTAACGAAATACACAACGTGGGACACTTACCGCGATATTGACGCTGTCAGAAATTATTTGAGCAGTTTAATCGAGAGCTATAAAGATGGAAAAACTTTTAATTGGGCGATAGAACTTAAAAATGAAAATAAAGTTATAGGTTCAATCGGGGCTACAAATCTCGATGAAAATGTGGCTAAAATTGAAGTCGGATATTGTATTGGGAAAAAATGGTGGAATCAGGGAATTGCTACAGAAGCACTTAAAGAGATTATCAGATTCCTTTTCGAAGAAGTGGGTATTAACAGAATTGAAGCTTATTACAATGTAAAAAATCTTGCTTCAGGGAAGGTTATGCAAAAATGTGGCATGAAACTCGAAGGCGTTTTAAGACAGGCTTATAAATATAAAGATGGCATATCGGACGAGTGTATATACAGTATTTTAAAAGATGATGTAACACAATAATGATAAACCCAAGAAATTTGATTATAAGACAGGAGATAAATGAAATGATACTTACAAGAAAAAATTGGTGGGAATTTGCCATTACATTCGTGGCAGGATGTCTAGTTACGCTTGGAATAATAGGTGTACTTGGTATTAATAATTCTACTCCTAATATTAGCTCACCTATTAAAGGAAGTAATTCGAAAGTATTTGTTAATGAAAAAAATTTAAAAGAATTCAAATCTATAAAAATAGCGGCTCCAAGTAATGATATTAATTTTGTCCCCTCTGACTGTTACGGATTGGAAATTTGCGAACCGAATTGTGTTGAAGAGCCTAAATGGTCGATTGAAAATGAGCAATTAGAAATACAAATTCATGAAAATAATTCAAGTTTTAGATCGTCAGATTCTGAAAAAAAATACATAAACATTTACTACCCCAAAAACAGTTCATTTGAAAATATTTTAGTTGATATATCTAATGGCGATATTAACATTCCCGGCACTAAAATAAAAAAGCTTAAAATAAATGTTATTTCCGGTGATATAAACGCTACAGTAAGCAATTGTAACGATATATCAGTCTATAACAAATCAGGAGATATTAATATTAAAAATAATAGCGAAATACCCATAATAGTAGACACAAAAACAACATCCGGTAATATTAAAATTAAAACTGATAGCAAAACCCTCTCAATGGTAACCGCAGAAACAACATCCGGTAATATTGAGATATATTGCGATGGAAACATTTCTGATTACTCATATAATGCATCCGCTATATCCGGATCAATTATAGTTAACGATAAGCAATTTGATAAACGAGCTGAGTCATTTAATCCAAATATTACTAATTCAATTGTTGCTAAGGCGGTATGCGGAAACATTAGGATTGATTTTAAAAAATAAGGATAAACCCAAGGAAATTTACATAAAAATGAAACCTTAAACAATAGGGTTTCATTTTTTTCGAATTTATTCTATAAACAAGCCAAATAGTATAAAAATTTTCTCCAGAATGCAAAGAAAGCCCAGCGACACTGAGCTTTCTTGTTATATAAAAAGTTAATTATTGTTCCTCGATAATCCAGCCTTCTATAACGTCCGGTATAGACACAACTATCGGCTTAGATTTGCGTTCCCAATTTTCTAGAGCTTCGATCAATTTATCTAGCGAAGTGGTCTCAATTAACTTAGATTCTCCCGACATTATTTTGTAGTCTATATTACCAAAATCAGTCGCAGCCGCCAAAACACGATTAGATGTATATATTTCATCGGCGATATGCTGGATATTTGCTCTAAATTCAGCAATCTCAGAAGCCCCCACATAATACGTACTGCCCCACGAAAACTTTTTCACAGTCACAGCGGAACATTCTGCTACGAACATCATAGCACACATTGCAATGCAAAATAATCTACGATAAAATTTTTTGTTTTTCAAAATACATTCTCCTCTTTTTTATAAAAATCAATTATCGCATGCAAATTAACCATATATCCTGGCTAATGCGTTACAAAATTGTCTGCAAAATTCTTCTTTATATCTCTTTATTTGTTCATTCATAACCTGTTGAGGGTCTTTTGTTAATTCGGCATTTAATCTAATCTGTGAACCAAAGTCACCGTTTTGTGCCGCCTCTCGAGTGCGTATTTCTCCATGGGCCATACACTCGAATATGTCGAGTTTCTGTCTTGTTTCAGAGTCGAGATAAATTATATTCTTTTTAGCACATTCGCGCACGCCGGCGACGAATTCCAAGTCTTTTCTATACAGTTCTTTTTGCATTTCGATACTCTTCGATATCTGACAATCGCTAAACATCATTTGCGAACCTATAACCGTATTCTTCCATTTTTCGTCGATCATCTGATTTATTGGCTTCGATGTATCAACAAAAGCTTGATTATGCATAAATCTCTGTAAATCATACATCCCGCCGTTTAAGAAATCTCCAAATTTTTTCGGCCTTTGTCGTCCGGATGCATTCGAGGCATGCTCCGATAAAAATTTGTCAGTTTTAACTTTTGAGATACGTTTACCCGAATTCTTTTTCTGCTCAGTACGCGTTTCTGCCGCCTTTTCTTTGGGCTTGTTCACAGTATTAACCAGGTTCATAGACTCGCGCTTGCCTAACAAATTATTTGTGCCATTTCCTTTTACATCTTTAGAATCTTTCGACAAATTCATCGTATTTGATTCAGATTTATCTTCATTAACTTTAGATGACTCTTTTGCTTTGTCACTTACCTTTTTCCCCAGTCCGGCTGCTCCTACTCCTGCGGCTTGACCGATTTTAGATGCAGAATTCGAGGCCAATGAAGAGTCACCGGGCCCTTCTAGGGGATGTAATGTTTCAGGTTTTAATCCGTTAACTACACCTCTGGCAAGCGACGCCGAGGGTATAGCAGCCAAACCTTGTGCAACTCCATTAATTAAGGCATCTCCTACTGTTTCGCCGGAAAGCCCTCTAGATTTAACACTACACAAAAGATTTTCACTTGTACCAACCGCACCGATTCCACCGGATAATAAGCACATTCCTCTCATGCCGACTCCTGCACCGGGTACTGAACATATTGTTCCTTTCAGAGCTCCACCGGTAGCTTTAATTGCAACACGACCAAAATCAATTTCACGTCCTACTAATTTTTGCTGAGTATACTCGGAAACGCCACCGGCTACGGCTCCGATAGCAGTACCGCCAACCAGCATATACACAACACCCGCAGCAGTTACCGGAGTACAAAATGCACTAATTCCCGCCACCACAGCAACAGTGCCCGATGTAACCAACAAATCAGCTAAATTTATTCTACCGAAAAAATTAGCCATATTAGCAAAGAATCCACTGGTTTCACTCGATGACCGTGATTCGGCACGCCTTAAAAATTGTTCGGTGTGATCTTGAGTATCCAACACTCCCTTGCGCTCAAGATGCATTCTTAAAGCCGCTAAAGTATTTGCATCCGCAATTCCGGTGGGATTTAAATCCATTGCAATCTGAAATGCAGTAACAAATTTTTCCGTTATATTGCTAAAAATATTATTTTTCATATCTCTTTTAGCATCATGCATTGACACACCCGCACCTATACCCGATTCAAAAAGCATATTTTTCAAAAGCGCCACTTGCTCATTATTGTCGCCCTTTTTCATAGTGTTTGTCGGTAAAGTATCATACGTAGGATCAACCTCTACGGGGTACTGTCTTTTATCTTCTTGCAACCATGAATAATCCGCCGTTAATTTTACAGATAAAATATTATCGTTTTGGTTTAAAATTTCAAACCACACGTTAAACGAGCGCTCGCCTTTTGCATCAGTCATATAGGGAGCAGAAATAATCGTCTTAATATAACCGCTTTTGTCCAAGAGCAAAATATTTTGTTCATTCAACTGCTTCGCTTCAAGCGAACCTATATTGTACTTTAGATCAAAAGAATTTTGTGCTGCTTTGCTATGAAGAATAAAATCTTCTTTCAGGCCTCTGTTTTTAACTTTATACCTTACAGATACATCAGGGAGCACGTCCTCGATCTGCTTGACTTTTCCATTGGCTAATTCTTTAGAATTGTTGGTCTTGTCACCTGTTTTTTCGCCTAAACTTAAGGATATTTTGTCATTTCCCAGATTTATTTCCATGACATCATCGCAAGAAGGATCATCAGAAATACGAACCTTAAATACATCATCTGAAAACATCAGACAGTCACTCGATGAATAGGCAAATATAGGCGCCGCTACATTACATAAAATTGCAAACGAAAAAAATATACCAACAGATTTTTTTATCCATTTTTTTATCAACATTATTTAAAATTCTCCTCAATCATTTTAGGCAATAACACAAAAACCAGAACCTTCGCTACTTTTGGGATTAGGAGCCGGAGCAGGTATATCGGAGTTGAATTTTTTATTTATGAGCGGCGAGGAATGATTCGGAAGTTTCATTTCTTTACATTGCTCCACAATATACTCCAAAATTTTTGCCATTCCCGGATCATCATCCTCTTTGGCTGAGGTCAATACAAACGGACAAGGAATATGTCCTGCAACTTCCTCCACTAGTTTCGCTTGTTCCGCAACATTCGCTATGTCTCTATGCCTAAGATCATATTTACTGCCAACCAGTACAATTTTACCGTCAGGTATCATTCTTTCGCGGACATCTCTATATATCCTTGATAAATAAACTTTAACTTCCCCATTAAGCTTCTCGTACAAGTCATGGACTATAAACACAAAATTAGCGTCCCTTATAAAGTCCATAACCTCATAATAGTACTTATCTGAGCCCGCTGTATCCCACAGGTCTATGCACAGTACATCATCTCCTGTAGATCGAACTATAGTCCTGCAACTTAGTGTGTCGGAGCGTCTTTCGTATTCGCTAAAACCTTCATCCAGCAATCGTTTCCAAATACATGTCTTTCCACTTTGGTAGTTCCCGATAAAAGCTACTTTTACAAATTTATTTTCTGCAAAAACAGAACTGCAAGTTATGAATACCAACAATAAAAAGGCACATAATCTTTTGAATTTCATAAAATAACACTTCCTTTATTTTTATTTGCTTTATGAGCTATTTTTAATTTATATACCACCACGATTTTTCGATTAATGCACAGGGAATCAACATATTCCACACATATCCATGTCTTGTGTCTCGTTGAGATTTTGAAAATTTTGCATTAATCTTTCCAGAACTAAACGCAAATGTTTTGGTTTTATACCCATCTTATATGCCTTAATCAAAGCCGTTCTCAGTCCATGATTGTCTGCTTCAAACCATTTGAGAATTTCTTTCCATTCAGATACATCCTTCTCTTTCTGGTCCTCCTCGAGCGACTCTTCGCTGGTTTCTTCTTCGTCTATGTCGTTATTTTCCGAAGACGAATAGATTTTTTTCGAGATTAATTTGGGTGCACCGGTTAAATATCTTTCCAAAAATATACTTCTGTAAATTTCTCCTGAAATCCAACCCAGTGTACTTGTTACTCCGACATCAGTATTCCAAGCGGGGTGATTTCTGTTCCACTTGTTATCTCCGCTAACATAAAACTTTTCTACTCCAAGAGTATAAAGATTTAACTGTTCGCGATATTGACTTTGAAGCTCCGGAGTAAGTCCTTCTTTGTTATACATTATAAAATTTAGTGCATTCCACCAACCGTAGCGGCCAAACGACTGCAAGTATTTAATGCAGTTATTTAGTGGAGTATCAATTGGCAAAAGCAATTCTATATTCTCTTTGTAATGCGTTTTGGATTTGAGTATAGGGGCTAATGTCGGGTCTAAAACATTGTATAAAATTACAGCTCCCGTACATGACTTTATCAAGTTATTTAACTCACGGTCAGGGCGTAACGCCTTACGCGCATCGACAATATGAAAATACACATTATATTTTACGGAACCATAACCATCGATTATAATGGCTTTTTCGGTACTTTTTCCACTTCCCGGAGCACCGAGAGTTTGACGCTGCCCATCATATTCGAAAAAGCACAGGTCTTCTACGTACTTCTTTGCTAATTCGGTATTGTCGCAAAAAATTGCAACATGTGCATCGTATTCTTTGGGTACAGCATAAACTTTTCCATTAAAATTACCCATTATTAAAGAAAATAAACAAAGTAATAACAAAAAATATGAGATGCTTCTTTTTCTCACCAATAAATTCAACTCCTTTCAATAATATTAATATTTTATAGCGCTTAAAATACCATTAAAATTATACCAAATTTTTAACATCAAACAAACACGTAATATTAACCAAATATTTATCACTCACTAAAAATGTTTTTGTAAAATATTATATTACCATATTCATATCCGATGTTTTATGGCCGGTAAATACGTTCAAAATAAAAAAATCCTGCTGCTCCAATGAGGTTAGAATAGTATTTTAAATTTAAACAGAAACAAAGCCCCGAAAAATGAGGTTTTGTTTAATGATGATAATTCATATCAAAAACTTATTTCCAACTTTACAAGTTATTTAAAAACATATATAATAAACTAAATTTAAATTATATTTTAGAGAAAATCAATATGAAAAAATATTTAATATTATTATTTAGCGCCGTATCTATGTGCTTATTATTATCCGGCTGCGCGGATAAGGACTACATGGACTTTCGCCAAGCGAGACCGGAGCTGATCAATTATTTTTCAGAAAATCAAGGCATTTTAGAAGAAACCAAAGATTTGATATTAAAAAATCAATCTGCTGATGGAATTACTTTAGATGGAGTACTTTGGATTTCATACAATAACCCTAGATTGCCCAATACTTGGGAAAAATCCAATATAGTTGAATTCGTGTGTGGCAATTGGAGTACAGCTATAAGCTGGGGACAAGATTGGGGAGTTTATTACACAGATCAAGGTGTTCCTGTGAATACATTAAGGGATACAGAATATGAAGAAATTAAAGAAATTACCAATGATGGTAGAACTTATTTTTGGATCAATCAAAACCCTGATGAAAAACGTAGACAGTGTTTATCAGAGCGAATTAACGAAAATTGGTTTTTATACTATAACGATTGGGAAGGCGACTGCTATTTCTTGCGTGAGCATTTTGACGAGGACGACCCTTATGGTATCAGATGGCATAAAACTTATGGATTTAAATAAATTATAATTTTTGAGATAGACAAAAAGCCGCTAAATTCAGCGGCTAAAATATTATAAATTAAAAAAAAGCAGCTCGGCAATGCCGAGCTAAAATGTTGTGAATAAATTTCCAAACGGTGGTCGAGGTGACAGGACTTGAACCTGCGGCATCTACGTCCCGAACGTAGCACTCTACCAAACTGAGCTACACCTCGAAATCATTAAAATGCTTTCTTATGATGCTTACAACAATAAATGCGACAAAGAATCCGAACAATCCAACAAACCAAAGCTACTAAACTTAACATAGTCCCTGTTGCCCAAATTCCATGATTTACAAAGTTTCTAAACAACTCTGTAGATAACAAAACAATCACTAAAACATCCAAAATAAAAGAAAATGTTTCTTTACTTTTCATGGGCAAATCCTCTTGCAGTATCAATCGAAAACATGGCTGCGGAAGAAGGATTCGAACCCTCACAAACAGAGTCAGAGTCTGCTGTGCTACCGTTACACCATTCCGCAATCTCTATACAGACATTATACCAAACCGTATTATACATGTCAATTATTAAATAATATTTTAAAATAAAATTTGAAAATATTGAATATCCAAGGCATGGACTTAATAAAAATTAATAAATGCAATTATGTGGAGGACATGTCTATATGAATGAAGTATTAAAAAAAAGGATTGTTTGTCTTTCTGCCAACGTACTGGCAACCGCTTCCCTGCTTATTTCCTCGGGATGTTTGTTCGGAAAAATAAAAAATCAATCAAATTTAAGTCTTGATAATATTGATTTTTTAGCAGCAAAATCAGTATTCGGGAGCGAAGTTTCTGTATCAAAATTTTCTGATTGGTTTTCGAAAAATAAAAGTCCGAGTAATATATATTTCGAAGCAGGAAATAATACCAATAAGCCGGAAGAGCCCATGCCTGAAAATAAATCTCCCGAAATACAAACATCTGATATGGATTTGCCGACCATTAAAGATGACGACGATGATGAAGCTCATTCCGAAAATGAAAAAAAATATAAAATAATAGAAAGTGAATTTAAATCAGGAGGCACTAAATTCGAAAACTTTTACGTAAAAAACACAACCGGTCAAGATATTGACATAGCTCATGAATTAAGTTTAAAACCGGATATAAATATCCAAAAAAATGATAAACCTCAAGTACTGATTTTTCACACACATACCTCTGAATCATACATGAAAAAAGACCTTGGATTTTTCTATGAAAGTTTTTATCCCCGTTCATTAAACGACAATAATAATGTAACGCGCGTGGGTCAAGCGATCACCGATAAACTAATGGAAAACGGCATAAATACTGTTCATGATATGACATATCACGATACCCCATCTTATAACGGTTCATATAATCGAGCTGCCGAAACCATCAAAAAGAATTTAGAAAAATATCCATCCCTGCAAGTTGTTATAGATATCCACAGAGACAGTTTGGGCTCTAAGGAAAACGGAAAAATAAAGCCTACTTTTAAATACAAAGACAAAAAAGCAGCTCAAATGATGGTTGTATCAGGTTGCGACCCTGATAATTCGATGGGATTTCCTAATTGGGAAAAAAATTTAAGATTTGCGCTAAGAATTCAAAAATACTGCGAAACGATGTTCCCGGGAATTACCCGCCCTATGCATTTTGCAAAAGTCAAATACAATGAACATTTAACTCCGGGGTCCGTTCTTATCGAAGTAGGAAGCGATGTCAACACACTTGAAGAGGCAATAAATACAGGGACAATGATTGGAGAGTCGCTTTCTAAATTATTAAATGATTTACAAAAAGAAGGATAATAAAAATGAATAAAAAAGGATTAAAAATATACTTACTCTCAGCAATTTCCACAGGATATATTTTATTACTGATTTCAGGGCTATTGATAGTAGAAAAAAATTCAAATAAAATAATAACGGAAAAAAACACGCCATTTTTAACATATGAACATGAAAATTTAAAGCCGAAATCTATTTCATTGCATTTTATGGGAAAAGATTTTATTTTTAATTTCTAATTAACTTATAAAATGGTATAATAGAAAAGTAAGATACAAAATGAAGCCAAAAGATGTAAAATTTTATAATAAGTGAGGACAAAATAATGCTAAAATTAAAAAATAAACTTAGTTTGTGCTCAGTAATTTTTGCTTTGTTTGCACTGCCGTTCACAAATGCATTTGCAAATGAAAATTCACAAACTAACCAAAATACTAATTCAGCGACAAATACTACAGAAGAAAATTTAAAGCCCTCTATTCCTCCGCCGAAAGAACCAAAAAAAGATAAAGTCACACCCAGAACAAAAAATAAATTCGTGCCAAGAAAGCAGCAACCTACTTCGGAACAGCAACAACAACCTGCAGAAACTCAAGAAAATAGCTCTCCCGAAGTTGAACAAAAGCCGGAAGAACCCGTAAAAAAAGAACAACCTAAAGAAACCAAAAAGCAAGAGAGCAACGTACCCTCGGAAGGAGATTCCGGGCTTTTGGGTGAAGGGGAAAAATCTGAGGAACAAGGAACTGAGAAAAATAATACTCTATCGGAAATTGACTTACCGGAAGTGGATGATTCCGAAGTAGATACCGACCCGGGATTTATTCAAAATTTAGTCACATCAGAAAGCAAAGACCTTTTAAAGGCCTGTGTTTCGTGCGTTTTGGTACTGAGCGGACTATTTATAATAATCAAAGTGATTATAGCAAATTTTAGAATGCCAAAAGGATATCAACCATCAACAAAAAGAAAACATTCTTACTCAAGAAGAAAAAAATATAACTACAACATAAAGAGGTAATCACAATGAAAAGCAGTAACATTAAAAGCCTTGAAAATATAAAGAAAATTCATTTTATAGGAATCGGAGGGTCCGGAATGTTCCCTCTCGCGAGTATTTTGCACTCTGAAGATTTTGTCATAACAGGTTCGGATATATACCCTTCAGATACGCTGGAAAAAGTAAAGGCTTTGGGAATAGATGTAAAATCTAAGCAAAGCGAAGAAAATATCACAAACCAAGATTTGGTAGTGTTTTCGGCAGCAATAAAAGAAACAAACCCTGAAATAATTGCGGCAAAATCCAAAAACATTCCAATAATTGAACGAAGTGTAATGCTGGGAATAATTTTCAATAAATATAATAATTCGATAGGAGTTTCGGGCACTCACGGAAAAACCACCACGACATCTATGATAGCGTCTTCCCTTTTGGATCTCGGGAAAGATCCTACCGCTGTAATCGGAGGAACACTTCCGAAAATTAAATCAAACAGCTGCTGCGGGAAGTCGGACATAATAGTTGCCGAAGCCTGTGAATATGTAGATAGTTTTTTGCAACTTAATCCTGCGATTTCAATCATAACAAATGTGGAAGCAGACCACTTGGATTATTTTGGGTCTTTAGAAAATGTAAAAAATTCCTTCAAAAAATTTGCATTACAAACCAAAAGACTTATAATCGCCAACGGTGATGATGAAAATATCCGAGATATATTAAAGGATGTAAAAACTAAAACTTTATTTTTCGGAACATCCCATGATAATGATTTTTACGCAGATAATATCGTTTTCAACAAATTACAATGTGCTGAATTTGATGTGTTCAAAGGCACAGAAAAAATTTCTCACATTTCGTTATCTGTTCCCGGAAAACATAACATGTTCAACGCTTTAGCATGCTTAATAACTTGCATGGAATTAGGATCAGAAATAAAAAATATAGAAAAAAGTCTTAATAATTTCAAGGGCGTGCATAGAAGATTTGAAAATTTAGGTACAATAGGCGGCGTAACTGTCGTGGACGATTTTGCGCACCATCCTACAGAAATCAACACCACTCTAAATGCTGCTACCAAAATGGGGTTCAAAAAAGTTTGGGCTATATTCCAGCCGCACACATATTCAAGAACTTCTATGTTTTTAAATGAATTTGCAGAAGCTCTTTCCAAACCCGAAAAAGTAATAATATCAGAAATCTTGCCGGTGCGTGAAACCAATACTTACGGAATTCACTCGGAGGATTTGGTAAAAAAAATGACAAATGCAATATATATTCCTACGTTCGAAGAAATAACGGATTACGTTGTTAAAAACGCAGAAGATGGAGATTTGGTAATAACTTTGGGCGGCGGAAACGTGTATAAATGCGCTAATATGATCGTGGAAAAACTAAAAGAAAAAAATTAAAATTGCTCTTGATATAATCTTTGATTATGTATATATTTAATTTGCAGCTTAAAAAGCAAAATTTTTGAATCAAGGAATGATAATATGTCTATAAAATTTGAAAACAGTAACACAAAAATTAATTTACTAAAAGCTTTTGCAGGAGAAAGTCAAGCGCGAAACCGCTACACTTTTGCGGCGTCTCAAGCAGAAAAAGACGGTTTGCAAATCATCGAGAAGATATTTACTTTCACTGCAAATCAAGAAAAAGAACACGCAAAATTATTCTACAAAAAATTAGCGCCTTTTTGCGGAGAAAACATAAAAATCGAGGGCGGTTATCCAATAGATTTATACAATAACACTTTGGATCTCCTGAAATGCGCAAAAAATAACGAATATGAAGAATACAACGATGTGTACAAAAGTTTCAGCGAGGAAGCCAAGTCTGAAGGATTCGATGACATCGCCGATATATTCATGAAAGTGTCAAAAATAGAAAAAGTTCACGGTGACAGGTTTAATAAACTGATCGAAAACATCGAAAATGGTACTTTATTTGAATCAACCAAGGAAGAACGCTGGATTTGCCTAAACTGCGGAGAAATTGTAGTAAGCAAAACAGCTCCGAAAATTTGCACAGTTTGCGCTCATCCTCAAGGATATCAAATAAGAGAAGAATGGATCCGCCTATAAAACATATTTGACAATACATTTAATATGGCTTAAAATAGTATACATAAGTTGCCGATTGACTGTAAAAAGTCAAAATCGGCAAAAATTTTGGAAAGAGGTAATAAAATGGCAGTTGAAAGAACTTACATCATGCTCAAACCCGATTGCGTAAAAAGAAAATTAATGGGAAAAGTAATATCAAGAATCGAAAAGAAAGGTTACACCATTTCAAATATCAAAATGATGAATCTTGATGAAAAAATTCTTCGCGAGCATTACGCTCATATTGCAGATCGCCCATTTTTCCCTGAAATAGTAAGCTACATGACATCCGGTCCTGTTGTCGGAATGATTGTTGAAGGCGAAAATGTAGTAAAAGGCATGAGAATATTAATGGGAGCTACCAAATTCGAAGAAGCTACCGCAGGAACTATTCGTGGAGACTTTGCAATGAGCACTGCTGAAAATATCGTACATGGTTCTGATTCGCCGGAAAACGGAGAAATCGAAATCAAAAGATTTTTCGGAGAAAATGCTTAATTATTAAAATAAAAGTAAATTCACAGAGAAGCAAAACTTTTCTGTGAATTATTTTTTACTGTCAAAAATTAAATTTTTAATTAGCAGGATTGCGATTAAATAATTTTAATTCATCTTTGGTGAGATTACGCCATTTTCCGGGTGAAAGCATCCCTAATTTTAAAGTTCCTATAGAAATTCTTTTTAGGCGTGCGACTTCTAATCCAACAGATTCGCACATTTTACGTATTTGCCTATTTCTTCCCTCTTTGATCGAAATTTCAAGAACTACTCTGCCCTTTTCTTGCGTCAAAACATTTACCCTGGCGGGTTCGGTAGGTTTGGAATCTATTTCCATTCCTACACAAAGAGCAGTCAGCTGGTCTTCGCTTATGGAGGGGCGAACTGTAACGCGATAAGTTTTCCAAATATTTTTGGAAGGATGTATCATGTTGTTGGCGAAATCACCGTCGTTTGTCATTATAAGCAGACCTTCCGAATCTCTGTCAAGTCTGCCTACCGGATAAACTCTTGCCGGGATATCTTTCACCAAATCAGCTACACATTTTCGGCCTTTTTCATCGCTCATCGTAGTTACAAAGCCACGCGGTTTATTAAGCATAATATAATACTTTTCAGAATCTTTAAACTCTATTTTTTTGCCGTCTAAAAGAATTTTATCTTCGGAAGGGTTTACTCTGTCGCCAAGTTTAGCCGGCCTTCCGTTTATTTTTACCCTGCCCTCCTCGATAATTTTCTGAGATTTTCTTCTTGAGCCTACCGAACATAATGCTAAAAATTTTTGCAAAACCATGGATTCACTATTCATTATTTTCCCCTTATTTTTTTAATTTCCACCTAAACATTTTCTGAAAAAATTTGTTAATGCGTGAAAAAATCCTTTCTTTTGCTTAACAACTTTTTTTACTTCTGTTTTTGAGATTATTTCATTTTTTCCAATTTCTTTACCATCTAAATAGTATACCACATTTCCGATTATTTGTCCTTTTTCTACGGGAGATAATATTTTTTCGGGCAGTTCCAGTTTTCTTTCAACTTTGTTTTCATCTCCTTTTTTAAAACTGCAAGAAAATTCGGAATCGCAATATGCTTCAACATTACCGTCTTGTTCTAAAATTTTTGAGGGAATGGTAAAATTCAAATTCTTATCCGAAAAACATTTGGAAACGGTATTTTCAAATCCAAAATTATATAATTTAATATGGTCATCCCAATCGCTGGGCGCATTCAAAGTAACGCAAACTAAACGCAAGCCGTTTTTTTCGGCACATGAAACCAAGCACCTTCCGGCGGCTTTTGTAAAGCCTGTTTTTATACCTATACAATCGCTATACAATCTAAGTAGTTTATTATGATTCCTGTAATTAACGGTTTTGCTGGGGTTGATAAATTTTACGGGCATACTTTTTTTAGAAACTATACTTGCAAAATTTTCATTTTCCATTGCGTACGCTCCCAAAACCGCCATATCTTTAGCCGTGGAGTGGTGGTTGTCTTTATCCAATCCGGATGGGGTTGAAAATTTGGTATCCTGCATACCTATTTGCTTGGCTTTTTCGTTCATAATTGAGATGAATTTTTCGGTAGTTCCTCCGACAGAAATCGCAGCTGCGTTTGCGGCATCATTTCCCGAGCACAATAGCATTCCTTGTGCAAGAGATTGCAAATTTACGATATCGCCGGGCATAAGCCCCATTGAAGTTCCTTCTACTCTCACCATTTCGTCAGTTATTTCCACTTCTTTGTTTCCGCATGCTTCCATGTTTTCAAGAGCTAAAAGAGAAGTCATTATTTTGGTTGTGCTGGCCATCGGAAGTGGTTCGAATTCATTTTTGGCCCAAAGAACGCTTCCGGAATCGGCACAGATAAGTATTGCAGATTTTGCTGAAATCCCCATTTCTTCTGCAAAAATTTGCAAAGGTATAATAAGCAAAAACGTCATAACTACACTTAATCGTTTAAAAATTTTCATTACAAAGGTAAAAATATTTTAATCTTTACCTTTTTTCACCTCACTTATCGTTATATAGCTTCTTTAAAAGATATGCTGAAAATAAAATAATTTTACTTATTAATGGTGAATTAAATTATTTTTTTTGCCCATAATTAGATTGCATACAAAAATTCATCTATAACGAAATGAGGTGACAACCCGTTTATGCAGTTCAGTAAAGTCCAAATTTGCGGAATAAATACTTCGGAATTAAAAACTCTAACCGAAAAAGAAAAAATATCGCTATTAAAAGAAGTAAAAAATGGAAATAAAGAAGCAAGAAATAAACTCATAAATGGAAATTTACGGCTTGTACTTAGTATTATTCAGAGATTCAACGGCAGAGGAGAGCATGCGGACGATCTTTTTCAAGTCGGATGCATAGGACTTATGAAATCGATTGATAACTTTGATATAAATCAAAGCGTTAAATTTTCGACCTATGCAGTACCGATGATTATCGGAGAAATCAGAAGGCATTTAAGAGATAATAATTCAATACGTGTAAGCAGATCGCTAAGAGATACGGCCTACAAAGCCATGCAAATAAAAGAACAAATAATAAACAGCAAAAACAAAGAACCGACCATAGAAGAAATAGCAGAAGAGCTCGGTGTTCCTGCGGAAACAGTTGTACTTTCGCTAGAATCCATCGTGGAACCTTTATCGCTCAGCGAGCCTGTATACGCCGACAACAACGGCGATGCAGTGTACATGATAGACCAAATCGGAGATAATGTTGATGATTCGGATTGGGTAGATGAATTATGTATAAAACAAGCTATAAAAAATTTAAATGGTCGCGAAAAAAGCATACTATTTTTAAGATTCTTGCAAGGAAAAACACAAACAGAAGTAGCGAATCAAATCGGAATCAGTCAGGCTCAAGTTTCAAGACTGGAAAAAAACGCACTTAAAAAAATCAAGGGGTGATTTGCTTCTTGTGCAAAGTGTTGACATTTTTTCATAAAAGCCTGTACAATGTGTACGGAGAACAGCGTGGCCTCTAAAAAATATTGTTTATAAAGGAGTTGTTTAAAATGTCAAACAAATTATCACCTAAATTTTTGTCAGATTTAGAATTATTCATGATTTAATAGCCGAAACAATAATTAAGAACCACACTCAAGTGTGGTTCCTGTTGTTGTAAAATATTCTCACAGTTCTAATTATTCCTAAGAAATTAAAACTTTCGGATCTAGTGCTTCTACCAGTTTTTCTACACTACCTTTTTCAAATAACGGGAGTTTTTCAGTTTTAATAGAGATTACTTTTTGTGATTTCTTTTTTATGACATCCATATACTTATCAAATGTCCTCCCGTTACCAAATTTTCCCTTAAATTTCTCTATCGATTCCTCCATACCATAATAGCATGAACGCATATCTTTATAATTATTAATATATTCTGTTTTTTCGCTTTCTTCGAAATTTACACACGCACCTCTTATTTTATCGATATCTTTATAGTCATCTTTCGACCATTTTATTCCTTTACGCCTTTTTTTAACATTACCCATCAATTTATAAAGGGCTTTGTCCAATTTTTTTGCGCTATCCTTACATTTTCTGCAATCGTCTTTTTCTTTAGATTCCCTACAAAATTTAAAAAAACTTTCAAGTGTTTTACTATAAAAAGCAATGTATCCTACTATAGTCTTGCAATCTTTTGTTGTCATTTTTACCACCCTTTCTTTTATGTTTATTTTAGAAGCTCAGTAACATTATATATATATATAATGTCAAGTATTTTTTGTACAAATATCACATAACCAAAAAACTCCTCCCGTACAAATAACGGGAGGAGATCTTTTTATATTTTCATAGTATGCTTTTTTGTTTTTAACGAAGAAATTCTTAGAATTTTCTCTTTCATGTCATCCGGAAGGGATCTGAAAGAAGTCAACAGTTCCTCTTCTTGTGCATTCTCACACACCATGCCACGTTTTTTCTTGAAGGATAAATGTTCTCGAGAATTTTCTCTATCTTCAAATCGTTTAAAATGACTACATTCTAAAATTTGGCTGTAGTGAACTGCAAAAATCTGAGAAAGACAAATCATCGTATCAACATCAGGTTTGATTTTTCCTATCTCATAACACGAATACGTGGAACGGTCTATGTTGAGGAGGTCGGCAACTTCTTGCTGTGTGTAACCTGATTCTTTTCTTAACCTTTTAATATTTTCAAAAAATATTGCCTTTCCCTCCTCTGGTATAAACACGACTATTTCTTGCCATCTTTATCTTCTTTAATTTTTTTCATGTTCTCTATAATTATTATAATTATTATTGATAACAAAATCAATATCAGAAGTACAAGTAATAATCTTATAGCGCTTCCGCGAGGGGTAACGGGATTATTTCTGCTCTTAAATTTATCATTTATGTTTCCTGTGTTACCGTCGTTGTCTTCTGAAGAATCATTGTCAGAAACATATTCAGAGGATGAAGCGGAGTTTTCATTTTTAGAGTTACCGCTATTTGCATTTGAAAGAGCATAATCTTTTATTGCTTGAACATTTGCGTCCCAAGTATCCAAAAGCGAAGACCTGCCCGGAGTGGATGTTCTATTAGCAACAACTCCCATGGGGCTGAATGAATCTGTTGTAAAGGTTACTTGGTCATTTCCTAAAATCAATGAGAGATAATCCAATTTTCCATTATCTTTTTCATGAATACCGGTTGGTCTTTCGAAGTATGTCATTTCGGGGGTTGGTAAACTTATGACAGCTGATTGACCTTCAGGAAGGGTATATTTTACATCTTGTATCGTATCCCAGAGATAGACGTTGTACAAAGACAGGATATATTCTGAATTTAGCTTTTTGTAAAGTCTTGTATATACCTCCATGCTATTATCAATCGGGATAGCAAATAATTTGATGTTCCAATCTACGCCTTCAATTGTAATGCCGTTACTTACATGATGATATTTTTTTACTTGCTCTTGTAATCTTTTTAATTTGTCGATGTTCCCGACTCTTGCTTTTTGTTCATCGGTCAAACTTTCGTAAACTCGAGATGCACTTATTACATCATCGACATCCGAAAGAGAATTTACATTATCCGGCAAATTATTTATTGTATTTGTAAACTTAGATTCTACAGTTTCTTCTACTCCGTTTACAGTAACAATTTTGTTTTCGATTACATTTTTCACAGTGTAAAATCCGGATTCATCAGCGGATAATTCTTGTGTACCCAACATGATTTTCACCTTTGAGTCGGCATAAGCCGGATACAAATTAACTTTAAATGATAATGAATCGCCATGCGAAACTGTATTATCGCCGCTGATAATTTTATTCGAGTCATTATAGAAATCCATTCCTTCAACTTTATTCAAAGTTACAGTATAGGTATTTTTTCTGATGTTGCCTACTTTTATTTCGGCATCTTCTGTGATGTTGTTTATAGTGTATCGTCCGGAATACAAAATCTGGGAACGTAAATTCTGACTTTTTCCATCATTTATAACTATATACATTCCGGCTTTAGAATCGTCATACGCATCGTCAACATTTACACCGAATTCAAAATTACTTCCATGCTTTATTTGGAAAGAACCGGTTACGACAGCGTCTTTATCGTTTACATATGTTACGCCTTCCACCGGGATGAAAGTTACCGTGTAGTAAATGTCATCGACATTCATAATATTGATTGTGAAATCTCCTTTAACATTTGAAAGCTTGTATTTACCCGATTTGTCAGGGTTAAGAGTCTTTTTGGTGCCGTCTTCGGATGTGCAAATAACTTGGGTGGATTCGCCTATTGAATATCCTGTATTTGCTTTCAGGGTAAATTCATAACTGCCATCATATTCAACTGTTTGAACACCATAAATTTCATCTTGATTGCTGTTCAAATATTCAGCCGCATCATTTTTTACAAGGTTTATACTATATTTGTTAATTTCTATGCCCTCGACTCGTACATCTTTGTCGCTGACGATATTAGAAATATTATAGACGCCATTTACAAGATTTAACTCTCTGCCGTTTTCTTCGCTACCTTTTTCGTAGAGCATTATTTTGTAATTTGATCTATTGTATTTTTCGCCTATTTGTGTAGAGAATTCTATATTTTCACCGTAATCTACATTTATTCCTTTAGACTGATTAAGAACCTGACCTTCATATTTATATGACAAAGCCTCGGGGTAATTCTTATCAAGATTAAAAGTAACCGAGCATTGGTCTTTCACGATTGTACCGGAAATTGTTTGATTCTTTCTAACTGATTCTATTTTATAGACCCTAATTTTCGATGATCTTTCTTTACCTTTGTCATATATAATAGACGCCTTAGAGGTTATTTCTTCCAATCCTGCTTCGGTATCGGTACTTGATATTTTCAGGCTTTCGATATTGTAACCTGTTTGTGCTTCAACCATGAAGTAATACGGGCTGCCATCCGGGACTGTATTACGCCCGAGTATCATTTCTTTACACCGATATTCTTCTTTTTCACCGGTTTTTTCAATTCTATAGGAGTTTGCACCTTCGATTTTGGTATGAGTTATAGTCTTGTGCTTGGGTCCAAAGTCAACATAAATATACAAATTGCCCTTTACGTTATTTACAATGATTTCAAGGACGGTTTCATTTTTTTCGTTTTGATATTCCGTGTACGTGTAACTAACTTTACCCTCTGTACCGTCGATTCCGTTTTCTTGTTCGGTATTGAATATTTTTATTTCGTTTTCAATATCACTAATGGTGTAATTTGGGCCCGCTTGAACGGTGAATGCGATAGTTGAATTGTAGTTATAGGACGCGCTTAAAAAGCTCTTCTTGTTTTCGCCTTCTCCTTCGGTTACAGTGCTCCAACTGTCTACCAAGAATCCACTCGTAATGCCCATTGTTGCCATGTTTTCTCCTGCTATATTAACTTGGGCACTATATCGAGGGAATTTAATATTTAAAAGCCTGTAATTGTAATTATAACTATTTGTTTCGACGGTTCCAGCTTTGTATAAGTCGGTTCCGCTAAAATTTACTCCCAAAATTTTATATTTTTCTTCGGGGAAAGCGTCTACTTCTGTGCTGCTGACATTGGAGTTTAATGTCAAACCTTCAGTGCTTGTACCATCCTCTTTTTGTACAATCATTTCGCTTAATACATCTCTTAAATCGGCATCTGTGTTAGATTTAAGAGCAAAGTACTTTTCAATCTTTGTGTCAATAAAAGGATGGGTTTCGAATGTAGCTGTTGCTATAATCTCGTCTACGTCATCTTGCCACCCTAAAGGCTCGCCTTTACCCCAGCTGTTATCATCATTTTTTACTACTTTAATAATATCCAAAAATTCTTTGTATCTTGAATTCAGTTTGAAATTCACCTTGGGGTGAATTTCGTCCGGACCTTTTAGGTAAGTTTCTTTGACTACTCTGAATTTTTCTGTACCTACGGTAACCCACTCGGTTGCATCGGTATCCAAATCTTTAATATATACATGCTCCCCGTATGTTGTATCTACAGTTGCTTGCGAAGCATTAAAGAATACATTCGTAAAAAGTACGCCCGAGGTCTGGGTTTTTACCCAATCTATAAACTTTTGGTCACCTGTTAAATTGTACTGCAGGTTATCGCCTACAGCTTTACGAGGATAATAATCTTTTTCGCGTATTGTCTTTTTGTCATGTAGGCTTCCTATTGGTTGAGATGCTGATGCTCGCGCGCTTATACCATATTTTTCTAAGACGCTATCCCTCCCTATTGTAACAGGAACATATATCGTGTTAGGCTTTAGGTTTTTTATCGTTATAGTAATATTAATTGGTTTAACTTCTTCCGTAAGTGATCCGGAAAAAGTAAGCTTTTTCGTTGCAGTTCCATCTGTATTTACTGTTGCGGGCGTTCCAGATTTATCTGTGTCGGTTGCTCCAACCGGTTTAACTGTAACTCCAGTGCCCGTACAGTCATACTCCAAACCATCTATGCAGTCTATATAGTTCTTACCGAGTGTAAGATTAAAATCGAATGAGGTTGCTGAGGCAGAAAATTTGAGATAGTCTTTTTTAGTTTCGTAGGAATCATCAACTTCTTTTTTAGTTTCAGTGGATTTTGAAATCCAGAACACAGAATCATCGTACTTGGAAGCGCCCTCTTTAACGAATTTTACAGTATAATTTCTGAAAACCAGATTTAAATTCGCTTCGACTGTTCTCAGTCTGTTGTCGTTATTGATAGAACTGAACGAATCGGATATGGACATATTTAATTTACAGACATATTTTCCATCTGTACCCCTGGATTCTTCGACATCGCTTACTTTTGCGGTGTAGCCTTCTTTATTCATTATGAAAGACATAATTTGAGATATTTCGTCTTCGCCTTCGTTGTTGTAGTGGTTCAAAGTGTATCCGTCTACGAATTTTATCTCTACGCTATAGTTACTCGACGTGGTGCTATTCTTTATATAGCTGGCGTTTGTGGTAAAGAATGATTTTTCGTTTTCTTCTATCTTATCGGTTTGCCTCCCGTCGAATGTAATAGATTCTACTGCAGCATCAGTTTTGAAGGTAGTAATTTCTGGATCCGCCCCAAATGTAACTTCAAATACGCTATCCTTCCCGACGACCATCAGCGATATTTTTCCATCGTCTATGGGAGACAGTGTTTCAAAGGTCACCATTAAACTCTGGCCCATATCACCGGTGCCCGTTGAGCACAACCAGTTATCGTCCTTATCCTTCACATATATCGGTGACGTTAAAGTATTTTTTTTGTCAGTATATGTCGCGGAGCTGTTTCTTAAAACGGTGTAATCTTTATTGAGTATTACATCGACGTGGCCCTGGACCACTTTCCATTTGCCATCAACTTTAATAACGTCGTAGCCTTCGTAAGCCTTGCATCCATCCGTACCCTTATTAAAAACATCCTCATCTTTTGTATCAAAGTTTGAGTTTTCGTAATTAAATTCTGTGAGTTTCCTGTATCCAGCGCCCTCTAAATTAACTCGAATTTCTGAGGGGGCTTTTGTTCCAATTTTTACGTCGAAGTACGTCTTTTCTTTATTATCTTCCGTGGTAACAGTCGTGGGTGTAATATCTTCCTCCACTTTTTCATTATTCTCGTTATAGCCATAATTAACAGTTAAGCTCGAGACAGTAAATTTAGGATACATAGCCTCGTAAATTCTAAACCTGTTTGTTCTTTGTTCCTCACCATCACCTTTTTTTCTACCTAACGTAACATTTATTTCAGTCTCTTTCTTGAAGAGTGTCGCCATAAAATTTTTACCATTATTATTAGTAATCCATTTAAGGCAGTTTACATCTATTTCTTGAACAAAATCTCTTAAACCTCCTTTTTCCATTTCTATTTCCCCGTCGCTATGACCATTTATTTTGCCTAACTTAACAGTAGTTTGTTGATATACTTGTATGTCAACATCAACAGTTTTATCATCTTGAATATTTTCTAGGAGGCACTGATATTTTGTCCCTCCTTCTCCTTCATTTGAATCAGTCGTCTCTGCTTGTTCTTTTTTTTGTTTTTTTCCTTTATCATCAACTTCATCAACTACACACGTAACTGTGCCATTTTTATATTCATCTTTAAGTTCAAATGCTATATATAATTTTTTTGTTCCCGTTAAAACCCGGTACGAACCATATTGATTTGCATCTGTAACTGTTTCTGTTACACCGCCAGAATTATATGCATCATATCGCCTAAATGAAATGCTTTTAACACGGTCCGCTAAATCTTCCTTTTCATTTAAAGTAACTGTTTTGTATTCATTTATATTAATTCTAATATATAGCTCTTGTCTATTACCAGATGATGAACCATACCGAAAAGAATATAAGTTTATAAACTGAGAGAGATCATATGTGTACTTATCATCTTCGCTAGGCTCAATAGTCACATATTCTCCATTATAACTATTTTTTACCTCAATATTAACATCAATATCTAGATTATCTGCCGGATTAATTTTAAATTTTCTTAAGTCATCTGTATTTGTCTCAACCTTGGGAAATACAATAAGCGTATCCCACCACTGGCTCGTCCCTTCATCAAACGTATGCTCAGTTCCGCCTAAATTAAATGATTTAAGTTTATCTTTTAATTTAAAATTGCTCTTTGGGTTCCCATTCATCGTCCCAGAATAGAATTCAAAATCCACTTTTCCTGATACAGGTCCACGTATATTAATTTTAATCTTTAGATCTTGCCATTCGTTATTCTTTAACCTTGTTAAATTTACATACTCAGACACATCAAATGTGTACTTATCATCTTCTTTGTTAGGCTCGATAGTCGTTTCTTCAATATCTACATAACTATTTTCTACCACAATACTAAGAATATCAACACCATTTTGCGGAACAATTTTAAGTTTTTTTAATTCATTTGTATTTGTACTAGTGTAAATACTATCACTGTAATAGCCATCTCCTCTAAGCTTATGCTCAGTTTCGCCTAAATTAACTGATTTAATTTTACTTAAGTAATAATCATCGCTTACAAGCTGGCCATACTCGTACCATTTCCCAGCATTGAATTCCAAATTCAATTTCCCTTCTGTGGCTGTTTCCTGTGCGTAAATATTGTTATTGTGCAAAAAGTAGCCCACGACAGCGCCCACTATCATGAACACCAAAAATGCTGCCAGCAAGATTTTGTTCCATAGTCCTGATTTAAAATATTTTTTTATAAGTTTAGAATCTAACATAAATTCACACATCCGTTCTTTTATTTTGTGATATTTTTATATTTTTTAATTAAAATCAATTATACCATTTAATTTGTGAAGTTTCAACCATGTTTATCCAAAAAAATAATTATTTTAATATTTTATTTACAAATATTAACTTGAAAATTCTTGATAATGGTAAATAAAGGTGGTATAATTTGGCTAAAAATAATTTAAACGGAGGGATGATGATGAATAAAAAACCTAGGAGCAACGAAGTTATGTGGTATATTCTCGGGGGATATTTCATAATAGTGGGGCTGGTTTCGATGCAAAGTTTAAATATTTGGACGGGGATTCTTTTTGTTTTGGCCGGCGTGACTTTATTCCCGGTACTTTACAAAAATTTTAACTCTAAATATAAAAAGTACATAAGGATAATAATTCCGGGGGCGTTTTACAAAATGGCGGCAATATCGGCGGTGATAACGGTATTGATTTCGGGGTGCGCAGAGATGAATTCGAAACCCGTGCCCGAACCCGAAGCAATAACTACCGAGGAGACTGTTGAGGAAGAAGAGGAGCCCGAAGAGGAGCAGGATAAGGAAATTAAGAGTTTGCATTTTGGCGAATCGGAAGCAGAAATGGAAATGAATAGTTCGAAAGAAATCATTTTGGAAGTCTCTCCGGAAAATTTTGAAGTTCAAGATTTGGAATTATGTTCTTCAAATAATGCAGTGGCATTTTTGGAAAAATCCGAAGAGCAAAACGAAAACGGGAAGTTAAAACTCCAATTGAAAAGCGGTTCGGAAGGTGAATGTGAGGTATTTGTAAAATCATCAAATGAAATAGAAAGTAATAGAGTATTTGTGAAAGTGACAGACAGTCAAAAGCACGAAGAGGAAAACAACCAGGAGGAAGATCCTCAGCCCGAAGAAACACCCGCAGAGGAAACTGTACAAGAAACAAAAAAGGAAGAAACTCCGGCACAAGAAAACTACCAAAAGCCAAAAGAAACAAAGACTGAGACGAAAAGTAACAGTAATAGCAACAAATCTCAGCAGAGCGGGAGTTCCAAGCCGAATACAAATAACACACACGGAGCGCACATATATTGCACGCCAAAAGGCAAACGATATCACTTTGACCCGGATTGCGGAGGGAAAAACTCCAGAGAAACAACCTGGGCAGAAGCTCAAGCGAGAGGTTTGACTCCCTGCAAAAAATGCGCTAAATAATAATAAAAATCTCCGAGGCGATTAATGTCTCAGAGATTTTTTATTACGGCTTGCGTGGTTTTTTGAGTTAAAACGTAGTGAAAGCCAGCCGTCTTGAGATGGCTGGCACTCTTATACCATTATGGGGATTTACATATCACGTATCTTAGCCGTGGTAATGATTTAAATTTTTAATTTATTTACCGAAACGAGAGTAGATATATACGAAGCGGCGGCGTTCCCTGCAACTGCTCCGTCGGATATTGCGGTGGCTATTTGTCTGAGCGGTTTTATCCTGCAATCTCCTGCCACAAACACACCGGGAATGTTTGTATTACAATCTTCGCCGGCAATAAAATACCCGTAAGAATCCATATTAATTTTATTTTTGAAAATATCATTATCAGGTTGATAGCCTATTGAAATAAACACACCGTCCACAGAAAAAATTTCTTCATTTTCTTCACAATTTAAAATTACTTTGTTGACAACTTTTTCGCCGGAAATTTCTTTAACATTGGTGTTGAATTTTACATCTATGTTTTCTTTTTCAAAAACGGCATCACTCAGGGCTTTTTCGGCTCTAAAATGATTTTTTCTCACTATAAGTGTAACACTTTTACAAATGTTAGATAGATAAAGCGCATCTTCAAGGGCTGTATTTCCTCCCCCGACGACTATAACGGTTTTGTCTTTAAAGAAAGCACCGTCGCAAGTCGCGCAATAAGACACTCCCCTACCTAAAAATTGTTTTTCGCCGCGGCACCCGAGTTCTCTGCGTTTTAAGCCGTTAGCTATTACAACAGATAGTGCAGAAATAGTTTTTCCATCGGAAGTGGTTATATATTTTTCAACGCCGCTAAAATCCACTTCTTTAACTTGACTGAATATAAATTCAGCTCCAAGATTTTCAACTTGTTCGTGTAATACTGTTGAAAATTCGAACCCGGAAATTTTTTTAAACCCGGGATAATTTTCGATAGTATCTATTATTGCGGTTTGACCGCCATAAATATTTTTTTCTATAATATCCACGCTAAGTCCCGCTCTTCTGGCATATATTGCCGCTGTCAAGCCCGCCGGACCTGCGCCTATTATTACAACATCTTTCATAATTTACCACACTTAATAATTATTTTTTTGCTATGCAAAAATCTTTTTCTATTATTTCGATTAATTTTTCTTCGGGTAAGAATCCTGTTTCTCTGCGAATTAACTCATCTCCGGAAAAAAACATCAATGTTGGAACGGACATTATTTCGTACTTGGAAGCAATGTCGGGGTACTCATCTATGTCTATTTTTTTTACTTCTAATGAACCTAAATATCTGGATTTAATTTTTTCAAGTACAGGAGCCAGCATTTTGCACGGACCGCACCACGATGCGTAAAAATCAACTATCACAGGAATTTCGGAAGAAAGAACTTCCTTTTCAAAATTTTCTGAATTTAATATTTTTTCCATTGTAAGTATCCTCCTCAAAATTTAAGTAACATTTAGTAGTATTATCAAAAATATTATTAAATACTTCCCAGGCAATAATTACCGCTTATTTCATTTATTTTGGTTGGGAGTATTTTTCCGCGAATATCTGTTTCGGAAGAAGCTTTTACATATATGTAGTTTTCGGTATAGCCCTCGTACATTCCTTCCGAATTAACTGTTTCATACAGCACGTTTAGAGTGCTTCCTATAAATTTATTTAAAACTATTTTACTTATTTTTTCGGAAAATTCAATAGCTTCTTTTACTCGATTTGTTTTTGTCTTTTTATCAACAGGATTTTTGAATTTTTCCGCTAAAGTCCCCGGACGAATCGAATAAGGGAACACGTGCACTTTCAAAAATTCGACGTTTTTCAAAACATCAAGTGATTCATGGAAATCCAAATCGGTTTCGCCGGTAAATCCTACCATAAGGTCTGTTGTGAAGGTAGCGCTCGGGAATTTATTTTTTAATTTTTCCACGACATTTGTGTACTCTTTAACATTATATTTTCTTCGCATCAGTTTTAATACTTTATCTGAACCACTTTGCAGGGAAAGATGAAATTGCGGGCACAATTTTTTTTCAAGTGATAATCTTTCTATTAAATCGTCCGACAATAAATCGGGTTCCAGGGAACCGAGTCGGATTCTTTTTATGCCCTCAACAGAACACGCTGTTTTTACAGCATCGGCTATGTCACAACTAATATCTTCTCCGTAAGAAAATAGATTTATTCCTACGAGAACCACTTCTTTGTACCCGTTTTTTGCTAAATTTTCAATATCTTTTTTTATTTTACTCAAAGGCAAAGAACGCACTCTTCCTCTTGCATATGGGATTATACAATAACTACAAAACCTATTACAGCCATCTTCGATTTTTAAAAATGCCCTGCATCTTCTGGAAGGATCCATACTGAGTGTATCTTGAAATTCTTTTTGGATGCTTATGGAGGGAACATCTATTATTTTATTTTTATTTTTGAAAAATTTTTCAAGTTCTTCCGCAACCAAATATTTTTTGGAATTGCCTACTATAATATCCACCCCATCGAGTTTTTGTGCTTCTTCGGGAGATGCTTGGGGCATGCAGCCGGTTAGTAGAACTACGGAATCGGGGTTTAATTTTTTTATTTTATGGATAGTTTGTCTGAGCTTTCTGTCACTTTCGCCGGTAACGGTACAAGAATTAACTATAATCACGTCGGCATTTTCGATAGACGCGCTGAGTGTGTAGCCTTTTTCAGTCATAAGAAAAGAAATTTTATCAGACTCACACTGATTAACTTTACAGCCAAAAGTAACAATATAAAAATTCATAATATTCTCCTAAATGCAAAAATATAGCTTCCATATATATACGGAAGCTTTAAAAAATCAAAAACTAATATGGTGGACGTTAACGGGCTCGAACCGCTGACCTTTCGCACGTCAAGCGAATGCTCTACCAGCTGAGCTAAACGTCCAAATACAAGTGATATTATAACACAAAAAAATGCAGTTGTAAACATAAAAATTTACTAAAAGAATAATTTAGTTCAACTGCATAATTTTAAATATATTATAAAATTTTTATAAACCAAATAGACAATTAATTCAAGGCTTTATAATAAACTCATCTGAAATAGGAGCAGGAAGCACCACCGGTCTGTTGACCAACCCTTCGTCCCCTGCCGCTTTAACAATTGCGGTTATTAAAGTATTTTCAGGAGAAACGCCCCCGCTTACATTTCCTAAATCTAACTCATCTATTCTTTTATCCAAGAATTTATTATATTTTACAAAAGCTTCAGAAACATATTCATCGAATTCTTCCCTGGTTATACTATCGTCTATAGTCAGGCAAAACTCATACATATCATCCAGAGTGGTTTTCTTTAAAAACTCATTCAAAAGAATTTTGTCACCAGACAATTTATTAAAAACTACATCAACTTTTTTCATACTAATCCCTCTTTCAAAAATTTATTCATATGTGCTTATATTACCATCGCTATCGCATTTTAAGTCATATTCTATATCTTCATATGTGGTATATCCGTTTTTAAATTTACTTTTTATAGTGCTCGAACCTCTGGATAAGGTTTCGTTTTTTCTTCTTGTAAAAGCTTCTACTTTTGCAGAATTTTTGCATTCATAGCAACAAGTAGAACTCAAGCATTCACACATTTTGCGTTTAGTATTAAATCTAAAATCAGATTCATACGCAATATCCGCAAGAATTTTTTCACCCTCGGAATATTCAAAATTTGTTATCACGGTAATATATTTATAGCTCCC
The DNA here is from genome assembly GCA_934695425.1 of uncultured Eubacteriales bacterium. Classification (GTDB taxonomy): domain Bacteria; phylum Bacillota; class Clostridia; order Oscillospirales; family Acutalibacteraceae; genus UMGS1491. The sequence goes on along the minus strand of CAKUVH010000002.1, from coordinate 27,067 downwards.
TCGCAAATTTTTGGGATAATCGTAAGAATATTTAGAAATTGTTTCTTTTCTTATTATTCCATCGTCCAACGATTTTATTTTTGAAAGCTCTGTCACGAGCGTAGCTTCGCCCAAATCGGGTCTTTCCCAACCGGATTCTTCGGCAGGAGAAAAAGCATTTACACTAAGCCCGAAAGAAAATAATGTCAGAAACAATCCAACTGCACCAATCACCTTTTTCATATAAAACTCACCACCTTAAATCTAATGAACGTCACTGTTGATGAAGAACTCTCCATCACTTGTACAGCCTATGTCGACGTGACCATCCATCCAATATTTGTGCTCATTTAACGAGCCTTTTTGACACACGATATATTTAGTTGAGACCAATGCCAAGTCATCATCGCGAAATTTTTCGGAAAGAATTTTTAATATGCCCAAGCCTTTTACGGTGCCACGAGTTTTTACTTCAGATTTAACGGAAGATTTTTTATCATAAGTAAAAGAAACCGTAAAATTTCCTGAAGCTATGAGCTTACTCTTGGAATTTTCTATTTTTATGTACTTACGATTCACATCAACTTTCTTTCTGTAAACCACCAAGTTGTGAATCTTAATTCTTTTGATTTCGGGAGAGTAATTATATTTTTCAATACAAACAATATCATCTTCCAGAAACTTGCAATGAGATAGAATTCCTTCTTTATCCACACTAATTTCATCAGATACGTCGGTTGCTTGTACAAAACTACCGCATGACAAAAAAATCAGTAACATAAAATATATTACCGGAAATATACGCCATCTAGATTTCATAAATAAACCTCCTTTTAACAGTCACTATGTACTTGTATGAAAAATTTATATAACATTCCGGTTACTCTATCCTGAGCATTTGAAATAGCATTAGAAGCCACCTCGTAGAAGAAATCATCGTCTTTATCTTCCATACCGTAAAAATTATTCTCAGAAAGTACTGAGCTTGATTTTCCTATAGCTTCTAAAGAATTTATCTCATAATAGTCCATATTTTTTTTTAATGTTTTTGATTTAATTGTGTCGCAAACTTCGTCACATTTTTTCTCGAACATTACATGAAGAGGGAATTTCAAAATAGCATCTTTGAACGAGCTATAGACCGTATGTACAGGCGTGTTTAAATCTTCCATGAAATGAATACTTCTTCCTAACTCTTGGAAAGCTTCTTTTTTGTTATCGTTTTTATATTCTTTAACAGCACTTTCAAAATGGCTTGTTAACCTGGTAAGTGCCGAATCTTTTTCGTTCGAAAAGTTTTGGCCGGTCAAAAAATTATAAAAGTGATACTTGTAAGCGCCTTCTACTTCATCTTCATCCGGCTTAACACTGTACTCTATAATAGTTTCCCAATAACGCTCATCAGCCTTATTAAAAACATTTGATTCTTTTTCGCCCTTATAAAATTCGGATATATTTTCAAGACCAATCCTGGTGATGTATTTATGTGTATACCCGTTGAAAGCATTTATATCAAAACGCATAGTAAAAAAAATCATAGAAAAAATAAAAATGCGTATTATCGACTTATAAAGCATAAATTTTTTCATTTTATTCATCTCCTTAAAAATATTTTTTTCAATTAAGTTTGTACCACCTCCATACTCTTGTTTACATTTATGATATTATACCATATTTTTTTAAATTGTAAATATTTTATGTACATATTTTTCAAAATTAATTTTACTTTTCAACCAATTGTCACGATCTTTTAATATTTTTTTTATTTAGGACAGATAGTATTGATAAATATTTTATAAAATATTATCATTAAGAGTAGAATACAAATTTCACACCATTCGGAGGGAAAATATGAAAATAGGAATAGTCGGTTTACCGAACGTAGGAAAAAGTACATTATTTAACGCCATTACCAACGCCGGAGCAATGTCTGCAAATTACCCTTTTTGCACCATAGAACCAAATATAGGGGTAGTTTCGGTGCCGGATGAACGACTGGATACTCTCGCAAAAATGTATAATCCGGATAAAATAACGCCTGCCACCATTGAATTTGTAGATATAGCGGGGCTTGTAAAAGGTGCGTCTCAAGGAGAAGGACTTGGAAATAAATTTCTATCCAACATTCGCGAGGTTGATGCCATCGTTCATGTTGTGCGTTGTTTTAAGAATGATAATATAATTCATGTAAGCGGAGAAATAAATCCTGCGAAAGATATAGAAGTCATAAATCTTGAGCTTATACTTTCGGATCTTGAATTAATAGATAAAAGAATTCAAAAAATACAAAAGCTTTTAAAAGCAGACAAAAAATATGCTGTAGATTTGGAAATTTGCGAAAGAATTAAAAAAGCTCTCGAACAAGAACAAATGGTTAAATCTTTATCTTTTAGCGAAGAGGAAGAAAAATTTGTAAATTCACTCGATTTACTTACAAATAAATTGGTCATATATGCCGCTAATCTTTCAGAAAAAGATTTTTCCGAGGGAGTGGAAAATAACGCTAATTTTGAAAAAGTTAAAAAAATAGCCCAGGCTGAAAATTCGGGCGTAATACCTATTTGCGCAGAACTTGAAGCTCAAATATCCGAAATGGAAGAAGAAGAAAAAACAGAATTTTTGCAAGATATAGGATTAGAAAAATCAGGTCTAGACAGGCTAATCTCGGAATGCTATAAATTATTGGGGTTAATTTCATATTTAACCGCAGGAAAGCCGGAAGTCAGAGCATGGACGATAAAAAAAGGTACTAAAGCTCCTCAAGCAGCCGGAAAAATCCACAGCGATTTTGAAAGAGGGTTTATACGTGCAGAAGTCATCTCGTTTGACAATTTGATTGAATGCGGGTCGATGGCTGCCGCAAAAGAAAAAGGAATGATAAGGTCCGAAGGAAAAGATTATGTCATGAAAGACGGAGATATAGTCTTATTCAGATTCAATGTTTAAAATCAAGGAGAAAAATATGTATAATTCATGGGAAGAATTAAAAACTCAATGCATGGGATGCACCAAGTGCGATTTATGCAAAGAAAGGCATAATGTGGTGTTCGGTCAAGGTGTGACGGACGCCGAGGTAATGTTTATAGGAGAAGGCCCGGGCGAGCAAGAAGATCTCCAAGGAAAGCCATTTGTTGGAAGATCGGGAAAACTTTTGGATTCGATGCTGGAAGATATAGGCCTTAGCAGAGAAAAAAACATTTACATAGGGAATATGGTAAAATGCAGACCGCCGAAAAATCGTGATCCTTTGCCCGAAGAACAAGAATTATGTATAAACTGGCTTAGAAATCAAGTGTTTTTACTTAAGCCGAAAATTATAGTTGCGGTCGGAAGAATCGCTGCTATGAGGACTATAGACCCAAATATAAAAATAACTAAGCAGCATGGAATTTTTTATCATAAAAAGAATACCTGGATGATGCCGACTATTCATCCGGCAGCTATTCTCAGAAATCCGAATCAAAAATCTTTGGTTGTACAAGATTTTGAAAATTTAAAGGAAAAAACAAAAGAAGTGTGCACGCATACATATTAATATATAAAACTGTACCCTATGGGTACGGTTTTTTGCGTTGATGGAGCATTTTTTCACAATAGCACTCCAAAATTCATAATATATTTTCAAAAGGAGTGATTATATTTATGAAAAAAATCGATTCAGCGCCTAAATTTTTTTTAGCTTCGCACAGTACAACCGGATTCAAATCCGTTTTTAATTATTTATATGATCCAGAAAAAGACTGGTTTTGCTACATTTTAAAAGGAGGACCCGGGACAGGTAAATCAACATTAATGAAAAGCGTTGCAGAAAAATTATATGAAAAGTTGAAAATAAAGTATGAGATAATTTGCTGCTCTTCTGACCCTGATTCGGTAGACGCAGTTGTTTTTCCTGAAGCTAGAAAATGTATAGTAGACGGTACAGCTCCTCATACAATGGACCCTACCTATCCCGGTGCGAGCGACACTATAATAAACCTGGCGGAGTGTTGGAATGGAAAAAAATTAATGAAGCAAAAAGATAAAATAATAAATTTAAGTAAACAAAATGCAATTTATCACAAAAAAAGCGCAGGATATTTAAAAGCTTTTGGTGAAATATTTTCTATAAACCAGGATATTATAGGTAGCTCCATAAACCATCAAAAATTAGAGAAATTTTGCTCTCGATTAAGCAAAAAAATTCTTAAAAATAAATTTAATAACAAAGTCGGAAAAACCGACCAAAAAATGATTAGCGCAGTTACGCCAAAAGGGTATTATTTATTCCCGAACAGCTTAAATTTCTTCGCTAAAAATTTATATGTAATCGAGGATTTAACGGGAGAAGTGGGAAATAAAATTATTAAAAATATTCATAAAATCGCAGTATCAAAAGGATACGATACGGTTTTATTTCCATCCTGTTTGCTCGGCGAAAACCGTTTCGACGCCATGGCAATTCCTGAAGCGGACGTTGCCTTTATAATAAATAATTATCATTCCGGATTGAATTTTTCTAAATCATTAGGCACTATGAAAATACACTCGAAAAGATTTTTGATGAATGATCTGGTAAAAAATCATAAAAATTTATTGAATTTCAATTTCAAAGCGTCCAAAGAATTTTTAAACGAAAGTGTAGAAAATTTGAAACAAGCGCTTGAAATTCATGACAAAATCGAAGAAATTTACATAAAAAGTATGAACTATAAAAAAGTAAAAAAAATAACAGATAAATTAATATCTGTTATTTTATAAAATATACTACTAATTAATATCCTTAGGTTTTTTGCCGTTATCAAAATCGATAACTTTTTTACCGAAGCTGTTAGTTCCGAGATGATTAGTACCAAATACGCGAGTTTCAACTGAGTATGCAGCGAGATATAATGCTGCTGCGCTTGTTAAAAATGAACATGTCTTAGAGACGTCGTCCCATACTTTCTTTGTTACGTTATTCATTGCAATCTCCTTCAATTATAAATATTTCTTTACTAAGCCTGCTACGTCAGATACTACTGACTTCATATCAACAAAACTCTTTACAAATTTTTCTACAGCTATAATTAAAAACGCTGTCGCTCCAAGTGTTCCCATAAAATACTCTCCTCCTACAGTTATTTGTTTAACATTACGTATACATTTTAACACATTTCTAAGCAAATTTCAACCGAAATTACTATTTTCGACATCAAATTTTCAAAATTCTATAATTTGCACAAATTATAAATCAATTTTATTTGATAATTCTCTTAGCCTTTCTTCTTGCCCGCTCAAGTACAAAAATCCAAATAATGCCTCCAACCCTGTTGCTTTGTGATAAGTAACGGGGGACGATTTTTTTGGAACCTTTTTAACGTGCGCATTACGACCGCGCTTGTAAATTTCCAGCTCTTCTTCGGTTAGCATATCTTTAATTTTTTCAAATAGCTCTGCTTGATATTCACAGCATACGCTCTTTACTTTCAAAGAATTAAGCGCGCCTATGTCGGCGTTATGATTGCAAATTATCTTTTCACGGACAATGATTTCATAAACGCTATCTCCGAAAAAGGCAAGTTTTTGAGGGCTCATCATCATAATTTCATTTTTGTTAACAATTTTTCTTAACATAGTTTGCTCACAATTACTCAAAAAAATCAAATTCTATATCTCTTATACGGATAGTGTCTCCGGGCATTGCGCCGGCCTCTTTAAGAGCATCTATCAATCCGGCTTTTAAAATATAATCCTGGAAATAATGCATCGAATCATAATCTTCAAAATTAACAGACTCTATCAACTTATCAAGCCACATCGCTTCGGCTTCATATACAGAATCGATTTTTCTTATTACAAGTTTATCTTCTTTCTGACCTAATGAATCACAGCTTTCCTCGGGTTTAAAAAGTTCCGCGGGCGGCAATGTGCTTAGTTTTTGGACTACAATATTAAGCATATTTTTAAGTCCTTTATTTTGAGCTGCAGAAATTTCAATTAACTGATATCCTTTTTTGGAAACATAATTTCTAAACTCTTCAATTTGTTCTTCAGTAGCTATATCGCATTTGTTCGCTACAACAAGCATAGGACGTTTGGAAAGCTCTTTGCTGAATTTTTCCAATTCATTGTTTATAATATCAAAATCTTGGCAAGGATTGCGTCCCTCTGAGCCCGAAACATCAACCACATGCAGCAAAAGCCTACACCTTTCTACATGCCTCAAAAATTTATGCCCAAGACCAATTCCTTTCCAGGCACCCTCTATCAATCCGGGAATATCTGCCATTACAAAGGAATTTTCAGAATCATATTTCACCACACCTAAAATGGGCGACAAAGTTGTAAAATGATAGTTGGCAATTTGCGGTTTTGCTTCACTTAAAATCGATATGATGGTTGATTTTCCTACGTTTGGATATCCAACCAAGCCAACATCTGCCAAAAGTTTTAATTCTAATGTAACTTCCAATTCCAAGCCTTTTTCACCGGGCTTAGAAAACCTGGGAGATTGCTTTACGGGCCCTGCAAAGTTCATATTTCCGGCTCCTCCGCGCCCTCCTTTAAGGATAACAAAAGGCTCGTTCGAAGAAATATCAGCAATGATTTTTCCGTTTTCGGCATCCCTTATCAAAGTGCCGTATGGAACTTTTATAACCAGGTCTTCTGCGCTTTTCCCGGATTTTTTCCCGGATGCTCCGTTTTGACCGTTTGCTGCAAAAAATTTCTTCTTATATCTAAAATTTGAAAGCGTAGATAAATTACTATCCGCCTGGAATACTATAGAGCCTCCACGGCCGCCGTTTCCACCGTCAGGTCCGCCGTACGCGGTATAGATATCTCTGTGAAAAGATACCGCCCCATCCCCGCCGTTACCGGCTTTTATCCTTATTTTTGCTATATCTACAAACATTTAATTTCACCGACTTTCATTATTGAATTTTATTAAAAATTTTTAATACCGAATAAAAAAAGCAGATCATCATGATCCGCTTTTTTAAAATAAAAGCAATAAATTTAAAACTAATCTACTGCATAAATACTTACTTGTTTGCGATCACGCCCAACACGCTCAAACTTAACTCTTCCGCTTATCAAAGCAAATAAAGTATCGTCAGAGCCCTTTCCTACATTGTTTCCGGGGTGAATTTTAGTTCCGCGTTGTTTAACAAGGATATTTCCTGCTAAAACTTGTTGTCCGTCGGCACGTTTTACACCCAAACGCTTTGACTCTGAATCACGTCCGTTACTACTGGAACCTTGACCTTTTTTATGAGCAAAAAGCTGTATATTAATTCTAAGCATTCTACCTACACCTCCACATAGCTTACTTTTAGATTCTTCGAGTAAATTTCTTCAAGCAATAATAAATGCACTTTTAAGCCATTTAAAATATCACTACACATCGATAATTTATTTTTATCTACGATCAATTTCATATATCCCAGGCTATTGTCAACCTTAACATCTGCGCTGATTCGCATTATATCCGTTATAGTATTTGCAACCAAATACGCCGCGGATGAAACAGCAGAGCACACTATATCTTCTCCGTGATCAGCATAGCCGGAATGACCGCAAATTTCAAATCCTAAAATAAATCCTTCTTTAGTAACAAAAAATTCGGCTTCAATCATAATTTATTCACTTAAAATTTAATAGACTCGATTTCTACTTTTGTATAGAACTGTCTATGTCCCATTTTACGCTTACAACTCTTCTTTGGTTTGTAAGTAAAAACGGTGATTTTCTTTCCTTTGCCGTTCTTAAGAACTTTTCCGGAAACTTTTGCAGAGGACAAATCAGGGTTTCCAACATAAAAACCTTTCTCATCTTGACCTGCAATAACTTTAAAATCAACAGAATTTCCTTCTGCTTCGTCAAGTTTTTCAACATAAATTACGTCGCCTTGACTAACTTTGTATTGTTTTCCACCGGTTTCAATAATTGCGTACATTTTCTTTTACGCACCTACCTTTTTATTATCTCGCTACTGAATCAGGCAGCTAAAACAGCTTTTAAAGCCTGCAATAAGCGGCTATAATATTGTATCACAAATTTTAATCAACGTCAAATTGATTTTCTGATTTTTCAGGAACACGTTTTAATTCGGAAATATATTCAACTATATTCCCCACTGTTGTTATGCTGCTGATGATTTCATCGCTTGCTTCCACTTTAAATTCGTCTTCTATAGAAGAAATCAAATCCGCTAAATCCAACGAATCAGCGTCCAAATCATTGAACAAATCGGTATCCATGGTTATTTCGGTTTTATCATCTCCGAATTGCTCTGTTAAAATTTCTTTTACACTTTCAAAAATACTATCTAAATCCTCTGACATATAAAAATCCTCCGATAAAAATTTTATTATGTGATTGTAAACACATCCTACTCAAACATATTATTTCTTATCGAGGCCTTTGTCAATACTTATGTTAATAATCTTATTTTTAAATAATAATATTTTTTCTTGACTTTATTTTTTGAAGATAGTATAATGGACAAAGTCGAGATTAAATGAGGTTATAGGGGTATAGCTCAGTTGGTAGAGCATCGGTCTCCAAAACCGAGTGTCGAGGGTTCGAGTCCTTCTGCCCCTGCCAATGTGTACGCTGATATAGCTCAGCAGGTAGAGCACTTCCTTGGTAAGGAAGAGGTCACCGGTTCAAGTCCGGTTATCAGCTCCAAAACAGAATATAAAAACAAAAAATACTCAATATTAGGTTATTGGGTATTTTTGAATCATAAGGTGAATTTTATGAAACAAAGTATCTTAGATCAAAGTCCGGAAATTCTTAGGAAATTTTTGGGATATCTTCAAATCATAAGAGGAAAATCCCCTAAAACGGTTGAAGAATATTTTACGGATTTAAGGACATTTTTCAGGTATATAAAAATGAAAAACAAGTTAGTACCTGAGGATTTACCGTTTGAAAAAATTCCCATCGATGACGTTGATATAAATTTTGTAAAAGAAATTTCTCTTACCGAAGTATTTGAATATATGTATTACCTTTCTGAAGTAAGAAAAAATCGCGAAGCCTCTCGTTCGCGCAAAGCATGCAGTTTAAGGATGTTTTTCAAATATCTCACAAATAAAACCGGCGAACTCGAAAAAAACCCGATAAAAGAGCTGGAAACTCCTAAAAAAGGTAAACGGTTGCCAAAATTTTTAACTCTTGAACAAAGTAAAAAGCTCTTAGACACGGTAATTGCCAACGGAGGGAAAAATCTAGAACGAGATTACTGTATAATCACATTATTTTTAAATTGCGGCATCAGACTTTCCGAACTCACAGGAATAAATATCGATGATGTAAGAGAAGACGGTTCGCTCAAGATACTGGGTAAAGGAGACAAAGAAAGAACCGTATATCTAAATGAAGCGTGCAAATCGGCGATTGAAAACTACCGGAAAGTAAGGCCGGTTGACGGCGTTAAAGATAAGAAAGCTTTATTTATAAGTAGAAACAACAATAGAATAAGCGCAAAAACCGTTCAACTTTTGGTCGGTAAATATCTTGAACTGGCAGGATTCAAAGGAATGGGATATTCTGTTCACAAATTAAGGCATACCGCCGCGACTCTTATGTATCAATACGGCAATGTGGACATTCGAATTTTAAAAGATGTGCTCGGACATGTAAATCTTGGCACCACAGAAATATACACTCATATTTCAAATAATCAGGTTAAAAATGCTATTCAAAACAATCCGTTATCGGGTGAACACACTTAAATATATAAAATATTATGTATTATTTATTTAAATATATTGACGTCGCACAGAATTAATTGTATAATATGTTCAAATAAAAATACAGGAGTGATAACGATGGGAGAAATATCAAAATTAATTGGGAAAATTAATAATCAATTAAGCAAATATACTCAAACATTCAAAGATGAATTTTATCATCCCGAAACGATTTCACCGCAAATGCCGGAGAACGACTACAAGAAAATGTATTCGACTATGAAAAAATTCGATGAAAGATATACAGAATTTGTTAAATTGAAAAAGTCAAACCCAAAAGACAAAAGCGAAAATCTTAGAAATATAAAAGAATCTATGTTGAAATCTGCAAACAAAATTTTGAATTATCACAACCAATTCGATGATTATTCAACTTATCGAGACGCTCTTTCAAAGGTAGGAGCTCAGCTGACAAAATTTAAAGAGGAAGTCAAGAAAAGCGATGACCCCGAACTAAGTGAATAAACGTAAAACGAACCGCACCGAAATTTTGGTGCGGCTTTTTTAATTAAAATTTCTATATTATTCGGTTTTCAAGCTTTCATTATATAAACCATAATATTCACCTTTTTGAGAAAGCAAATTTTCATGGGAACCTTGCTCTACGATTCTTCCCTTTTTAAGAACAATAATATTATCTGAATTCATTATTGTTGAAAGCCTGTGAGCGATTACAAATACCGTTCTTCCTTTCATTAGGGCATCCATACCCATTTGAATCAAAGCTTCCGTACGGGTATCGACCGACGATGTTGCTTCGTCCAATATCATGACAGGAGGGTCGGCGACGGCGGCTCGTGCAATAGAAATCAACTGGCGTTGACCTTGCGAAAGATTGCTGTCACTACCGCTTATAACGGTATTATATTTTTCGGGAAGTAATTCTATAAAGCCGTCAGCGCTGACTAGTTTAGCAGCCGCTATACATTCCTCATCGGTGGCCTCCAGGCGTCCGTAACGAATGTTGTCCATTATTGTTCCTGTAAATAAATTTACATCTTGAAGAACTACCCCTAAAGATTTTCTGAGAGAAGATTTTTTGATGTCTTTAATATCAATTCCATCATAGGTTATAGTCCCGGAATTTATATCATAGAAACGGTTAATAAGATTAGTAATTGTAGTCTTTCCGGCGCCTGTGCCACCCACAAATGCAATTTTTTGACCCGGTTGGGCATCTATGTTTATATCATGCAAAACAATTTTTTCGGGAGAATATCCAAAATTTACATTTGAAAAAACAACTTTTCCTTCTAGGATTTTATATTTCACTTCGCCGGAATCAGTAGGTATTTTCCAGGCCCATTTTTCTGTATTTTTATTGGTTTCAACTATTTTGCCGTCTTTTTCTTCCACATAAACAAGGTCTATTTTTCCCTTATCAGATTCACTTTGAACATCCATAAACTCAAAAATTCTTTTTGCGCCGGCAAGGGCGGTTATTATTGAATTGAACTGCTCCGAAATCTGGCTTATGGGATTGAAAAAATTAATGGAAAGCTGCAAAAATGAAGCTATCATTCCAAGGGTGAAAACATTTTTACCTGTAAGGCAAAAATTAGGGAACTCACTTAAAGCCATCCAGCCGCCCAAAACTGCAATTATAAAATAAAGAACATATCCTGTATGCATCATAAAAGTTGAAAGTACATTCGCGTGAGTGGTAGCTGCGGTGGCGGTATTATAAAGTTCATTATTTTTAACTTTAAATTTTTCCAAAGATTTATTCTCGTAGCAAAATACTTTGACTACTTTCTGGCCGTCAATCATCTCTTCGATATAGCCGTTAACGTCCCCTATTGCGTCTTGTTGTTTAACGAAATACTTACTGCTTTTCTTTATATATTTGGAGGCTATTTTAAGCGTTACAAAAACAAATAAAACCACGAGTGCAGTAAACCAAAAGCTAACATAAAGCATTGAAAAAAATATAGTAACTATCGTGACAAGCGCCGAAAAAATATGCGGGAGTCCGTGAGAAATCACATGTCTTAAAGTATCGGTGTCATTTGTATAATAACTCATAACATCGCCGTGAGCATGACTGTCAAAATATTTAATCGGTAGTGTTTGCATATGCGAAAACATATCATCACGAACTTTTTTAAGAACGGTATGAGAAATATTTACCACTACCCTATTATACATGAGCGTGGAAAAAGCGCCCACGACATAAATAAACGCCATAGTAATTACGGCTTTTAAAAGCCCGGAAAAATCGGGGCTGGCTTCCAAAAGAAGCGGCGATATATATTTATCTATCAACACCTGCAAAAATATAGAAGATATCGCAGCCACGGCGGAACTCAGAAGTATAAAAAACACCACGACACAAACTTTTAATTTCTCGCCTTTAACATATGAAAGGAGGCGTTTAAGCACTTTAAAATCTATTTTGTACTTAGAATTATTTTCCATATTATTTTCCTCCTTTCGTTTGAAGCTCATATGTCTGTCTGTAGAGTTCACAATTTTTGACAAGGTTATCGTGAGTATCAAATCCTATAACACGGCCATTTTCCATTACTATTATCTTATCGGCATGCTTAACGGAAGATATCCTTTGAGATATTATGATTTTTGTGGTATCGGGAAGATAATTTTTAAAAGCATGCCTTATCGAAGCATCAGTTTTGGTATCGACCGCACTGGTTGAGTCGTCAAGTATTAAAATTTTAGGGTTTTTAAGCAAAGCTCTTGCTATACATATTCTTTGCTTTTGGCCTCCGGACACATTCGAGCCTGCTCTTTTTATATACGTATCGTATTTAAGGGGCATATTATTTATAAATTCATCCGCTTGCGCAATTTTGCAAGCACGCTTTATTTCGTCGTCAGTTGCGTTTTCGTTTCCCCATTTCAAGTTTTCTTTAATTGTTCCTGAAAATAAAGTATTTTTTTGAAGAACCATAGCAACGGAGTCTCGAAGAATTTTTAAGTCGTAATTTTTTACATTTATTCCTCCTACGAAAACCTCGCCCAAAGTAGCGTCGTAAAGCCTTGGGATCATATGCACGAGGGTACTTTTTCCGCTTCCTGTTCCTCCTGTGATTCCAATCACTTCGCCGGATTTTATGTCTAAATTTACATCTTTAAGACATAAATTATTTTTATCTTTAACATAGCTAAATCCTACATTTTTAAAGGATATTTCTCCGTTTTTCACTTCTTTAATTGCATTTTTCGGAGAGGTGATATCGCTTTTTTCGTTTAATATTTCAGTAATTCTTCTTGCGGAAGAAATGGATATAACTATAAAAGTAAGAATCATGGAAAGAATCATAAGACCCATTAAAATTTGGGAAGAATACGAAATCAAGCTTAAAAGTTGACCGGTCGTCAAACCATTAGCAGGGTCATTTCTGCCGGCAACTATCATCCTCGCTCCAAACCAAGCCGCTAAAATCGTGCATGCATACATGCTAAACTGCATAAGTGGCATATTAAAAGCTATTATTTTTTCGCCACTTAAAAAATATTTGTATATTAAATTTGAAATTTTGAAAAATTTACTTTTTTCGTGTTCTTCTCTGACGAAAGATTTTACTACTCTGATTCCGTTTAAATTTTCTTCAACACTTTCATTTAGCTTGTCGTAAGTTTTAAAAACTTTGGTAAAAATCGGGTGTGCGCTCGAAGCCATGAAATAGAGAGCAACCGCAAGTAACGGAACACAAGCCAAAAACAGCATTGCGAGCTCGGCGTTTATTCTAAAGGCAAATACCGTAGATAGTATCAGCAGCGCAGGAGCCACCGGAGCCACAAAAGCAAGCATTTGAAATGCATTCTGAACATTTGTAACGTCGGTCGTCAACCGAGTGATTATACTCGAGGTTGAATATTTATCTATGTTGGAAAAAGAAAATTTCTGAACATTCTCGTACATTTTTTCACGCACATTTTTTGCAAATCCGGCAGAAGCTTTGGCAGAACAGCTACCGGCTATACAGCCGAATACAATCGATAAAACTGTACAAATGAGTATATAAATTCCGGATTTTATTATATAATTCATGTCACCCCTATCTATTCCGTAATCGATAAGATTGGAAGTTAAAAAAGGAATTACAACCTCAGCCGCCATTTCGCCGATTACAAATATTGGTGCTATAATAGCGTATTTTTTATATTCTCCGATACATTTAGCAAAATTTTTTATCATACCGTCCTCCTTGTGAATTAATTTTTAGTTCATATTAACACTTTTTTGTATATAAGTCAATTTTATTTCTACTATTTATACATTAAATTCAATGAAACGTTGAAATAACAATTGTGGTAACCAAAAAATAGTAACTACACATTGTTACATGCATAGTTACTATTTGATTTCCTTATGAAAAAAATTTTTCTTCATAACAACGACATAATTGCTGCGTTAGTCCCCCTGTTTTTGCCCATGGCTCGGTGAGAAAAAAGCAAATCGTGGTAGCATTTTGTGCAAACATCCGATTTTATAATGTTATTTTCTTTTACACCGTTTTTAATAAGGATTTGCCGATTGACTTCAAGTAAATCTATATTAATTTTGCCGGGAATTTTTGAGGGTATCAAATATGATTTATCAGCTAAATTTAAACTTTCAAAATGAGGAAGTATATCTTCGGAAACTTCAAAGCAATCGCCTGAAATAGCCGGCCCGATAGCACAAACCAAATCTCCGGGCAAGGAATTGTAATTTTTTACAAATGAATTTACCAAATTCCCCGCTATTTCTTTGACGGTACCTTTCCAGCCTGCGTGAGCAAGGCCTATAACTTTTTTGACGGGATCAACTATAAATATCGCCGGGCAATCGGCATGATATGTAACCAGCGCTACGCCCGGAATATTTGTGATAAGGCCATCTGTTTCGTAGTGAATGTTGGATTTTAGATTTCCTGAATTGATATCACTTTCTTTAATAATTTTTATAAAATTGTCATGAATCTGATTGGTCATGGCAATTTTATTTATATCAAGATCTAAAACAGAAAATAATATATTATAATTCCTTTCAACCGATTCTTCTTTATCACCTTGAGAAAAACTTAAATTCATGGACTTATAGCATCCGTCGCTCACGCCGCCCATTCGAGTGGAAAATGCGTGGGTTAAAAAGTCAAATTTTTCAAAATCTTTAAATGTTAAATATGATACAGCATTTTTTATATTCATATTCATGATATTGCTTTTAAATAACATATTTTATTTCTCATACCTTTCTTTTTTATAAATATTGCACATTTTTTATGATAATGATATAATAAATGAATCTAAAACTTCTACAAAGAAAGCGGTGAAAATATTATGAACAGTACTCTTATTTTATGCTTATTTATTGCAAGTATATGCGCTTTTGTTTTATTTGTATTGAGTTCAATTGCGGCTTATTATCTTTTTTTAGTGATAATACTTTCTTCGAGCGACAAATCATTTATTTTTGCCGCGCCTCATAATAAAGAAAAAAATGCATCCGAAGATTCCGAAAACAAAGACGTAAAATACAAAGATTTTTTTCTTGAAAATTCAACTGAAAAGTATATCAAATCCAAGGATAAGCTAAAACTTCATTCGTATATTTTAAAAAATAAAGTCCCGTCTAAAAACTGGGTAATTATGTGCCACGGTTACAACGGAAACGGATTGAGACAGATAAAACTCTCGAAACAATTTTATAAAATGGGATTTAATATTTTGATTCCGGATGCTCGTGGACATGGGAAAAGCGAAGGAAAATACATCGGAATGGGGTGGCTTGAAAGAAAAGATATCCTGAAGTGGATAAAATTAATTCTAGAATACAATCCCGACGCAAAAATAGTTCTATATGGCGTATCGATGGGCGGCGCGACAGTAATGATGACATCGGGAGAGTCTCTTCCGGAAAATGTAAAATGCGTAATAGAGGATTGCGGATACACAAGCGTATGGGACGAATTCAAATATCAGTTCACTACTTTTTTTAAAGTCTCATGCTTCCCGGTACTTCATATAACTTCGTTCATAACAAAACTTGTGAACAGATACTCATTCGCAGAAGCAAGCTCGATAAAACAAGTTAAAAAATGCAAAATCCCAATACTTTTTATCCACGGTTCCAAAGATACTTTTGTACCGGTCTACATGGCAAATGAGCTGTACGAAGCCGCTTCGTGTCCCAAAGAAATTCTAATAGTAAAAGGGGCTTGCCACGCGGAATCTTTTTTTGTTAATTCAAAACAATATCAAAAAACCGTGAAAAAATTCCTCACTAAATATGGTGTAATTTAGTTTTGCATATAAAAATTCGAGCTCAATTAATTTTGAGCTCTTAATTATTTAAACGCTGAAAAGTATATCGTCATAGGTCGGATAAGGCCATTTATCTCTCGGAATATTAACTTCCAAGGTATCCACAATTTCCCTTACTTTGGACATAGAATCCAAAACTTCGGTTTTATATAGGTCCGCTTTGCTTGATAAATCGGGTTTCGATTTGATTTTTTCAAGAGCTTCTTCCAAGCCACGTGCTGCGTTATGTAAATTTGAAATCAAAGAAGAAATTGTTTTGAAAAGGTCAAGTTCATAATCGGAAACAAATTTTTTATCAATTTGAGATTTGCTTACAATAGAATCGCTTAATTCCTTGGAATACGCCGTTGCTACCGGTAAAATTTCATTGTTTACCATTTTTAGCATAACTCTTGATTCTATATTCAATATTTTACAATAATTTTCCATATGGATTTCATATCTCGAAACTAATTCTCTTTCCGAAAGAACCTTATGAGTCTTAAATAATTCTATATTTTTCTCATCTAAAGAATGTTTCAAAGCGTCTACCGTTGTTTTAAAGTTGCAAAGGCCGCGTTTTTCGGCTTCTTCTTCCCATTCTTTTGAATAGCTGTTTCCGTCGAAAATTACCTTCTTATGGTTATTTATAACTCTAACCAACAAATCTTTAAGAGATTTTTTTACATCGTCAGATTTTTCGAGCTCATCGGCAAATTCTTTCAACACTTGAGCGCTTATTATGTTCAAAATCATGTTAGGAGCCGCAATCGATTGAGCAGAGCCAACCATACGGAATTCAAATTTATTGCCTGTAAAAGCGAATGGCGAAGTACGGTTCCTGTCTGAAGTGTCGCAAGGGAAACTTGGAAAAACATCCAGACCTATCTCAAAATTTTCTCGTTTTTTGCCGGTATAAATAGTGCCTTTTTCAATTGCTTCCAAAATATTTATGATTTCTTCTCCGAGATATATAGAAACTACTGCCGGAGGCGCTTCATTACCGCCAAGCCTGCAATCGTTTCCTGCTGAAGAAACAGAGATTCTTAAAAGGTCGGCGTAATCATCTACAGCTTTAATCATGGCGCATAAAAACACCAAAAATTGAACATTATCTTGAGGAGAATTCCCCGGTTCTAAAAGATTGGCGCCGGTATCCGCAGAAAGAGACCAGTTGTTGTGTTTTCCGCTGCCATTGATGCCCTCAAAAGGCTTTTCATGAAGCAAACAAACCAAATTGTGTTTTTCAGCGATTTGTTTCAGAGTTTCCATTATTATATGGTTTTGGTCGGCGGCTAAATTTGAATATGTATGAATTTGCGCTATTTCATGCTGAGAAGGAGCCACCTCATTATGTTTAGTTTTTGAAGGAACGCCCAGTTTCCAGAGCTCTTCATCCAATTCTTGCATGAATTCTGCAACTCTGGGTTTTAAAGCAGCAAAATAATGGTCCGACAAATCCTGAGCTTTAACAGGTTTAGCACCAAATAAAGTCCTGCCGCAGAATTGTATATCTTTTCGTTTTTCGTATACTTCTTTGTCTATTAAAAAGTATTCTTGTTCTGCGCCCATTGTCGGTGTGACTTTTTTTATTTTATCGTTTCCCAGCACCTTGAGGACTCTCAAAGCCTGTTTATTCACAGCATACATGGACTTAAGCAGAGGAGTTTTTTCGTCCAAAACTTCGCCGCTGTACGAACAGAAAAATGTAGGTATATAAAGTGAATGATTTTTTACAAATGCGTGAGAAGTAGGATCCCAAGAGGTGTATCCGCGTGCTTCGAAAGTAGCTCTTAGGCCTCCTGAAGGCAAGCTCGAAGCATCGGACTCCCCTTTTATAAGCTCTTTAACAGAAAAACTCATTTTGGCGTTTCCGTCATCATCAAATTCCAAAAAGCTGTTATGTTTTTCGGCAGTAATTTCGGTCATAGGTTGAAACCAATGTGTAAAATGTGTAGCTCCTTTACTTATAGCCCAAGATTTCATTGCTCGGGCCACGAACTCACCGGTCTGCTTATCGATCGAAGAATTTTCTTTAATTGCTTTTTTTAAGTTATCATAAATTTCGCATGGCAACAGCTCCCTCATAACGGAGTCGTTAAACACCATGCTTCCAAACATTTCCGGTACGTTTATCATCTTATTTCCCGCTTTCCTCAATTGTATAGAATTATAAAAATACTTATTAATTATATATTATAGCTTTTTATATTTCAATTCTAATTTCAAAACTACATATTTAAAAATCCTATACTTAAATTAAGATACGCAGCAAATCCGAGCCATATCAGATATGGAATTTGTAAGTATGCTGCCGCGGGTTTTATCTTGTAAAAAAGCCCGGTCATCCAGATTACCATGCCCCAAAGCAGAAGTAAAACAAAAAACGCTACCAAAAACATTTTTCCGCTAAAGAATATAAACGGCCAAGTGAAATTAAGTATCAGCTGGATATAATAAACGTACAAACTTTTTTCTTTTTTATTACTTTTTGACTCATAAATCAGGTATGAAGATATTCCCATTAAAATATACAATATGCTCCACACTATCGGGAAAGCGATCGGCGGCGGAGCCAATGGAGGTCTGGCGATATTATTATAAACATCCATAGAATTTTTTGTTAAAAACCCTACGATTGCTCCTCCGGCGAGCGGAATAAATAAGTTCCAAAGTAAAGATTTTAATTTTATCATTTCGTCATTCTCCTTTTAGAAGATATTTTTCCCTACAATTTCAAATTTATTATATACATTTGAATATATGCAAAAAATTAAATCAAAATTAATATGCACCCTGAAAAATAATTCTTTCAAGGTGCATTTTGTATTATATTTTTAGTGTTTTTCGCCTTTATCTATATGTTCGATATTATCCGTTACATATATTATTTTCTTTTTGTCGTCTACAAAATATGCAACTCTGCATTCTTTGGTACAATTAACTTTGAATTTGTATAAAACAGGTTCAGAACCTTTTTCGAAAAATTTATCTAATTTATTAGCGTACCTTTTGTACAAATCGACTTTAGCTTGGCCGCAACCCGACATATTAATTACTCTTTTTTTACCGAATTTATCCATGATGCAACGCGTTCCTCCTACATGCAAGGAGAATATCATTTCCATGACGCATTTTTTTATATTTTTGACAGTAGCAGCGTCATTTTTTTCTTCTAAATTTGAAAATAAAGACGGTTCATAGTACAGAGTATACGCAGCATCTTCTACATTCATTTCTACTTCGTTATTTCCTTCGGTTTTAAACATATCTTCTAAGTTATATGTTGGAATTTCAGGTGATTCAGAAGAAGAAACCGAACCTGACGAAGAGATTGATTCAGATGAAGAGACTGATTCTTTTGTCTCAACTTCTTGAGGACTTTTCTTTGATTTTGAAGATTTTTTTGATTTACTTTTAAGAGCACATTCGGATTCACAAAAACATCTGAATTGTTCGTTTTGAACTTCTTCGTTTTCTTTTTTTAATTCCTCATCGGATTTTTTTGCTGCAGATTCCTCCATCGCTTTCTTTTCTGCTTCTTTTTGTCTTTTTAATTCTTCTTTTTTCAAAGCGTTTTTCAATTTAATTTCTTCGTGAATCTTTGCGATTTTTTCGCTTTCTATTTTCTTGCTTTCTTGTAGTTCTTTCTTTCTTTGATCTTCTTTTTGCTTTTGAGCCAACTTCATTTCCTCGCGGCGTCTTCTTTCTATCTTTTTTGAACGAGCTATTTCTTCGTTAGAAGGAAAAGTTGTTGATATTATGTTACGAAAAAAGCAACCTCGCACATACATTTTTTCTACCTTTATAAGAGCCACACATAATTCACGTGTTTTACAATATGCGAGTAATTTATTTCGACCTATCATCATATTGTACGGTAAAGTCGACAAATCGCCGTTGTCCATATTTTTGATTATCAAAGAAGAATTGTTAATTATATGCTCAAAAGTTATATCGGTTTCTTTGAAATTAACTTTTTTAAAATCATCTTCTCGGGAATTAATATCCTTGTACATTGCTTCCATAAATTCTTTCAGTCTCGGCAAACTTCCTCTTAGTGCTGCGTATTTGGGATACTTATTTATCAGAACTTTAGCCAACAAGAAGTTATAATTCAGAGCGGTTAAAGTATCGGTACTTTTGCATTCTTCGGGACAATATAACATTTTATTAAGAATCTGCATATGTGTAGTGCCATCGAACGCATCATATGCTTCGATCGGATTTCCGGTTTTAGGATTTTTATAAAGCGGGCAACTATACAGCCTTAATGTTGTCAAGTAAATAGAAAGAAAGGCATCATATAAAGAATATTCCATGCGCTTACTTGACATTATATTAAAAGCATCGGGGTCTCCCTTTAACTCCTTGTCCGAGTATAAAAACAAAAACTTAGCTAAATCGGAATTTGCAAGCAAAACATTTGCAACATAACCGGAGTCTTCTACAGACTCAGCCACACCGCCACTTTTAAATGCAATTTTTTCCATGGTGTCAATCATGTAATCGAAGAATTCCTTATCTATCGGTGCTTTATATTGATCCACATCTTTTGACAAACAAAGCCTATTGCTCTTTTTCAGGTTTCTATTTATCCAATCTTCCAAATTCCACTTCTGCGACGGAATCATAGCAGAAAGAGGTGCTCCGCTCGAAAGTATTGATGAAGATAATATCCCGGCACTGAGAACCAGAGAAATTAATCTTTTTAATTTCATATTTTACACTCCTTTTAAATACATTATGGCTTAATTGTAACACAATTTAAATATATTGTCAACATAATTTAACTTTTGCAAAAATTAAACACCCCCAAATTAGGGAGCGTTCTCTTAATATAGGATTATTAAAATTCTTCGCATAAATCAATCGAATGATTTTCTACCATTTTTTTACATTGTGAAATAAACGAATCCAATGAAATATCGTTTATTTGCTTTCCGGTTCTTACACGCAAAGAAATGGTGTTATTTTCTATTTCTTTGTCGCCGACTATTATGATATACGGGAGCAATTTTTTGCGGAAAGATTTAATCTTATTGCCCATAGTTCCTTCGGATGTATCCACGCTCACACGAAGTCCGGACATTCTGATTTTTTCTGCTATTTTATTTGCATAATCTATGTGCTCATCTCTTACAGGAACGATTCCAATTTGATTTGCCGAAATCCAGAACGGGAATTTTCCGGCAAAATGTTCGATTAAAATTCCTATGAATCTTTCCATCGAACCATATATTACTCTGTGAACAACTACAGGGATTTTTTGTTTTCCGTCTTTATCGGTATAGGTCAAATTGAAATTACGTGAAAGTTGGAAATCAAGCTGAATAGTACCGGTCTGCCAAACACGATTTAGAGCGTCTTTCATCATTATATCGATTTTCGGACCGTAGAAAGCTCCGTCGCCTTCGTTTATTTTATAGCCGTCTTTTCCATATCTTGCATCAAGAACAGATTTAAGTTCTGCTTCGGCCTTATCCCACAAAGCAATGTCGCCCATAAAATCTTTTGGTCTTGTAGAAAGAACAGGAGAATAAGTCAGCCCAAATATGCTGTAAAATAAGTCCGCGATATCTAAAATGGAATTTATTTCACTATGAATTTGGTCTTCAGTTATAAAGTTATGAGAGTCATCTTGGCGGAACATCTGCACTCTGAGCAATCCGTGAAGAGTGCCCGAACCCTCTTTACGATGCAAAACATCACAGTCAGAAAATCTTAGCGGGAGGTCACGATAACTCCTTGTTTTTCTGCCGTAAACTACCATCGCGTTAGGACAATTCATAGGCTTTACAGCAAAAGTTTGATCTTCGGATAAAGGTATTGCAAACATATTTTCTTTATAATGAGCCCAGTGACCGGAGGTTTTCCATAATACGTCTCTGTTTACGAGCGGTGACGAAATTTCATGGTAGCCACGTTTTTCATGTTCTTGTCTCCAAAAATCTATAAGGACGTTGAACATTTTCCAGCCATCCGGCAACCAGTACGGCATCCCCGGAGCGGTTTCGTCCATAAAGAATAAATCAAGCTGCGGACCCAATTTTCTGTGGTCACGTTTTTTGGCTTCTTCTACAAAGTTAAGATACTCTTTGAGTTCGGCTTTAGAAGGATATGCATAAACATAAACTCTTTGGAGCATTGTATTGTTTTCGTCTCCGTGCCAATATGCGCCGGCAACATTTGAAATTTTATAACTCCAATTTTTCAAATCTTTGGTATTTTCTACGTGAGGGCCTCTGCATAAATCATAGAAATCATCGCCGAGATAATATACAGACATATCCTCGCCTTTGTCTTTTAAGCTTTCAATCAATTCCAATTTATATGGTTGATTTTTAAAAAGTTCCAAAGCGTCTTCGACATTAATCATTTTTTTAGGGAAATATTCATTTCTATTGATTATATCCGCCATGCGTTCTTCTATTTTTTTAAAATCATCCTCGGTTATAGTATGAGCCATATCAAAATCATAATAAAATCCGGTATCTATCGCAGGACCTATAGCTAATTTAACATCATCAAACAATTCCGTGACAGCTTTAGCCAAAACATGAGCTAAAGAATGCCGACCCGTGTGGATGTCCATTTCATTCTTACACATAAAATTTCCTCCTGTTATCTATCTAAATCAATGTATTTCCAAAGTATATAACTAAATTTTAAAATCATACACTTTGATATATATTTTTATTATATCACTTTATTTATAACATAACAAACCGATATAAAAATTTATTTTTTGTATTTTTAATTTTCAAACTTGATATAAAAATAAAAAGCCGTTCTATAAAGAGCGACTTTTTAAAAATCCAATTTATGGTGCGGCCAGTGGGACTTGAACCCACACGTCTCTCGACACATGCCCCTCAAACATGCCTGTCTGCCTATTCCAGCATGGCCGCATAGCTATATTATAATAACAAATTCGAAACAATTTGTCAATATGGCGGAGAGAGGGGGATTCGAACCCCCGAAGCCGCTTTAACGACTTACACGATTTCCAATCGTGCTCCTTAAGCCAGCTCGGACACCTCTCCATCAGCTATCACATATTGTATCAAATCTTAATATAAAAATCAATTATATATTTTAAAGAAAAAATGAAAAATATCACGTACTTATTGGTGAAAACTTACATTTTGCCCTGCTTTTCTTAGTGAGTTTTTTCAACCTAATTCGGTTATACCGTTGAATAATTATAAATGGCAAATTCACGGCTATTGGAATGGCTGAAAATATTGCAGCGTATGGCATGGGATTTATAGTAAACGAAATTACAAAATACAAACAACACACAAAATGATTCCACTCTGCTCGGCAAGTTTCTAATATAAAATTATTTATATATTTTACATTAAGCTTTGTAACCGACATCAAATTTCTTTTTGAAAAACCATTTTTGGAAATATATTGTGGAAGATAATCTTTCCATTTTTTTATCTTTAAATATTTAGTGTAAAATCGACCGTTATGTTCCCAATCTTTTATTTTATAAAGCATTCTTTCGGGGCTAAAAAATTTAGAATTTAAATTTTTGCACAGCCATAGAACCGCTAAATGATAAAATATCATAAGCAGTATATTTGTCAATATAATATTGATGTTACTATGGCTGTACAGCATAATTCTCTATCCTTAATTAAAATTTTTCATTTCAGATTCTGCTTCTTTAAGCTTTTCTTGAGCCTCGGTCATAAGTTGTGTTCTTTCCTCCGACAATGGCTTGGGTACTGCTTTTCTGTACATATTAACAGCTTCTAAGTATTTTCGATATATGGCCATCATTTTTTCGAAGTGCTCCTGTGAATCTCTCGGAACTTTTGGCTTTAATTTTTTCTCTAAATTATTAACAAAAGTTTCGCATTTGTTGGCCAAATCTTCAAGTTTTTGAGCGTCTTCTTTGGTACCGATATAACTTGTAGTCAAATCCAAAAATTCATCAAGTACATCATTAAATTTTTCATTTTGCACAACGACTTCTTTTACGTACTCAGGTTTAGTAAATACCTTTCCCCAACTGCTAAAATAAAAGAAACATCCCAGGCCTATAGCTACAATTATAGCAGAAACGCCCCCTATTAACCACCATTTTTTCGATTTCATTTCAAAAATCAACTCCTGTAATAATTATTTTAAAAAAATTGTAGTAAGAATATACTATCATATTATTATATTTTTTTCTATAATAAAAATTATTTTATTTAAAAAATACAATTTTATTTAAACATTTAAAACTTATATCTTTAATATTCAGTATTAGCAATAAAATATGTGATTATTATTGCAAATTTTTTTCTTGACGTTTTTTGAATATTGTGTTAAAGTTATTATATGGTATATGCGCCCGTAGCTCAGCTGGATAGAGTGTTTGGCTACGAACCAAAAGGTCGGGGGTTCGAATCCCTCCGGGCGTACCAGGGAGATCTACCGACTACTTTTGTAGTCGGATTTTTTATTATTATTTTTAATTAAACTATTTTGCGAATAAGAATGAACAGGTGAAAATTCATGAGTAAAATTTGTGATTTTTTAAAAAGGTGCGAATGCTTCTACGTGCTGACAATAAATAAAGGCTTTCCTGCCGGCAGACCGTTCGGCGCGATAATGGAGTACAATAAAAAATTATACATCTCTACAAGCGATAAAAATCAAGTTCACAGCCAAATAATTAAAAACGGCAATATACAAATAATTGCGAAAGAAACCGGAACCCGAAATTGGCTAAGAGTAACCGGAAAAGCCACTGAATGCACAAAACTTGAAATAAAGCAAAAAATGTTACAAGAATGCCCCCAGCTACTAAAACATTTCTCTTCAGCAAACTCCGAACATTATTTGCTATTTCAAATAGAAATTTTAAACATAGAATTTAATTAACGATTTAAAATAAAAAAGCCTCTCTTAAAATTAAGAGAGACTTTTTTACAATTAGTCGCTTGTATATGGTAAAAGTGCAAGATAACGAGCACGCTTAATAGCGGTTGTAAGTTCACGTTGATGTCTTGCGCAAGTTCCTGTTACTCTGCGAGGTAATATTTTTGCTCTTTCGGAAATAAAACGTCTTAATTTTCCGAATTCTTTATAATCTATACCGTTGGCAGCTTTGTCAGCACAAAAAGCACAAACTTTTCTTCTCATTCTTCTGCCTCTGTTGTTTTCGCGTCTTTCGGTTCTTTCTGTTTTTTCAGCCATTTCTTTTCAATCTCCTTTCGTGAGTATATTTAACCTAAATTAGAACGGCAAATCATCATCCGATTCCACAGCTTGGAAATCATCATTATTTCCGCTGGTATAAGCTGCCTGGTTAGCAGAGAAATTATCTCCTGAACGTTGAAAACTATCAGTATTTGAACTCTTCTTAGACTCAACGAAATCAACATTGCTTGCAATAACTTCAAAAACTTTTCGATTATTTCCGTCTTTATCTTGATAAGTACGGGTTTGGATCGAACCTTCTACTGCGATTAATTGCCCTTTTTGGAAATACTTGCAAACAAACTCAGCTGTATTTCTCCAAGCAACTATATCTATGAAATCAGTTTGTCTTTCTTCGACATTTTTCGAAAATCTTCTGTTCACAGCAATAGTAAAGCTTGTAACCGCTATATCGTTTGAAGTATGTCTAAGTTCGGGGTCCGCAGTTAATCTGCCTGTTAGCACAACTATATTCAGCATATTTTAATAACCGTTCCTTTTTATACAGATTTTTTTACTATCATAGATCTTAACACACCGTCAGTTATTTGACAGATACGATCGAGTTCTTTAGGAAATTCAGAATTGCTTTTAAACTCAAAAAGAACATATTCTCCTTCTGACTCCTTATTGATTAAATAAGTAAGCTTTCTTTTTCCCCAGCTGGTCATGTTTGAAAGTTCAGCATTTTTTTCGATTAATTCTTTAAATTTAGAAATTAATTCTTCGGTTTTTTCTCCTAATTTAACTGAAGCTACCAAAACAAATTCATAATCGTGTTTTAATTCTACCATCTTCATGGCACCTCCTTTTGGACATAAGATCTCATTTTATGTATGAGATAAGGATTTAACTCAAAAATGAGCCTTTATAATTTTATCATTTAATGGATGAATAGTCAATGTTTTTTTAATACTGTCACCGGAAATTAATAAATTTTTTTAGCTAGAAAATGTATATTTGTAAACTTGGTGTTAAAACTAGTTTTTGTAAATTATAAGTATCTAAATGATAATGTAATGCTACCCTGTTCACGATAAAATTATAATAAAGGAGGCATTTTAGTAATGATTGCGGAAAAAATAAAAGAATTACGAACAAAGCAAAAACTAACACAATCCGAAATCGCAAAAAAATTGGGAATTACTCGTTCGAGCGTAAATGCTTGGGAAATGGGAATTTCCGTACCTTCAACCAAATATATTATAGAGCTTTCATTGCTGTTTAACGTCTCATCGGATTACTTACTGAACATACCTCGCACTTCTGTGATAAATATCCAAGGGCTTTCAGAAAGAGAAGTATCTGCGATTAAAGAAATTATAGAATGTTTAAAAAAGTCTAAACAAATCCGGTAGTATTAGGTTTCGACCATGCGTTATACAAGCAAAAATTTTGCAAATTAAAACCTCTCCTGCTGTGGAGAGGCTCGGTTTTGTGTAAAAAAGCCACCCTCGATTGAAGGGTGGTTTTTTATTATAAATTATAATTTTAATCGTCCAACTTAAAATCATCCGGCAATTCAGGAGAAATAGTTTGGAATCCTTTGTCGCCAGGTTGGCTCACTGCAGATGATTTAGGTGAAAGAGGATGATAGTAAACATGAGGAGCAACAGCTGCCGGTGCTTCTTTACCTTTTTTATTATAGTGATTGTAAGCATAATATCCACCCGCTGCTACGCCTGCGCCTGCTGCCAAAACTCCGGCTCCGATTAAGGCTTTTTTAAGGGGCTTTTATCAAGTTTCAAGCCTCCTGCTGCTTGTTCTAAATCAGCCTCTGAAACGATGTTTTTTTCCAAATTTGTTTCTGCCATAATAAACACCCCTTTATAATTTTTTTAAACTACTTTATTTTTCTGAGAAGAGTTCTTTGATGTCACGAGGATATACTGTATCTTCATCTGATTTTT
>CAKUVH010000001.1 GCA_934695425.1 uncultured Eubacteriales bacterium | reverse complement strand
AACCGAATTAACGCTTCCTTTGTTTATAACGTCGCTAAAAAGAACTTTGCTTTTTGCGTCCAGGAGCGTTAAAACCACCACTTCTTCAGTTCTGCCTATAAATTTCAATGCAATGCTGTTATAAAGACTTTCCAAAGATGTAGATTCATTGCAAGAGTTACGACTCTCGGCATAAGTTCTGGCAACTGCTGCGATAAGTTTTAAAAATACAGCAGTAGATTCTCCAATTCCGTCAACATCTTTTAAAACGGCAAGTGGCGCTTCAAATACCCCATTAAAATTTCCAAATTTTTCAAGTAATCGATGAGCTATATCATTTGTGTTTCTTCGTGCGATTGCATAAAACAGCAATAATTCCAGCACTTCGTGGGTCGGCCAGCCATCAATTCCGCCCAAAATAAATTTCTTTCTTAGTCTGTCTCTGTGTCCATCGTGCAATTTTATTCCTCCTTAACTAATTTTGTGATTTATATTTTAACACAATTTTATCTGAAAATCAACACTAATTTCAAACTATCATATTGATAATATTATTTACCAAATGATTAAAATCTTGGTATTCGGGTCAATTAGTGGTAAAATAATCTGGATAAAACATATTTGTAGGGCGGGTTATTCATGGAAAAGATAAGCGGAATTATAGAAAGCGTAATTTACAGCAGTACAAACAATGATTTCAAAGTTGTTAAAATATATTCCAATGAAAATAAAAAACTCATAACAATTTCGGGCTATCTCCCTGAAATAAATATCGGAAATACCATAACTGTTACCGGAAATTGGAAATTAAATAAAGAATTTGGAAGAGAATTCAGTGTGACCAACTGCGAAATAGGCCTCCCCTCTACTGAGCACGAAATGGAACTATATTTAGGCAGCGGAGCACTTGAAGGTGTGGGCCCTGCTCTTGCAAAATCTATGGTAAAATTTTTTGGCGATAGAATTTTTGATATCATAGAAAATGATCCTAAAAAACTTTTGTCAGTTCCGAAAATAGGTCCAAAAAAGCTAGATGTAATAATAAAAAGCTGGGACGCACAAAAGGATTCCAAAGATTTGTTACTTCTTTTGAACAAAGCGGGATTAGGCACTACTATTGCCCAAAAAATCTTTAAAGTCTACGGTAAAGAAAGCATCTCCAAAATAAAAGATAACCCATATGACCTCATTTATGACATAAAAGGAATTAATTTTAAAATAGCGGACAGCATAGCAAAAAGTTTAAATTTCGGTAATGATTTCTACAGACGGTGTGAAGCAGGAATTATTTATATTTTAGAATCTTTATCCGCTACAGAAGGACATTGTTACATTCCTTCAGAGGAATTGGCAGAGAAATGTTCAAAAATCTTAGAGGTAAATACCGAAAAAATTAAAGATGTCTGTGAAAACCTCATAAAAGAAAAAATTGTAATCTGTGAAGAGGATAAAATATATTTGCCCATTTTTTATAACTCAGAAATTTTTTTAGCTAAAAAAATCAAATCAATAATGGATTTCCCCGTTTTTCTCAAGTACAGCAAAGAAGAAAATGAATCCGAAATAAATAAAGTTGAAAAGGATATAGGAATAAATTACGACGATTCTCAAAAAGAAGCTATAAATACAGTTTTATCTTCTAATTTTTCAGTAATTACAGGCGGAGCAGGTGTCGGAAAAACAACCATCACCGAGGCTATTATAAATATATTTAAAAACAGAGGTAAAGACATTATATTAACCGCTCCCACGGGACGAGCCGCTAAAAGATTATCCGAAATTTCAAAATCAGAAGCCAAAACCATTCACAGGCTTTTAGAAGCCCAAGAAGGCGGAAGACTTGGAAAAAATAGTCTAAATAAATTGACCGGAAACGCTTTAATCGTTGACGAGGCGTCTATGGTAGACATAAAACTAATGAGCAATCTTTTTAAGGCCATTCCGGACAGCATGACAGTTATACTAATAGGAGATGCCAACCAATTGCCGTCGGTAGGACCCGGAAATGTTTTACGTGATATAATAGATTCTCAAACCGTGCCAATTATAAAATTGAATAACATATACAGGCAATCAAAAATCAGCGATATAATAATAAATTCACACAAAATAAATCAAGGGGAAATTCCTAACTTAAAAATAAAATCCGATTCTGATTTCTTTTTTATCGAAAATAATAACAGCCAAAAGTGCGCTGACACAATTATAGAATTATATACAAAAAGGCTTCCGAATTACTATAAAGTAAATCCGGTTACCGACATTCAAGTTCTCAGCCCTATGAAAAGAGGAATTTTAGGCACTGACAATTTAAATCGAATCCTTCAAGCATCTGTTAATAAAAACAGCCTCAGTCTTACGTATAATGCCATAGAATACAAGCTCAAAGACAAAGTAATGCAAATAAAAAATAATTATGATAAAGATATTTTCAATGGTGATATAGGGATAATATCCTCCATAAATAAATACGAAAATTTTTTGGAAGTGAATTTTGATTCAAAAATTGTAAAATATAATATTTCTGAGCTCAATGAAATTACGCTTGCATACGCTTGCACAATTCATAAATCCCAAGGAGGAGAATACCCCATAATAATAATCCCCATGGACAAAAATCACCATATAATGCTGGAAAGAAATTTGCTTTATACCGCCATAACCAGAGCTAAAAAGGTTTGCGTTTTGATAGGTCGCAGAGAATGTATAATTAATGCCGTGAAAAGTAGCAGGTCCAAACTAAGGTACACTACATTTTCAAATCGCTTAAAACAGCAATTTCAAACCTTTTAAAATTATTATTTATTTATTTTTTTAAGCATGATATAATCTATTGGTTAGAGGTGGATTAGATGATAATTTTGGGAATAGACCCGGGATATGCTACTCTTGGATACGGCATTATAGAATTTAAAAACGCAAAATACACTCCCATACACTACGGAGCCATAATTACAAGTCCGAAAAATACATTTTCCGAAAGACTTGAAATAATTTTTGACGACTTAGAAAAAATAATAAAACTATATAAGCCCGACGTAGCTTCAATTGAGAAATTATATTTTCAAAATAATCATAAAACCGCAATTGATGTAGCTCAAGCCCGTGGGGTAATCTTGCTGTCATTACAAAAATATAAAGTTCCTATATATGAATACACTCCCCTGCAAGTAAAAACCGCGGTGACAGGATACGGCAAAGCTCAAAAGCCTCAAATAATGCTAATGACTCAAAGATTACTAAGATTAAAAGAAATTCCCAAGCCGGATGACACAGCTGATGCCTTGGCTATTGCGATATGTCATGCGAATTCTTTGGGTTATCAATACATAGTAAAAAAGACAGGAAATTTTTAATTAATAGGAGTAAATATGATATATAGTTTAAAAGGTACATTATTATGCATGGAGGATAATTATATAGTCGTAGAATGCGGCGGAGTCGGCTATAAATGTTTGACTTCGGCATACACTCAAGAAGCTTTTAAAAGTAATTTGAACACTAATATACTTGTATACACATACATGAACGTCAGACAAGATGCCGTAGATTTATTCGGATTTTCTGAAAAAGATGAACTTTCTTGCTTTAAATTGCTTACTTCCGTTTCGGGAGTAGGCCCTAAGGCAGCTCTTGCTATTTTATCTCAATTTTCTTCAGAAAAAGTGGCTTCTATAGTCACATCCGATGATAGCAAAAGCCTTACATCTGTGAGTGGCATAGGAGCAAAAACCGCTAAAAGAATCGTTCTTGAACTTAAAGATAAATTATTTTCAAAAAATTCTTCAGCTAACAATTCTAAATTTAAAAATATAATGCCCTCAAGCTCCAACGATCAAAATGCAGCAAACGCCTTAATGACGCTAGGATATTCATATCAAGATGTAATGCCTTTTATTTCAAGTTTAGACAGTAATTTATCTACCGAAGATATGATAAAAATGACACTTAAGAGTATGGCTAAAGGAGTATAAAAATGGATGACAGAATTATAAATCCTTCGGAAATACCCGAAGATTTCGATAATGACAACCCTTTAAGACCTCAAAATTTGAATGAATATATAGGTCAAGAAAAAGTAAAAGAAAATCTAAAAATATTCATAGAAGCAGCAAAAATCCGTAAAGAGCCTTTAGATCACGTGCTTTTATATGGCCCTCCGGGACTTGGAAAAACCACTTTATCAATGATTATCGCAAAGGAAATGGGAGTAAATATACGAATAACTTCGGGCCCTGCAATTGAAAAGCCCGGAGATTTGGCAGCATTGCTTACAAATTTATCCCCGGGAGATGTTTTGTTTATAGATGAAATTCATAGACTTTCCCGAAGCGTAGAAGAAATACTTTACCCCGCTATGGAAGATTTTGCGATTGATATAGTGACCGGAAAAGGACAAATGGCAACCTCTTATCACCTTCCTCTTTCCAAATTCACTCTCATCGGTGCGACAACTCGAGCGGGTCAACTCACCGCGCCTCTGAGAGACAGATTTGGAGTTGTATTAAGGCTCGAAATGTACACACCGGAAGAACTTTCAAAAATAATAAAAAGAAGCGCAAGCATACTGGGAATAGAAATCAGCAATGACGGAAGTTTAGAAATAGCTTCTCGTTCCAGAGGAACGCCTCGTATCGCAAACAGATTATTAAAACGCGTACGTGATTTTGCTCAGGTTCTAAATTCAGGAGAAATAACTTACAAAATAGCCAAGGATGCTTTGGACCGCCTGGGAGTAGATGAATTAGGTCTAGATACAAACGACCGAAGAATAATAGATACTATAATTTCATACTATGGAGGAGGGCCTGTCGGGCTTGAAACTTTAGCTTCGGCAATCGGAGAAGAAGCCATCACCATAGAAGATGTTTATGAGCCATTTTTGATGCAAATTGGATTTATCAGCAGGACGCCTCGCGGAAGATGTGTAACTCCTGCAGCCTATAGCCACATGGGTTACAAGAATCCACACGAACACGATTTTCAAAACGAACAGTGCAAATTCTAACACTTTAGGAGGATTTTTATGGGAAAATTTTTTGGAACAGATGGAGTCAGAGGAGTTGCAAACAGAGAACTCACCTGTGAACTTGCTATAAAATTAGGTCGCGCAGCGGCAAAAGTACTGACCGGCAATTGTGGGCATAGCGCAAAAATATTGATAGGAAAAGACACAAGAATATCATCGGATATGCTTGAAAACGCTCTTTTAGCAGGGATATCTTCCGTAGGAGCAGAAGGAATTTCGCTCGGAGTCGTCCCCACTCCTGCTGTATCCTATCTTGTGAAAAAATATAACGCAGACGCGGGAATAATGATATCCGCCTCTCACAATTCGTTTGAATTCAACGGAATAAAATTCTTTAACAAGGATGGCTACAAGCTAACCGATGAGATAGAAGATTCCATTGAAAAATTAGTGGAAAGCAACGAAGAGCTGAGCTTACCGATAGGAGAAAAATTAGGAAAAATTTTAAAATGTGAATCCGCAATAGATGATTACACAAAATACTTGTGCGAAACTTTTGAGGGTAATATAGAAAATTTGAAAATAGCTGTAGACTGCGCAAACGGCTCTGCCAGTGCAACTGCAAGTAAAATTTTTTCTAAAATAAATTCAAATGCAACCATTCTTTTCGATTCTCCTGATGGAATAAACATCAATGAAAATTGCGGTTCTACTCATTTAGGAAAATTATCTGAATATGTTGTTAAAAACAAATGCGATATAGGCATCGCATTCGACGGAGATGCTGATCGTTGCTTATTAATCGATGATAACGGTAAAATAGTGGACGGAGATATTATCCTGGCTCTTTGCGCCAAGTATTTAAAAGATAACGGCAAACTAACCAATAATACCCTTGTCGCTACGGTTATGTCCAACATGGGACTTAAAGAATTTTGCAAAAAAAATAATATAGATTTATCGGAAACAAAAGTTGGCGACAGATATGTTTTAGAAAGAATGCTCGAAAAGAATTACAGCATCGGAGGAGAACAATCCGGACATGTAATATTCGGGGATTTATCCTCCACAGGAGACGGTCAATTAACCGCTCTGCAAATTTTAAACATACTTTCAAAGACCGGAAAATCCATATCAGAACTTTCATCCCAGTTTGTAAAATATCCTCAAAAACAATCTGAAGTGAAAATAGAATTGTCACAAAAAGGCCTACTGAAAAATAACGAAAAAATTCAAGAATATATAAAAAGCGTTTCAGAAAAATTAGGTTCGTCAGGAAGAATCTTAATCCGCGAATCAGGAACAGAACCAAAAATCCGCATTATGGCTGAATGCCTTGACCAAAATAAATTAGATTCTTTGATGGAAGAGGCATATGCTGTGGTTTCGGAAAATTTAAAATAAAAAATGTTGTTATACAATAAGGAATGAAATAAAAAATGAGATACACAAAATGGAAAGACTACGAGCTTTTGGATACCTCGGACGGAAACAGACTAGAACGCTGGGGCGATATAATCTTGTTGAGGCCCGATCCTCAAGTAATTTGGAAAACGCCAAAATTACTACCCGAGTGGAATAATTACAGTGCTGTTTATCATAGATCATCCAAAGGCGGCGGTGCTTGGGAAACCAAAAAACACGTTCCGGAATCTTGGAAAATATCGTATAAAAATTTAAATTTTAATATAAAAATGATGAATTTCAAGCACACAGGCATATTCCCGGAACAGGCAGTAAACTGGGATATGTTTGAAACAATTATAAAAAACAGAAAAGCGCCTACGAATGTACTGAATTTATTTGCATACACAGGAGGCGCCACTTTGGCGTGCGCAAATGCCGGAGCCAAAGTCTGTCACGTTGATGCTTCGAAAGGCATGGTAACATGGGCAAGAGAAAACGCAGAACTCTCTAATTTAAAGTCCTCCCCTATCAGATGGATTGTTGATGATTGCGAAAAATTTGTTCTGAGAGAAATAAAAAGAAACAATAAGTATGATGGACTGATAATGGATCCTCCCTCTTACGGAAGAGGGCCTAGAGGAGAAATTTGGAGAATTGAAGATAATATATACGAATTTATAAAACTGTGTAAAAATGTATTATCGGAAGACGCTGAATTTTTTGTTATAAATTCTTATTCCACAGGTCTCTCACCTTCTGTTATGGGGTATATGTTATCGGACGTGCTTCAAAAAGAACTAGGAGGATATGTATATGCCGATGAAATAGGCATACCTGTTTCGTCATCAAAGCTTGTAATGCCCGCCGGAGCAACAGCTATATGGAGCAAAAACAAAATATTTTAGGAAGTGATTTTATGAAAAAATTTATAAGTTTAGAGAATGTTACTTATAAGAGCACAGACATATACAGTAACATTTCGACCACTTTACTTGAAAATATAAATTTTTTTGTAAATCAAGGCGAGTTCATATCAATAATGGGTCCAAACGGGTGCGGTAAATCTACTCTGGCAAGGCTCCTGAACGGGACTTTGCTCCCTACTTCAGGAGAAGTGTACGTAGATGGTTTGAATACAAAATCCAATGTTTTGGAAGTGAAAAAAAAAGTAGGAATGGTATTTCAAAATCCCGATAATCAAATAATTTCTTCGACCGTTGAAGAAGAAATAGCTTTCGGGCTAGAAAATTTATGTGTTCCTGCCAAAGAAATAGGCCCTATAATAAAAAATACGCTTCATGAAGTCGGGCTTGACGGATTTGAAAAAAAGAGTATAAACTCTCTATCCGGTGGTCAAAAACAAAAGCTTGTCATTGCCGGAATTTTGGCTATGAAACCCGAAGTGATAGTATTTGACGAACCGACTTCCATGCTTGATCCTGACTCTAAAAAAAATATTTTAAGCACCATATTAAAATTAAAAAATATCCACAAAATAACAGTTATATTAATAACTCATTACATAAATGAAGCCCTACATTCCGACAGAGTGGTCCTTATGGACAAGGCAAAAATAATAACCATAAAATCTCCTAAAGAATTATTTTCAGATATTGAACTTATCAAAAAAAGTGGCATTCTACCCCTTGCTTCTACTGATATACTTCATTTTTTAAAAGCTAACGGATACAATGTAGATATAAGCAAATTTTGTAATTCAGAATGTGCTGATGAAATAATAAAAATACTGGAGAAAACAAAATGATTTCATTTAAAAATGTTTGTTATACATACGATAAATCTGATGATTTTTCCCTTTCAAAAATAAATTTTGATATAAACAAAGGAGAAATCCTGGGGATACTTGGAAAAACAGGTTCCGGGAAATCTACCATAATCAATTTACTCAGCGGGCTTTTAAAGCCGTCGGAGGGCAATATATTATTAGGCGGCAAAGATATATCAGACTTAAAAAATGATCTGTACTCTAAAATCGGAATACTCTTTCAGTATCCGGAAAAGCAGTTATTCAGCAAAACTATTTACGATGACATAGCATTTGGACTAAGAAATCGAGGCATGGATGAAAATACAATAAAAAAAAGAATATCTGAAATTATAGGGTTTTTAAACATAAACGAAAATTTATTAAGTAAATCTCACTTGAGTTTATCAGGAGGAGAAAAACGGAAATGCGCTCTTGCCGGAATACTTGTGACTCACCCGCAAGTATTGATTTTGGATGAATTCACAGCCGGGCTCGATGCAGCATCAGCAATCAAACTAATAGAATACATAAAAAAATACAGATTGCAAAAAAATGCCACTATAATTTTTGTTTCTCATGTTATGGAAGAAACCGCTTATCTCTCCGACAAAATTTTAATAATGCATTTAGGAAAACAAATTGCTTTCGGAAATTCAAAAGAAATATTCAAGCAAAGTAAAAAGCTTGTGGAGCTCGGACTTGATATTCCTGACGCATCTAAAATTATAAATAAAGTAAACGAACACGGTTATAATATTCCTTTTGAAATTCAGTTAGAAAAAGCCAAGATTCAAATACTTGAATACTTAAAAAATACTGAGGTGCAAAAAATTGATTAAAAAAATATATTTTGGTAAATTTATTTCCGGAGATTCGTTTTTACATAAGGTCGATCCGAGAACAAAAATACTATCTTTATTCGTTATTTTTTACGTCGTTTTTACAATCAACCACATCATATCTCTTTTAACTGTTTTATGTGGTGCACTTATCATTACATTTTTTTCTTCTGTTTCACCTAAAAATTATTTAAAAAGTTTAAAACCTGTTGTTTTGATGTCTGTTATTACTTGTGTGATAAATTTTATTTGTGAATACAACTTTCACTTCATGAAAGAAAATTCTTTTCATGTAAATCCCAAGGTGGCCAAAAGTAGTGTTGTGGTATTTATTAGGTTGATTTCTGTAATTTTAGTAAGTTCTGTAAATATGTATACCACCTCTCCAAACCAAATATCAAAGGCTTTGGAAAGCATACTCAGCCCTCTTAAAATATTTAAAATTAATGTTCAAGAAGTGGCAGTGACTATAACAATTTCACTAAGATTTTTGCCTATATTGTTTGAAGAAACCGAAAACATATACAATGCTCAACTAGTGAGAGGCGCAAAATTTCATGATAAAAATCTCATTGTTAAATTTAAAGCTTATGTGGCCGTGATAGCTCCTCTTTTCATATCTTCGCTAAAAAAAGCCAATGATTTGGCAATATCGATGGAATCAAGGAGTTATGACAGTTCAAAAAAACGGTCAAGCTTTAAAACATTGAATTTTAGTTACCGAGATTTAATAGCATCAATGTACATTTTAATTTTAGTTTTGGGAGCTTATGCATGCAACAAATACATAATAATATAAAAAAAGATAGAAATATTTTTGTTACACTTTCTTATGACGGTACAAATTATCATGGTTTTCAAATTCAAAAAAACGCTGTCACGATTCAAGAAATTTTTCAAAATGCACTAAAAAATGTTTTAAAATGCACTCCCGAAATAAAAGGATGCAGTCGCACAGATTCCGGAGTGCACGCCAATATGTACGGAATTTCGTTCAAAACCGACAGTAAAATTAAATGTGAGAATTTAATTTTTGCGCTCAACAGATATCTGCCCGGCGACATGGCGGTTACTTCCTGCAAAGATGTAGATGAAAATTTTCACGCGAGATATTCGTGTGTGGCCAAAGAGTACATTTACAAAATATTAAACTCAAAAATAAGAAATCCATTCTTGGATAAATACGCATTCCATTACTGGTATCCGATAGATATAGATAAATTGAACAGAGCCGCCGCCATGTTTATAGGCAAACACGACTTCACCTCTTTTGCGACCATAGATAAATCTCGAGAGGCTTCAAACATGGTAAGAACAATTCAAGATTTGAGCATAAAAAAAGATGGCGATTTGATAATTATAAAAATAAAAGCGGATGGATTTTTGTACAACATGGTGAGAATAATCGTAGGAACTTTATTAAGAGTGGCGCAAGGAAAAATAAATCCCGAGGATATTCCCAAAATTATAAGCGAAAAAAACAGAGCTTTGGCGGGTCCGACCGCCCCGGCTCACGGATTGTATCTTAATAAAATTTTTTACTGAAATTAAAAATTTCAAGGATGGTGAGAAGTTACCGCGCGTAACTTGAAGAATGATTTTTAAAGATGTTTTTAATAAATTTTACGAATTTTTTAGAAAAATTAATACAGAAAACAAAAAACTTATAAAAGATATAAAAAATATAATTCTAATCCTCGTGGGCAGTTTTATGTTCATGATTTTGTGGGTTAATCGAATAAATTTTCTTCCTGAAAATATTATTTTATGGACACAAGGTAAAATTTTTAGCATAGGATTTATGGATTCATTTCCATGCGCGCTGGACGGTGAAAAAGTCTTAAGTAAAAATTTTCAAATATATGACAAAAATATTTTTGCGCTGAGTGATACCTCGTTAAATATACTAAATTCAAAAGGAAAAATAATCCGAAAATCTAAACACAATTTCAGCAATCCATGCTTAAAAATTAGCGGCATAAGACAAATTATATACGATATAGGTGGTAAAAATTACAAATTAGAGAGCCTTTCAAAAACATTATTTGAAGGAAAAACAGATAAAAAAATTATAGCTTGCGCGGTATCCGAAACCGGTTCTTGTGCGATAATCACCGAATCTGTAAATCATTTATCCGAGCTGACTGTATACAATAAGTCTCACGTTGAAAAATACCATTATTATTTTTCGGATATCTATGTAACGGATATTTGCATAAATTCTTTTGCCACAAAAGCATTTGTAAGTGGAATTTCAACAGAAAACGGAGAAATAGCTTCAGAAATTTACATCCTTGATTTTTCGTCCGAAACTCCAGAACATAAAATCAAGCTAAGCAATAACACCTGCACTACTTTAAACATTTTAGCGAACGAAAATTTGCTTGCAATCGGCGACAAATACATGTCTTTCGTAAATACCAAAAACTATAATTGTAAAAATTTTGGATACGAAGATAAAATATTAAAATCCTACGATTTTAACAAAGATTACGGCATATGCTGCTGTTTGACGCCATCTGTTAACGATAACGAAAACGATGAGATAATATCAATTGACATCACCGGAAATGAAATTACAAAGCTGAACTCCGAATCCAGCCTTTATAATGTATCCCAAAGGAAAAACAGAATTATAGGGATAAATTCCGATAAACTTTATTCTTACAATGTTTCGGGCAA
Source organism: uncultured Eubacteriales bacterium (assembly GCA_934695425.1). Classification (GTDB taxonomy): domain Bacteria; phylum Bacillota; class Clostridia; order Oscillospirales; family Acutalibacteraceae; genus UMGS1491. The sequence goes on along the minus strand of CAKUVH010000001.1, from coordinate 205,337 downwards.
ACTCGAAGGCAGCATGCCTATTAAACACCATTTGAAAAAGGTCGTTCTTTTGCCAAATTCAAGTATATATACTTTGCGAGGAGCTACAATCGACAAAATAAAAATAAATTTGAATAAAAAATAATTGATTGCTAAAATTAACAATCAATTATGGAATTTTTCAAAGCCAAATCCTCAGTACTGTTGTGACAGGTAAACAGTATAATTTGCCTTTCTGACGAATCGGAATAATTTTTTAAAAATTTCAGAAGATTCAACAAACGAATTTCATCGTATTGCATAAAAATATCATCCAGGAACAACGGAACATTCTTGCTGTTCTCAGATATGAGTTCCGAAATAGCTATCCTCAACGAAAAATATGCCTGGTCAACCGTGCCGTTACTGAGTTTATCGTCCTCAATGTCAAATTTGTTATTATTTACTGAAATTGTATAGTCCTTTTGGACATGAATTTGTTTATATTTATTATCTGTGATACAACAAAAAATTTCCGAAGCCCTTTGATTAAGCTTAGGGCTAAAATTTTTTCTTAAATTATTCGAAATATTTTCAATTGCGCTATAAGCAATTTTTAAACTTTCCAAATAATTATTCATCCGGCTCAAACGCTTTTCGTCGATTTTTAGCTGAGCCTCAAGTTCGTTAGAATCAGTATCAAATACTACTATATTTTTTTGAAAATTTGAAATTTTTTCCTCCAAATTCAAACTGTCTAAATATTCTAATCTGGATTTTTTCTGCGGCAAATCGGATGTATCCACATCATTAATATTAAGTTTAGAGCCCAATTCTTTTTCTATTAATTCTAAATTTTTCAAAGAACAATCTTTTATATCCAGCATGTTCGCTTTCATTTTTATTTCTTTTTCTAAGCTCAGTAATTTTTCCAAATGTTCGATAAAAATTTTGCATTGCTGAAATGATTTAACGACTTCTATTTCTGAAATTTTTTCAATTAAAGATTTGACAGAAATTTTTATTTTATTTTTTATTTCTTCGCATTTTTTATTATTTTCTTCAGCCGATTGAGCTACCGCATAATTAAATTTAAATTCCTCAACTGAATTCACTTTAAACTTATTCAAAATTTCATCAATTTGATTCTGATAATTTCTTAAATTTTTTTCTAAAAAATTTTTCTCGGAAGTCACCAACTTATTTATGCCGCTATCTAGCTCTTCCAATGACTTCAAACCTTTAGTTTTTTTAGTATATCTAAATAAATTAACGCAGCCGGTCAAACAGGTTAAAATCAAAAATATATAAAATGTAAAATTACTTGCGCCCATTTTCATAAATGTAAAAAATGAAGCCATAAGAAAAATTATATTTAAAATATATAAAGTCAAAGAGATATTTTTCGATTTTTTACAAAATATGTTTGATTTTAAATTTTGATAATTATTAACCAAATCATTTAATTTTTCATTATAATAACAGCTTTTATCTGACCGGTAAAAATTTTCAAAGTGATTTAATTTGTCCAAAGATGCTTCTGTGCTTAATTTTTCCGATAACAATAAATTTATATTTTCGTATTGTTTTTGGAAATTTTCATAATTTTTGAATTTTGTATGAGAACAATTCAAATCTCTCAACCGTACGCATAGAGTACTTATTTCTTCTGCTTCGGACTTCAAATAATCTTTATCTTCATTCGAAATTTTTCTGCTAAATTTTGATTTTAGATTTTCATAATTTTGAGCCTCTGATATCAAATTTTTTATTTTGGATAGACGATTAGCATTCTCAACCAATTCCAAATTTTTCTGTATATTTAGCTTTTCATCTTTTAATTTGTTTAATTTTTCAATTTCTTCTTGAATTTTTTGCTGCTTATCTTCTTTTTCTTTCAGGTCATGTATTTTTATTTTTAATCTATCAATTTTACTTTTTAATTTTGGAATTTTACCCGAACGCTTTGATACACTTTCCAAATCGTTTATTGCTTCAGATAACCTTTTTGGCGCGTCAAAATTGCTGTTTTCGGAAAAATTAGCCATAATTTTCTCTGCGGTTTTATCTTCTTCTTTCTTGGACATTTCAAAGTCGCTCTTACCCACATTTCCCATGAAACTGCTTCTTTCAAAGCTTCTCACGTCGATGCCGAAAAGGTATTCACCTACCTCCTGACCTTTGTCTAAAATAATTTTTTCCCCGGTTGATATATTTTGAAACACCACCTCATCCTTTGAAGGAGATGAAGAATCTAATATTTTTTGAATTACATATTCACTCCCGGCATATTCAAATATTATTTTTCCACCCATTTTATTTTCCGACAACGGTGAATATTTTTTTCTTAACGAGCGGTTTTTAGACGTAGCTTTTTCGCCTACTCTTTTGCTGTAAAACATCATTTTTATAAATTCCATTATAGTTGATTTTCCATATTCATTCGGGCGGCAAATTATTTGCAATCCATCTTTAAAATCCATGGAAAAATCATTAAATTTTCCAAATCCCGATATATAAATGCTTTTAATTTTCAATATATTTCACATCACTTTCAAAGGCTCTCAGTCCCAATTTTAACGCATTTTTAAGTAGTTTGACTTTGCTTTCATCGGACTCATTTTCAATTTTATTAAGAATTTCCTTGGTAAACAACGATTCAAAATCCGTTCTGTATTTCAGTTTTTCTATATCTATTTTCTCGAAAGTATCGTCTTCTACAACACAATAAAAAATCGACTCTCTTAAAGATGCTTCTAAATTTTTTGGATTAATATATAAATTTTCTTTTGTTTCACCGATAAGTATAATTTTATAAATATTTTTTGAATAATCATCTCCATATTTATCTGCCAAATAATTTAAAACTGCATCTCTGATTTCATTTTCGCTATCACAATCCGATATATCAATTTTGGTTGTTATGTAACTTCTCGAAGAAATTTTTTCAAATTTCATATTACAAAAATTTTTATCGATATACCCCAAATAAAACCCTCTTTCTCCGGGCTCATCAAAGCCTAAACTTTCAGGAGAGCCGCTGTAAGAATAAAATGTTTCGCCTGATTTTAATATACTGCTCCTTTTATGTATGTGGCCAAGAGCTATATAATCCATTTTACTTTTTTCTATCTCTGCAACTGTAATCGGATTATACATCTTTTGAGTGCCTAATATATCGGCGTGCAACACGCATAAATTTATAAAATCGTCTTCTAAAAAATCAAAACTCTCCAAAAGACTTTTTCTCTCATATCGGCCTACAAAAGCTGCTCCCCATACCCTTAAATTAAGTTCCGGAAATTCTATACTTTCCAAATTATTATTTTTAAATATAACTACATTTTCGGGCCAATTTGAATTATAAGGCGAACCGGCAGTAAACGGATCGTGGTTCCCGGGAGAAATTATAATTTTGAAAGGAGCTTTTTTGCAAACATTTTTTACCTCTTCAACATCAGCCTCAGTTACGTCAGTATCATCGAATAAATCTCCTGCCACGCACAAAACCTGTACTTTTTCAGTTTCGCATTTTTTTACTATTTTAGAAAATGAATTTTTAATTTCATTTCTTCGTTCATAACATTTGTTTTCAAGCGATAGCACCGAGGTGCCTATATGTATGTCCGCGCAATGAGCAATTTTAATTCCCAAATTAATTTCATCCCTTTCAAAAATATATTTATTTAAAAAAATAAAATATTTTTCTTGTATTTAACATAATTATGGTGTATACTAATTTTAAGTCTTATGCAATTAATAATCAAGATGCATGTAATTTAACATGCAGTCATATGGGTGCTATACGGCGAATGACTGTGAACCATGTCAGGCGGGGAACCGAGCAGCATTAAGCAGTATGTTTCGTGCGATGTAGTTAATTCTGTGACTGCATGTTAAATTACATAAAGCAGAAATTGATTTTGCAAGCGAGGTATTAAAGGATGTATCAAGCACTTTATCGAAAATGGCGTCCAAAAAGTTTTAGTGATGTAATCGGGCAAAATCATATAACCGAAACACTAAAAAGAGAAATTGACTCCGGAAGAATTTCTCACGCTTATCTTTTTACAGGATCAAGAGGCACCGGAAAAACAACTTGTGCAAAAATATTTGCTAAATCCGTAAACTGCCAAAATGTCGTTTCGGGTGAAGCTTGTAGAAAATGCGAAATCTGCAAAGAAGCAGAATCTGAGAGTTTGTTGGATATAGTCGAAATAGATGCTGCGAGCAATAATAGCGTCGAAAACATAAGGTCGATGAAAGAAGAACTGGTATTTTCGCCCGTAAAATGCAAATACAGAGTTTATATTGTCGATGAAGTTCACATGCTTTCGACCGGCGCTTTCAACGCCTTTCTAAAAATATTGGAAGAGCCTCCCTCGCATGTTATTTTTATTTTAGCCACTACGGAAGTTCAAAAAATACCTGCCACCATTCTTTCCAGGTGTCAACGGTTCGATTTTTATCGAATTTCTTCTGATGATATATTTAAAAGGTTGAGATATATATGCAATGAGGAAAAAATATCAATTGAGGACGAAGCCTTAAAGTTAATTTCTTCTTCCGCAGACGGAGCCATGCGCGATGCTCTTTCTATTCTGGATCAGTGCTGTAATTTGTCTAAAGATAATATTACTGCAGCATCTGTTAAAAAAATTTTGGGAATATCAGGCAATGAATATATTACAGAGTTTGTTGATTTTATATGTAATAAAGACGGGAAATCCTGCCTAAATCTCATAAATGATTTATACATGCAATCAAAAAATTTCAGTAAGCTTTGCGAAGAACTTCTGAATTATTACAGAGATATCATGGTATATAAAGTTACAAATGCAGGCTCTGAAAAGGTTAAAAATTCGGCATCTAAACTAAGCATGCAGGACATTTTAAATTCCATGGACATACTTCAAGAATCGCTTAAAAATATGACCGGTGGAGCAAATAACAAAATAGAGTTAGAACTGGCTTTGGTAAAACTTTGTGTCCGAGAAGAAAACATTTCGAACAATTACGAACCCAAAGTAAAAACTTCGAAAAAAGCCGAAATAAAAGAAGAAATAAGCATCCCCAACGTGAAAGCTTCTTTAGAAATTTTAAATGTTCCGGCTCAAGGAAACGAATTTGAACCATGGAGTAAAATTCTGGAGAATTTAAAAGAAAAACCTGAGCTAAAATCGCTTTATATTGCGCTTAAAGATTCAAGAGCACACGAAAACAAAAATTATATTTTGATTGAGTCTAATAGATCAGTCGCTTTTGAGCTTTTAAGGAATGCAAATTACAGAAATTCAATAAAAAATATTATAAAAGAGGTAACAGGAAGGTACTATAATTTAGGCCCCTACACCCCACAACCTGATGCTAGCAATGATCCTTTAAATAAAATAATAGAAAAAGCACAAAAAAATAATATAAAACTGGAGGAAAACCTATGAAAGTTAGATTACCAAAAAGCGGAGCAGGAATGCATGATATCCACAAGCTCGCAAAACAAGCTCAAGAAGCGCAGGAAGAAATGGAAAGAGCATCTGCTGAACTTGAAGAAAAAGAATACATCGCAAGTTCGGGCGGCGAAGCAGTAAAAGTCACTATATCCGGCAAATTGGAAATTAAAAATATAGACATCAAGCCGGAAGTGGTTGATCCTGAGGATGTGAGCATGCTTTCAGACCTGATAATAGCAGCGGTAAACGAGGGAATAAAGAAAGCCAATCAAGAAAAAGAAGAAATGATGCAAAGCGTTTCGGGACAAATGCACCTTCCGGGGTTATTCTAAAATGAATAAGCATTTTATTACTCCTCTTGAAAAACTTGCCGAGAACTTTGAAAGGCTCCCGGGAATAGGCAGCAAAACGGCTATGCGTCTAGCATACTCTGTTCTAAAAATGCCAAAGGAAAAAGCAGATGAATTTGCCGAGGCGATTATAGAAGCTAAAAATAACATTCATTATTGTAAAAATTGTTGTAATTTTACTGACAAAGAAATTTGCGACATCTGCACCGACAAATTGAGAGACACTTCCACGATATGTGTTGTGGAGGATCCTAGAGATGTCAATGCGATTGAAAGAACTCAAGAATTTCACGCTCTTTACCACGTTTTGCACGGCACCATATCGCCTTTAAATGGCATAGGGCCGGACCAAATTCATATTAAAGAGTTATTGGAACGAGTTCAAAAAAACGAAATAAAAGAGGTTATTGTTGCCACAAATCCCACTGTTGAAGGCGAAGCAACGTCGATGTACATTTCCAAATTATTAAAACCGTTAGGCGTTAAAGTCACTCGCCTTGCGTATGGCATACCTGTTGGGGCAACGCTTGAATATGCAGATGAAGTAACTTTGTCGCGAGCTTTAAAGGGTAGAAGTGAAGTTTAATATATTTTGTAAATATTTATTCAACTTTTTGTCAATCACAATGAATTTTAAAATACTTATTGAAGTATGTAAATTTTAATTGTACAATATATGGTGTAAAACAAAATTTTAATTTAAGGAGAATAAATCATGAGTATTGCAAAAAAAGTAGCAGCAGCAACAGCTATCACAGCAACATTAGCATTATCAGTTTTGGCAGGTGCAAAATTTCATAAGCCGATCAACGGAGCAGTAAATTCTGTACAAACTAAAATATCAAACGTATTCACAAAAAAAGCTGAAGTTGAACCCGAAGTTAAACCTGAAGCTAAAAAAGCTGAAAGTGCTGAAAAAACAGCACCGGTTGTTAAAGTTGACGCAGCAAAATAATTCTTTGTGATGTCGAAAGGTCGCTCATAGTTTGGGTGGCCTTTTTATTTTTAGCAAAACTCATAATTAATTTTTATTATATAAAGGAATGATATACAAATGGACATCAACGAAAAAGCAAAGCTAGCGGTTGAATTGCTGAAAAAGGAGTACCCTACTTGTAAATGTACATTAAATTACGAAAATGACCTTCAGCTTCTCATCGCCACCAGATTGGCCGCCCAGTGCACGGACGCGCGAGTCAATATCGTTACTCCTAAACTTTTTGAAAAATATAAAAACGCGAAAGAATTTTCTGAAGCAAAAATAGAAGACGTACAAAACATAATAAAATCATGTGGATTTTATAAAGTAAAATCTTTGGACATAATAGAAATTTGTAAAAAAATCATGAAAGATTTCAACGGAAAAGTCCCGGACAATATAGAGGATTTAACCTCTTTGCCCGGAATCGGTCGAAAAACAGCTAATGTTCTATTGGCAGAAATTTACAAAAAAGATGTTGTGATAGTTGATACGCACTTCACGCGAATCACAAACCGATTAGGGTTTCACAACCTGAAAGACCCCGTAAAAATAGAGTTTTTAATGAAAGATTTATTGCCCAAAAACGAATCCACAAATTTTTGCCATAGATTAGTGGCACACGGAAGATTGGTTTGCACTGCTATAAATCCAAAATGTGATTTATGCTGCCTAAAAAAAATTTGTAGATTCGGAAATTCCAAATCTACAAACCAACAAATCGACTAAATATTATAAATTACTTTATTATTTTTTAGCGTTTCTAACTTTACATCATATTCTGGTGAACCGGGAGAAAGTACCTCTACAGAACTTTCAAAACGACTATCTACCACCAACCTGCCGATAGTATACAAACGATTGGTTTTTTTACCGTGATACAAAGTGTAGAAATGCCCAGGCTGATAAACTACCGACGCAGATCTGGCCTCATTCACAAGGTGCTCATCTAAACTTGCACGTTCTAAATCATAGTACTTTATTGCTTCAGTAAAAATCAAACTCATTTCTCCGCCACATTTACCAAATGTAAAATCCGGATTATTGTACAAAGACAAAACTTTATTGTAATCTTCTTTGGTCAATTCGCACATACACGTGGGGGAATCTTTAATTTTTTTAATCAATCTAGATAATTCTATAGTAACTTTTTTGCAAAACTTATCGTCTTCTTTGTAAGTATCCTCTTTCAAATTATAAAGATAATCCCTGTAATAATCGTGATAATACAAATACAATATGGAAGCATTGAACCAGCACATAGCACTATGCCACCTTATGTACCTAACTCCATCTTCGTACGCCTCTTTTTCGGCATTATGACTATTATGGAAGTTTTCATCGGAATTTCTATCTGAGTTTCTATTGGGCAATTCCGGATTAAAAATCATCAGATCACTATTATCTTTCTTATCGAACACAAATTTTTTTGCTAAAATCCCCACTCCTACAGTAACAGCCGCAGCCGGAATAACTTTGGTACACACATTATAAATCACTTTTTTTGCGGTAGTGCCTGCCCCATTCCAAGCCGACGTTTGAGCACCACAAACTGTTAGCAAAGCCATAACCGAAGCCACTATCTTTTTCATTTAACCTCTCCTATCTTTATTTTATGATATGATTATAACATAATCGCATCTAAATTGCAATACTTTTTTAAATATTTTTAAAACAAATTAAAAGAAGCACAAAACTTATATTTGTACTTCTTTTTATATTACTTTGATTTAGCCATAGCAATAACCAAGCCAGTCACACTCTTTGCGCCGCCATCTAACAAGGTTTTCGCGCACTCTTTCAACGTGTTGCCGGTAGTGCATACGTCATCAATCAGTAAAATCTTTTTATCACGAATTTCAAAATCAGAATCAATTTTATATGCATTTTTAACATTTTCGCTTTTATAAACTGACGAAATATTATGTTGTGCCGGATTATCAACAATTTTAATCAGGATATTTTTGCACGTAATTTCCACATTTTTACTAATTTCTTCTGCCAAAAATTCACATTGATTATATTTTCTTTCCATTTTTCTTTTCAAAGAAATCGGAACAGGAACAAGTACATCAAATTTCTCTTTATAATTTTCCAAGGCTTTGGTCATCGCAAAAGATAAAAATTTAGAATTGCCTACTTTACCGTGAAATTTGAACCTTATAATAGACTCTCGAACTTTGTTCGAATAAGTAAACGGAGCGATACAATCAATCTCTTTGTTATTCATTATGCATATTTTTCTTTTGGAAAACTCAAATTTTAAATCCTTATTACACGATGAACAAATCAAAAGATTTTTGCTAATTATATTATCACAAAGTGCACAGCGATGAGGAAAAATTAAATTATAAAAAATATTTGCCAAATTTGAAAAAATATTATTCAAAATAATCCACCGCATCTATTAATTGTTCGTCATCATTAAAATCAAGCATTTTTTTATTTAATAAATCTATTTTTTCCTCGCTCATCGACGATTCCATGGAAGGAATAACACCTGTTTGATAGATATTGGTATTGGATTTTGTAACATAATACGCATCGGGAAATAGCATAATATTCCCATTTACAAACGTAACCGCTCTTCTTCTCACGGCGTTTCCGGAAGTTTTATCGCCGATTACATAAAATTTATCTTCATCTTTTATGCAAGAAGCTATAAGCTCCGACGGCCCGGAAGTATATTTATTAATCAAACAAACAATTTTTATATCCGGCAAAGCTACTTTCGAAGAACAAACTATTTCTTTCTGACCTTTTTTATCAATCGTACTAACCGTATTTTCGCCAGAAATTATGCTTTTAATCACTCCAAAAGCCTCTTCGTCCTCGCCTTTACCGCAACTTCTTAAATCAATAATAAAATTCGAAATGTTATTGGAAGTATAGTCTTTCAACTTATTTTCAAAAACCTTACCCGAACCGGCAGCCAAATTCCCTATTCTTATGTACCCTATTTTTGAATTAATAATTTTATCCGAAATATCTATCGGGGCATTTTTATTCTCATTTACAAATTGTTCATATTCATCATCGGTAAAAAACTTGCAATTTTCACTGACTCCGGAAACATATCCCTTACAAATCCCTGAAATAAGCTTGTCCTCGTCTATATTTTCTATGCATAAATTTCTAACATTATAATCGACATCGCTCAAGGCAGAGTACATCTTCTGCTTCTCTTGATTATATGAAATTACATTATTAAATTTATTCATAGCCATCTTATATCCCAAGGAATACACAACCGCGCCAACTACGAACACAAGAACTACAACTGCCAGAAGAGAAATTTTTTTATTCATAATTTTCATTTAAAAATCACTCCTGTAAAAGCATTTTACACTATTTCCAAAGGATTTCTTCTAACGCCGTTCACACGATATTCAAAATGTAAATGCGGACCCGTAGAAAATCCCGTGCTTCCTACATTTCCTATAACTTGTCCTTGAGAAACAGATTGTCCTTTTGACACAGCAACGCCACTCATATGTCCATAAAGAGTCGAAATTCCATTACCGTGGTCAATTACGACAAATTTTCCGTATCCGCCGCCACCTTGGCCCTGAGAATTAACAACAGAATTAACCATTATAACTTTTCCCGCAGCGGAAGCGACTATATTCGCGCCATATATTCCTCTTCCCGCTATATCAATAGCGCCGTGAACATGAGAACGGTTTTGAGTATCACTGAAGCCCGAACTTATCATTTTATATCCCGGTACCGGCCATATAAATCCACCTTTTTTGATTGGTATCGGAACATTTGCGTTGGATGGAGCACTATTATTGGTATTATTATTTGCAGATTGCTGAGCTGCCTTTCTCTGATTCTCGTAATATTTCTGAATTTCAGCGTCAATCATTTTTAACTGAGCATCATTTTGGTCTATTGCTTTTTTCACTTCTTTTTCAGAATCTTGCAAATTATTTAAAAGTTTTTCGCTTTCATCCAAAAGATTTTGCAACATCTCACGACTTTTTTCCAAATTTACTCTTTCGGATTCTTGATCTTTTTTAAGCTGAACTATTTCATTTTCTTTCGACTGAACATTCTTTAAATCGTTTTTCAAATCATCTATAGCGTTGTTGATACTTCTGCTAAAAGATCTCACTATATCTGCTTTGTCAAGAAAATCTTCGAAATCTTTCGCTCCCAAAACTATATCTAAAGCAGAAGTGTCTCCCGCTTTGTATATCAAAACCAAACTCTTTTTTAAAGCTTCTATTTTTTCATCCATTTGACGATTAAGTTCGCTTATTTGCTCCCGTAAAGTCATGATATTTTTGTCTAAACTATTTATGTAAGCATTTAAAACGTCTATTTGCTCCTGAACAACTTTTATCTGCTTGTCCAATGATTCTTTGTTTTTAGCCTCTTTAGTCACTTCGGAGCTCGCTTTTTTTAATTCTTCGGATAATTGTTTCTTCCTTTTTTGGAGCTCTGATTTAGAACGAGTATTTTCCTCAAAACTTCCTGCAAACACCATTGGAACCGATGAATAACCAAACAGTACTAATCCGGAAGCCAAAACTGCGCAAACGGATCTCAATGATTTTTTACCAAGCAACAACTTCTCCACCTTCTTTTATAAGATATTTTCTTATAGATATATAACTTCCGATTATTCCGAATACTACACCTGCGCCTAAAAATGCTGCGAATAATTTCCAGAACATATCCTGGCAATACACTCCACTAAATGGCATAATCTCCGAAATTACAGCCCAGAATACATCATAAATTACATCCAGTATTATCGTTGATAAAGTAGCCGATATAAATCCTATTATAATGCCCTCTACTATAAATGGAGCTCTAATAAAAGAATTTGTTGCGCCCACAGACTTCATTATGCTTATTTCAAATCGCCTGCTGTGCATAGATATACGAATCGTATTAGAAATTATAAAAAGAGAAACTATTCCCAGCGAACAAACAATCCAAATACCGGCATGAGCAATAAGATGGCTCAAACTTGTAAGCTTTTGAGCTGTTTCGCTCCTATCGCTCACAGAATCAACTTCCGGGACATTTTTTATCTCCGAAACCGTATCATCATATAAAGACAAATCTTCCATGGTTACATGAAATGCTTCGGGAAAAGGATTTTCTTTCTCGCAAACCACACTGTATAAAGATCCAAGAACTTCTTCATATTTTTCAGCCGCTTGCTCGCTCGAATAATAGTCGCAAGCAACTACATTGTCTATATTTGAAATTTTTTCTTCGACATTTTTTATATCAGAAGATTTAATATCATTGTTTAAAAATACCGTTATACTATTTTTATTTTCTATAGATTTAAGAGCCGCATTTACATTGTAAGACAGCAAAACAGCGCCGCCGGTAAGTATCATGCAGCAAATCATAACAAGCATAGAAGCCGCCGACATAACCCTGTTAATCCAAAGATTCTTAAATCCTTCTTTTAAAAAATATTTAAAACTATGTATATTCATTAGTTCTCACCTCTTTTTGGGACGTCGTTATGAATTTTTCCATCTAAAATTTCTACAACTCTAAAATTAAATTTTTTAACTATAGAAATATCATGTGTAACCATTATAATTGTGGTTCCGCATCTATTTATTTCACTCAAAAGTTCAACCAATTCATAAGACATGGACGGGTCGATATTTCCTGTAGGCTCGTCCGCAATAATAATTCCGGGATTGTTGACAAGAGCTCGGGCAAGACCTACTCTCTGCTTCTCTCCACCGGACAGCTCCGAAACTTTTCTCCTGGCTTTATCATTCAAGCCCACCAGATTCAAAACATACGGAACTCTTTTTCTTATATCTCTGGATTTAGCCCCCACTACATGCATAGCAAAAGCAACATTGTCAAAAACTGTCATTTTTTCAATAACTCTAAAATCCTGAAAAACTATTCCCATCGTTCTTCTAAGATAAGGAATTTTTCTTCTTTTCATTTTCTTTAAAGACTCATTGTTTATTAATATGTCCCCGCTTGTAATCTCTTCTTCTTTCGTAAGTAATTTCAGAAAAGTACTTTTCCCGGAGCCGGAAGGACCGACAACAAAAACAAACTCTCCTTCGGGAATTTTAATGCTTATATCGTCAAGAGCCTTTACTTCAGGACTGTACTCCTTAGTCACATTTCTAAATTCAATCATAATATCTCCTATCTAAAATATGTGTTGCCGTAAAATACTTGAAGCAACACATATCATAAAAAATTATTTAAATTAAAACTTATAAATAAAATCAAATATCTTGCTCTACAAATACCCAAATTTAACTTATAAATCTTCTATTAAAATTTAACAGGGTTGGACATTAAATATTTTTTAACCATAAGAGCAACCTTAAATACTATAGCATCTTCAAATTCTCTCAAATCCAATCCGGTAATTTTTTTGATTTTTTCCAATCTGTATACAAGAGTATTTCTATGTACAAAAAGCTTTCTGGAAGTTTCGGAAACATTCAAACTGTTTTCAAAAAATTTCTGAATAGTGAATAAAGTTTCTTGATCCATTGTTTCAACTGAGCCTTTTTTGAAAACTTCTTTTAAGAAAGTTTCGCAAAGAGTTGTAGGCAACTGATAAACCAATCTTGCGATTCCCAAATGGTCATATGTTATAACATTTTTCTCTGTATCAAATACTTTACCTACTTCAATGGAAATTTGAGCTTCTTTGAAAGATCTTGCTAAATCTCTTATTCCGCTGACGGCGGTTCCAACTCCTACAACAACGTGTGTATAATATTCGCCGGATAAAGTATCTACTATAGAAGCAGCAAGTTTTTCAAGTGATTTCGGGTCGGTGTCTTTTTTGATTTCTTTTACCAAAGCTATATCGGTTTCATTGATGCTTATAACAAAGTCTTTGGACTTGTCAGGGAACAATCCTTGGATAACTTCGAAAGGTGATACATCTGATTTAGAAATTACTTTTACTATCATACAAACACGATTTACATCGCCATTGAATTTCATTTCTCTTGCTTTTAAATATATATCACCGGGCAAAACATTGTCTAAAAGTACATTCTTTACAAAATTAACCTTGTCGTATTTTTCATCATGATGCTGCTTCACACTATTCATAGCAACAGCTAAAATCGCTGCTTCTCTTGCTGCGGATTCATCTGTTCCGGTAACAAACACAGCAAATTCCGGGCTAGCTGGGCTTCCGAACGATTTGAAGTAATAATTTCCGGATATAAAAGCATCATTAGACAAAAATAATTCGGAATTAACAGAGCTCATGCTCTCACCTATTTTCGAAGGGTCATTGCAAGCAATAATTACAGAAGAATCATCAATAACGCCCACCATTCCTTTCATTACATCAGAAGTTTGGCGTATTATGTTTTGAAATATTCTGTTAGACATTAATCAATCTCTCGCTTTCTTTTAAGTTAGTATTTAATTTTTTGTCAGAATGTAGATAAATCACCGATTCTTTTATTAATTATATACAATTAATTAATTTTTTGCAACCTTATTTGAAGATAATTAAAGAAGTCAAAGCAAAAAATTACGTTTTACACACTTATTAAATAAATACACATCATTTATGTAAAATTTGCACTATTTTTAACAACAAAAAAGTACCTACAACTCTGAAGGTACCTCTATAATTATGTAAATAATATAAAATTATGTCAATTATTTAACCAAAGCTGCATCTTCACTCGAAACTCTAATTATTTCAACGCTTGCATTATCATTTGCGTAAGCCATCTTATCTGCGCTAAAAGAATCCGAAGTTTTATATTTCATGCTCAAAGATATATTTTCACTTTGGCATTCTTCCAATTGTTTTGAAGCTTTACAAACTTTATCTGTATACTCAGTAAGTTGGGCTTGTCCAAAAATATAGACCGAAACTCCGATTGCTGCAACTAAAAAAGTAGAAAAACCGGAATAAATCATTGCTCTTATAGATTTTCTTTTTTCAGCTTTCCTATCCAAAGTTTTAGGTAATTTTATTACTTGACCATATCTCTCTTGTTGTGAAGGAATTACATTAAATGCCGCATTTTTATTATACATCTAGTAAACATCTCCGTATATTTTATATTTTTTCGCAAGCTCTTAATTTTGCACTTCTACTTCTAAAATTTGAATCTACTTCTTTTTCCGAGGGTTTAATAGCCTTTTTGCAAATAATCTTTGAAAGCGGCTTGTTACCACAAACACATATAGGAAAATCAGGAGGGCATGTACAACCTTGCGACCAAGTTTTCATCCTGGATTTCACTATCTTGTCCTCTAAAGAATGAAAAGTAATAACAACCAATTTCCCGCCACTATTTAAAACTTCAAAAGCCCCATCAAGTCCCAAAGACAAATTTTCAAGCTCGTTATTAACATAAATCCTAAGCGCTTGAAAAGTTCTCTTCGCCGGATGTCCACCACTTCTTCTGGAAAATGCAGGAATGGCATCTTTTACTATTTCAGCAAGTTCTGTGGTAGTCCTAATCAAGTTTTTAGACCTGGCTTTTACTATAGCGGTTGCTATCTTGGAAGCAAATTTTTCCTCACCATAATCTCTTATAATATTTTTAAGAGTATCGTAATCGCAAAAATTCACCACATCGTACGCAGATTTTCCCGACTTGCTCATTCTCATATCAAGTACCGCTTCTTTGTTGTAAGAAAATCCTCTGTCAGCAGCATCCAATTGATACGAAGACACGCCTATATCCAAGACCACGCCATCAACAAAATCATATCCTAAATTATGTACTATATTAGCCATGTCGGAAAAATTCCCTTTTACGACTGACACATTTTTAAAATTTCCTAAACGCTCTTTACAAACCTCTATAGCGTCCGGGTCCCGGTCTATACATATAAGCCTTCCGCTGTCAGATAACCTCGAAGCAATTTGGTACGACAACCCGCCACCGCCTGCTGTACCATCCACGTATACACCATCAGGCTTAACATCTAAGACTTTAACGGTTTCATTAAGTAAAACAGTCTTGTGGCTAAATTCCAAAATTATGCTCCTCTTTCTATAGTAATGGTAAACCTACCAATTTTAATGGCTACATTTCAGTAGATTACTACGGTTTAATATGTAAATCAATAGCAAAAATCATTATTCGACATTTTTGTATGTTTTAATATATTTTTTCAATTATATCATTTTTTATAATGATTTTTACATCAAATTATTGATGCTCTCACACCGGAAGAAAAGTTAATTGCATTTCCTTCATCCGTATCGATATGCATGGCGAGTGAAAATTTTTCGTTCACTCTAATCACTACGTCATCATATATAGCTTTTCTTTCATCGTTTTCCATCAATACTTTAACGATTTGATTATCTTTTACAGAGAAATTTTTTGCATCTTCAGGCGACATATGAATATGCCTTTTGGCGATTATAAGACCTTCGGATATCGAGAATTCACCATTAGGACCTATAATTTTGCAACCCGAAGAATTCTCCAAGTCGCCCGACTCTCTTATAGGAGGAAATACGCCCAACTTTCGTGCGTCGGTCAGAGATATTTCAATCTGAGTCTTTTTTCTAAAAGGTCCAAGAACAGTCACATTCTTGATTTCACTTTTATCACTTTTAATAGTCACTTTTTCAAAACAAGCAAATTGTCCCGGCTGAGATAAGTCTTTTTTCTTATTAAATTCATAATTTTCGCCAAATATCACATCACTCACGTCTTTGGAAAGATGAATATGCCTTGCTGAAACTTCTACAGGAATAAATTTCATAAATAAGCGCTTAAAAAATTAAGCTTCCTCCCTTCAAAATTAAACCATTTTACTTAATATTTTTTTATCTATGCTATAAAAATTATCATTTTCAAAATTTATAAAACTAGCACCAACAGTAGCTTTCTTAATACAAATTTCTCCACTTTTGGAACTTAAATTTTCGCTCACACCATCGCATGATATCACAATATCTTCCGCACTAATCGAGTGATATTTCAAAATTATTTTTTCATCGCCGGGGAGAACCAAGCTCCTTGAAAAGACAGAATAAGGGCACACAGGAGTGATTACAGCACAATTCATGTTAGGATGAACGATGGGGCCTCCGGCTGAAAAAGAATACGCCGTTGAGCCTGTGGGAGTAGAAACAATCACTCCATCCGAGCGGTAATTACATATAAGTTTTTCTTTTTCATATATTTCGTAATCCGAAATTCTGGATTGAAGATTCCTGTTCAAAGATACTTCATTCAAAATAATTTTAGACTTGCCATCGTAACTCACTTCAAACATTGTTCGTTTGTCTACACTAAAATTGCCTTCGATAATATTAAAAATCTTATCGATTTGATTTATTTCAAGAGACGACAAAAAGCCTATTCTGCCGGCATTCACACCTAGTATGTACTTGTCATATTTTGCAGCTATTTTAGCAAAATGCATGATGGTTCCGTCTCCACCTAAAATCAGAACTAAATCACAATTTTTTATGAGGTCATCCAAATTGTCCTTGTAAATCAATTTGGAATCAATTGAATCCGTTAATTCATTATGCAAAACGCTTACTTCTAAATTATATTTCGAAAGCTCACTTATAACTTTAATCAAATATTTTGAAATATTTTCTTTGTAAGAACTATAAACAACAGCTATTTTTTTCATAAAATACACCTTAAAAATCACAATTTCTCGTGGGAATCCTCGACTACATTTTCGATATCCACGAACTCATCGATATACGGAGATTCGGATTTTTTCACAAGAATAAGATACTCAATATTTCCATCCGGACCTTTTATAGGAGAATAATCAAGCGCCAAAACAGCAAAACCGTTTTCGATGCAAAAATCGCATACCTTGCTTATAGCAAAAATATGAAGTTTTTTATCTTTAACAATTCCGTTTTTACCTATATTTTCTTTGCCAACTTCAAATTGAGGCTTAATCAAACAAACTCCGCTTGCACCGCTTTCGATAATATTTCTTATTGGATTCATGACCAGAGTCAATGAAATAAATGAGACATCCACGGTAAAAAACGTAATCTTATCCTTTATTAAAGAAGAATCTATACTTCTTATGTTAGTTTTTTCCAGGTTTATAACTCTGTTATCATCAAGCAATTTTTTGTCAAGCTGACCGTGACCGACATCCACGCTGTAGACCTTATCACATCCGTTTATAAGCATGCAATCGGTAAACCCGCCCGTGGAGGCTCCGACGTCCATTGCAATTTTACCTGATACGTCTATATCGAAATTTTTAAGAGCTTTTTCCAACTTCAATCCGCCACGACTGACATATTGAAGTCCTCCGGGCTTAACTTCTATTGTTTCATCTTCATCAAATTTTTCACTAAATTTTTTTACTTCGTTACCATTTACAAAAACAAGCCTATCGGAAATTAAGCGCCTGGCTTTTTCCCTGCTGCTTGCTAAATTTTTTTCAAATAATATAACATCTATTCGCTTTTTCATCAAAGAGATAATGAGCCAAAACTGCTCACTGTTACTCTTTTAATCACCACCGTTAATTAAATTTATTCATTGCTTCGTCAATTTTATCAGAAATCATCAATTCAACCGCTTCATATGCGCGCTCTGAGATTTCATTTATGGAATCAAGTTCAGTTTTTGAAAATTTTGACAATACCCAATTTGCCAAATCCCAATTTTCATTAGGTTTACTTCCGATTCCGACTTTTATACGAGGAAATTTATCAGACCCACAAAGAGCGATGATATTCTTAACTCCATTTTGCCCACCGTGCGAGCCTTTTTTTCTTATTCTCATTTTTCCCACAGGCAATGATATATCATCAAAAATAAGAATAATCCTATCCGGTTTGACTTTATAAAAAGACATTGCCGATAAGACTGACTTGCCGCTAAGATTCATATATGTTTGAGGTTTCAACAATAAAATTTTTTTATTATTCCAAGTAACCGACGAACACAGACCACTGAATTTATCAGTGGTCATTTTTGCGTTCAATTTTTTTGCTATATAATCTACGACCATAAATCCGGTGTTGTGTCTGGTGTTCTCATATTTTTTATCCGGATTTCCAAGTCCAACTACAATATAATCTATCGAATTCATAATATTACCGCAATTACTCTAAAATCATCGTAGAAATTGGTCTATCGCTATTTACTCTCTTGATTGCTTCTGAAAGTATAGGAGCAACATTGAGAACTGTAAATTTATCAAGCATTTTTTCTTCAGGAATATCTATTGTATTAAGTGCTATAAGTTTTTTTATACAGCTGTTTTTCAAATTTTCTTTTGCTTTTCCGGAAAGTACCGCATGAGCGACATAAGCATATACCTCTTTCGCGCCGCCTTTTTCGACAACTGCATCTGCCGCATTACAAATTGTGCCTGCGGTATCCATAATGTCGTCTACAAGGATAATTTTCTTTCCTTTTACATCACCTATGATGTTCATTACTTGACTTACATTCGCTTTAGGTCTGCGCTTATCTATGAGCGCCAACGGACATCCGAGCCTTGTAGCAAATTGTCTTGCTCTGGAAATTGAGCCCAAATCAGGAGCCAAAACAGTGAATTCTTCCGGATTAAATCCATCAATTTCCTTTATGAAGGAAGCAAAAATAGGAGCTGCAATTATATGGTCTACCGGAATGTCGAAAAATCCTTGAATTTGCAAAGTGTGTAGCTCCATGGTGAGTATTCTGTCTGCGCCTGCGGTAGTAATTAAATCAGCAACCAATTTGGCTGAGATGGGATCACGGGGTTTGGCTTTACGATCTTGACGAGCGTATCCAAAATAAGGAATAACCGCAGTGATTCTTGCAGCCGACGCCCTTTTAACTGCATCAATCATTAAAAGTAGTTCCATAAGATTATCATTAACCGGGTCGCAAGTAGATTGGACTATAAAGCAATCCGCACCTCTTACAGATTCATGAATGGATACAGAAATTTCACCGTCACTAAAACGCTTAACTTCTGATTTTCCTAGTTCACATCCTAACTCTTTCGCTATATCCTTAGCTAAATTTGGATTTGAATTGGCTGAAAAAATTCTCAAATCTCGCCCCTGACATTCCATGTTTTATCTCTCCTTTATTATTTTAACATCTGCAAAGCAAAATTTACGCTTTACTTAATTTTATAAAAAGATGCAAACGGTCCGATTTTTTGATTATCTTTAATGACGCTGCTCTTACAATAACTGTTGTTAACCACTGTGTTATCGCCTATCGAAGAATCAATTATTTGAGTGCAAGGACCTATAATGCATTCTCTACCAATTATAGTTTTACCGGTAAGTATTGTGCTGGGTAAAATCGTGGTTCCTGAACCTACTTGAACCCACCTTCCTACAATTATACCGTCTGTGCATGGAATTTTCACTCCATTTTCAATTAGACCATCTAAAACTTTTTTTCGCGCGATTTCATTTAATTTTTGAAGCTGACATGTATCATTTGCTCCTAAAGCCACGTCGGGAGAAGAAGCTTCAAATGCATCAACTCTTTTTCCGCCCTTAATCAAAAGCTCTATGACAGAAGTTAAATAAAATTCATTCTGGGAAGTATTATCAGTCACGCTGTAAATAAATTCCAATAAATCTCTTACTTTAAACCAATATGCCCCTGAATTTATCTCTTTTATTGATTTTTGACTAAATGTGGCATCTTTTTCTTCAACGATTGCTTCAACATTATAATCTTTTTGCTCTCTTATAATTCTACCGTACCCTGTGGGATTTTCTATTCTGGAAGAAATAATGGTAGCGGAATTATTTGAGTTTTTGTGAATCTTATAAGCTTTTATTATAGTGGCTTTGTCAATAAACGGAGCATCGCCGCCTAAAATCAAAACATCGCCGTCAATATGCTCTTTCAAAAAATTTCCCGCAGTCATAACAGCATGAGCAGTACCTTTTCTTTCTTCCTGTATGACACTTTCCAAATTGTGTTCCAGGCTTTCAAGATACTTCTGAACCAGCTCGTGTTTGTACCCTGTAACCACACAAATATTATTTATATTGCTTTTTACTACGGCATTAACCACCCACCCAACCATGGGCTCAAAAAGCACCGAAGACAACACCTTAGGAATGTTGGATTTCATCCTCTTTCCTTCTCCGGCCGCTAAAATAACGCAACAAACATTATCCAAGAAATTCACTCCTATATCCAGAAATCCGTTATACGTAAAATAAAATAAAATAACGATAATTATTTTACAACTTTATTCTAAATATTTCAATATAAAAGATTATTTTTTCATCTTCAAAACTGACAAAACCGCATTCACAATATCTTCAGAAGTCATATTATAAGTTTCTTTCAAAAACGGCATCTTTCCAACTTGACCAAACGTATCACGTACGCCGATGCTCCTTAAAGGAACAGGGCAATTTTCACTAAGAGTTTCAGCAACAGCAGACCTCAGGCCGCCTATTATGTTATGATTTTCGGCAGTAACTACAGCTTTTGTTTTTTTGGCGGAATTTATAACGGTTTCTTCGTCAAGAGGCTTAATCGTATGAACATTGATTATTTCTGCGTTTATGCCCAATTTTTCAAGCTCTTTATTTGCCTCCAGCACTTCCGATACCATAATGCCGGAGCAGAAAATACTTACATCTTCGCCGGATTTAATAATTTTAGATTTAAATAAATTAAATCTTTCATCTTCGCTGAATATATCGGGGGTAGTTTTTCTAAACATTCTGATATATACAGGGCCCTTATAATCAATGATTTGAGGTAATAAATTCTTCAATTGATTATTATCGACAGGTTCAAATATCACCATATTAGGTATACTTCTGAGCACCCCTATATCTTCCATGCTCATATGGGTCCCGCCGTTGTATTCGGCACTTATTCCGGGATCCGTTCCTATTATTTTAACATTCTGTTTCGCATAACAAATAGATATTGCGATTTGATCGCATATTCTTCTCGTAGCAAAAGGTGTAAAAGTACAAATAAACGGAATATATCCATAGCTGCTCATTCCGGCGGCAATACACGCCATATTTTGCTCTGCTATTCCGACATTGATAACTTTTTCGGGATATTTTTTTTGCAAATTCCCAAATCCGTTTGGTTTAGCTAAGTCCGCGTTTAAAATTACTATATTATCATTTTCGTTCATTATTTTTTCAATTTCATTTGAAAAAAGCTCTCTCATTTCCATTAACATTTGCCTCCCAATTCCTGCATGCCCTTTTCAAACATCTCTTTACTTACGTTCATGCTATGATTTGAAACTCCGGCGTCTTCTGCAAATTTGATTCCGGAACCTTTAACCGTATTTAGTATTATCATTACGGGCTTATCTGCATTTTTTGCTTCTAAAATAGCCTCATTTATCTTTTCGCAATCATTTCCGTCATCTACAGTCAAAACGTCCCATCCGAAAGCTTCCCATTTTTTGTCAAGGGGTTCTATGCCACAGATATCTTTAACTTCTCCATCCAATTGAAGTTTGTTGTAGTCTGTAAAAGCAATTAGATTATTTAATTTTTTGTGAGAGGCAAACATTGCGGCTTCCCAGATTTGTCCTTCTTGAGTTTCTCCGTCGCCTATTATGGTGTAAATTTTAGCACCATCGGATTTTAACTTCGAAGCAAGAGCTATTCCGACAGCACAGGAAAAACCTTGACCCAAAGAACCGGTAGTCATATCGATTCCGGGAGTACGATTCATGTCGCAGTGGCTGGGCAAATTAGTTCCGGGCTTATTAAGAGTCAATAACCAATCTTTTGGGAAATATCCTAAATCAGCAAGGACGGCATAAACCGCCGGACCGCTATGGCCTTTCGATACGACCAATCTGTCTCGCCCTTCTTTTTTAGGGTCTTTGGGATCTACGTTCATGTGATTGTTATACAAAGTCACAAGCAATTCAACTATAGAAAGAGAGCCGCCCAAGTGCCCTACACCCAAGGTGCCTATCTCGGTTAGGATACTCTTCCTTATTTCGATACATTTTTCTTTTAAATTCAACAGTATTTCCTCCAATTTATTTTATACTACAGATTGCTCGGTCCAAAACTAATCGGCAACAAATCTTCAAGTGTATAAATTTCAAAATCATTTTCATTTTTTGCGAGTATAACATTAAATTCTTTAGGGTCAACAAATTCCCTCAACGCTTGACGACACATTCCGCACGGCGGAGCGTAAGAATCTATATCCTGACCTTCTTTTCCTCCAACTACCGCAATTGCTTTGAAATTTTTATGTCCATCGTATACGGCTCTAAATAAAGCAGTCCTTTCCGCACAATTACATACGGAATAAGCCGCGCACTCTATGTTAAATCCTCCGTAGACTTTGTCATCGCCTGTAAGAAGCGCTGCGCCTACTTTGAAGTGAGAATACGGCGTATAAGCGTTTTCCCGTGACTCCAAAGCTTTGCGTATTAACAACTTTGTATATTCCAATTTAAAAAATCTCCTTCCGATTTTGTTTATAACCTCAATTCTTATAGTATAATACAATGTGAAATAAATTTCAAAAATAATTATAATTGAAAAAATTTCCGTTATTGTATAAACTCTTATATAGTAATCAAAATTATAATATAACATACAAATTTATATGCAAAATTTCGGAGGTTATAACATTGAATAAATCACTTAAAAAAATATTTGCTGCTGCGGTAAGTACCGCGATAATATTGCCATTTAGCAAATTAAATACAGCCGCTATGGATTTTGGTACAAAATTTTTATCATCTTCAAATTCCAAGGGAGAAAATTTCAATTTTATTAAATCATCCAAATATGCTCACGACTTTATTTATGACGGCTCTTTACTTCTCTACGGCGGAATATTATTGATATGTATCTCTGTAATAGGTCTGATTTTAACGCTTTCCAAAAAGAAAAAACGCAAAAAGAAAGCCCAAAAAAGACCGCCTGAAAAATAATATAAACTATGAATCGGAGGTAAATAAAACATGAAAAATATACAAACATTTAAAATTCAAGAAGGTGTTTATTTCACCCACATTCCCGAAACTAAATTTAAAGACACCAGAATTTCGATATCATTTTTCTCCCCATTAAAAAAAGAAAACCTCTCCGCAAACGCATTGCTTCCTGATTTGCTTTCACACGGATGTAAGACTTATCCGTCATTGAGGATGGTTAATCAGAGGTTGGAAGAATTATACGGCTCAAAAATTTCTTCGAGCATTGCAAAAATTGGAGATTATCAAGTAATGAGTCTGTCGGCGATCGGTCCTGACGACAATTTTGTTCCAAGTGCTTCGAATAATATCCAAAATCTTTTTGATTTGTTATGTATGATGGTATTCGAACCAAATATAAACGAAAATTCTTTCAATAAAGAAGATGTGGAAAGAGAAAAATATCAATTAATAGAAGAAATAAAATCAGAAAAAAGCGACAAAAAATTTTATGCTCGCCAACGCTGTGAAGAAATAATGTGCAAGAACGAACTATATGGTTTCAATGAGCTCGGAACAATAGAAAATGCCCAAAAACTAACCCCCGACGAAATATACTCTGCATGGAAAAATTTGCTTTCCGAATCACATATCGAAATAATAATGACCGGCGCCGGAGCATATGAACCTTTGGTGAAAAAAATAAAAGAAAAATTCAGTGTAATTGCAAGAAGTTATATTTCCGGTCCGCCTACAAAAATAATAGAATCCGCAAGCGAAGTCACTACCGTAAGAGAAAATCAAAACTTGGTGCAAGGCAAACTCGTCATGGGATTCCGAACAAAAATTGCAAATCCAAGCGCAGACGTTTCGGCTTTTAAAGTTCTAAATGCTTTATTCGGCGGAACTCCTCAATCAAAGCTTTTTATGAACGTGCGCGAAAAGCTCAGTCTCTGTTATTATTGCTCTTCGAGATATAATTCTCATAAAGGAATTATGCTCGTGGAAAGCGGAGTAGAAAATCACAATATTGAAAAAGCGAAAAAAGAAATACTCGAACAACTTAAAGATATAACTCTTGGGAATTTTTCTGACACGGAACTTGCAGAAACAAAATTATTTCTAACCCAAGCTTTAAGGCGTTCCAACGATAAGCTCAGCGCTTTAGGCCAGTACTATCTTTTGCAGGCATTTGACGAAAAAAAGAAAAATTTCGAAGATTTAATCAAAGAAATTTCTGAAGTCACGCGCGAAAAAGTAATAGAACTATCGTCAAATATAACTTTAGACACCATATATATTTTATCAGGAAGCGAAGGTGAAAAACATGAATCCTAAAAGAATAACAAACAACCTGCTGAAAGAAGAATATTTTTATCTAAAGCACCCTTCGGGTCTGGATGTGTATGTCTATCCTAAAAAGGGCTATTGTTCAAATTATGCCATTTTTGGAACCAATTTCGGTTCGATAAACAACAAATTTAGAATAAAAGGGCATTCCTCCTACACAGAGGTACCGGATGGAATAGCGCATTATCTCGAGCATAAACTTTTTGCCGGAGAAGATGGCGATGCGTTTGAGTTATTTTCAAAAACAGGCGCTTCTGCAAATGCGTTCACAACTTTTGACAAAACTGCTTATTTATTTTCTTGCGCAGGAAATATCGAAAAGCCTCTCGAAATACTATTAGATTTTGTTCAAACTCCTTATTTCACACAAGAAAATGTAGACAAAGAGCGCGGAATAATCGCTCAAGAAATAAAAATGTACGATGACAGCCCGGATTGGAAAGTTTTCATAAATTTGCTTCAAAGTCTTTATCAAAACAACCCCGTAAGAATCGACACCGCGGGCACAGTGGAAACTATAGCAAAAATAACTCCAGAAATCCTATATAATTGTTACAATACTTTTTACAATCTAAATAATATGTGTTTATGCGTGGTTGGAGATGTGAATTGTGACGACATACTGGAAATTGTAGATAAAAAAGTTAAATATTTGCCCAAAATAGAAGTCGAAAGATTTTTCCCACAAGAACCTAACGAAGTGAAAACTTCCAAAATCGTGCAGAAATTTGACATAGAAAATTCTATGTTTAGCCTTGGATTTAAAGAAAACATCGCTCCGGGAACAAGAATATCAACGGCAAAATCAGTATGTAACGATTTGATTTTAAGTTGCCTTTCTTCTTCGTCTTCCGAAATGTACGAAGAACTTGTTAAAAAAGATTTAATAAGTATGGCTTCTTTTTCAGATGAATATCTTGAAGGGCCGGGCTATGCATCAGTAATATTTTCGGGAGAGTCCAACAATCCCGAGAAGGCATCGGAGGTCATAAAAAAACACATAGAAAAAATTCACAAAACCGGTCTGGACGAAAAAACTTTTAACAGGGTAAAAAATGCAATTTACGGCCAAAGCCTTGAAATATTTAATAGTGTATCATCAATAGCAAGGTCTCAATTTAATTTCGCTATAGCAGGAAAAGAGCTTTTTGACTACTTGGAAACTTTGCAAAATATCAGCATAGATGAAGTGAACAAAGATTTGGAAAACAAATTGAATCCGGATTACTCAGCTTTATCCATAGTTTCTCCAAAATGATGAACAATGTTACTTACAATGTTTCTTTCCCGGGATTGGGAATTGATTTAAAAATAAATCCCATAGCATTTCAATGCCCCGGGATTAAAATATACTGGTACGGGATTATAATTTCAATTGGCTTTTTACTTGCATATAGTTATATAGAATCTCGAAAAAAAGATTTTGGATTTAGTTCGAATGACATATCCAATTTCACGATCATCCCCTCTTTTGTCGCCATAATATGCGCAAGAATTTATTATATAATTTTTTATCCGGGAGATTTCTATCTTAAAAACCCATCAGAAATATTCAAAATTTCTCACGGAGGAATAGCAATTTATGGAGCGATAATCGGCGGGGCTGTGAGCTTGGTAATCATATCAAAAATAAAAAAGAAAAATGTGCTTTCTGTGCTGGACTTAATGTCGATGGGAGTTGTGATAGGTCAATGTATAGGAAGATGGGGAAATTTTGTAAATCAAGAAGCATTCGGATCAGAAACAACCCTGCCGTGGGGAATGTGTAGCGAAAACACGGGATTTAAAACAGTCCATCCGTGCTTTTTGTATGAATCCTTGGGATGTTTAATTTGTTTTTTGATATTGCACTTCGTGAGCAAGAAAAGGGACTTACCCAAAGGGAATATATTTGTTTTATATTTACTTCTTTATAGCCTGTTAAGAGCAATTATAGAGCTTTTTAGGACCGACAGCCTATTGATACCGGGGACTTCTTTAAAAGTGTCTTTTGTTTTAAGTTTATTATTATCCATATTCTCTTTTTCGTACATCTTGATAAAAAAATTAAAAAACACTACTTCATAAAGGAGTAGTGTTAAAATTTTATATTCACTTAAAATTAATTTGATTTTATCAACTCATATGTTTTGTTCAAAGCCTCTTCCGCCGGGACCTGTACATCAGGAGTTAATCTTTCGGGGTCTTTGGTTTCATCAGGGCGATAAAACTTTTTATATGTTGCGCAAAATCTTAAATTTGAATTCGGGGTATTAAATATATGACCGCTTATATCACCATAAAGTGTCGGAGAATTTCCAGGCACTTCGCCCACAACAGTCGCTAATTTATTATCGGAAAGCACAGATACAAATCTCATTCCCGAGCTAAAAGTAAAGTTAGAAGATAAAACGAATATCTTACCGTTAAAAACATTCTTGTCCATCCTATCTTTCTTAATCTGGTTCTCCGTGTAGTGGGTATGAATTGTCTTTTCCTTATTCTCGATTTTACCGAAATTCAGGTCTTTTATATTGCCGAGATAGCAAGAAAAATAATTTATAACCCTACTATGCCCTCCCTGGTTTTGCCTTAAATCTATGACCACGTTCTCCACTTTGTTGGCCTCAACATCAGCAAAAAAGTTATCCACTGTCTTAACGTAATTGTCATCACAACAACACCGGTTAATTGTAATAATACCCACACTGTTTTCCTTATCAATTTTATACGAAACATTTTCGCTCCGTGAGTATTTTTTAGGTTCGGTAAGTTCAAAACTTTTTTTGACTATTCGATTTTCCGTTTTGAAAGTGAATTCCATAGGTTTAAAAGTATCTATTCCGGCCCTTTCGAGGTTTGCTTGTATGCTACTGAAATCATTCGAAATAGTTCTGAAAAAATTTGCGTGTGCCCACTCTTCAATTTCATATGAAAAACCAAGTTTAAAATTTTCGTAAATATCAGAAATTTTCATTCCATTTATTTCAACTATTTCCGCACCTTTGAATTCGCCGCCTGAACAATAAATTTTGTCACCTTCTAAACGTGTTTCAAACGGCAGCCTGCGATTACAATTTATAAATTTAGGGGCCAAAATTATAGTGTGGGCATCGTGAAATCTGGCGAGTATGCGAGAAATTATCCTCCATTCATCAACTGTGCTTGTGCTTTCGGAAAGATTTTCAATTTCCAAGTCTCTTTGTTCTTCCACTTCCTTCGGCAAACCATTTCTACACGCCATATGAAAGCTTTTTATTGTATCAAGAGTGTAATTTATATCTTCGATAACTTGTTCTTTAGTAAAATATTTTATTTCAGAGGTCTGATTATTTTGATTGACACTTACGGTATAATTTTGGGACGGCGCTTCTTGAGCGTGGATATTAGAGTTCAAGCCTGTACCTGTAAGCACCATCAAACTCGCTAATGAACCTGCTAAAAATTTATTATTTAAACTGCCGCCGGAAATTTTCTCTAAGTCATTACTGCTTAATTTTTCTCCATCGTTTGCAAGATTAAAAATTTGCTCTTCAAGATTTCCAAGATTAAACTTAAAATTTTCTTTTGTGCTCATAATCTAAAACCTCCATGCTTTTTATGATTTTATTATAACATTTTTAAATATAAACATCAAGAACCCCCACTTTGATTACAAGTGGAGGTTCTAAAATTAAACAATATATTAATCTATGTCTACTTTTCTGAAAACAAGTATTCCGATTACCGAACAAGCAATAATATACACACCGCATACTATGAGCGAGGTTATTAAATCTTTTTGAGGCATTGAATTTATACTCATTCCCACACCAAGATATGAACCTGGGAAATATTTCATTGATGAAAATTCCTCTACCGAAGGAATAAGTTTAACGCAAAAATCTATGATAGGTGCTATAAAGCTCGTTGCTACTGTGTTTACCAAAATCGCTACGGTAATAACAATGCTCTTCTTTCTAATCAAAAAGCTAATCATAACGCATATGGAAACCAGTGTCATTAATACTAAAAATGTGTACCCAAATACTTTCAACAGTGTCAGGTATGTATCTCGAGTATACTCCCCAACTTCACCCATGATTGCTCCTGTTATACCGCAACATATCATGTTTACAAACAAATATGAAAAAACTATCGCGCAAGAAACTATCAATTTTGAAAGATAAATATTTACTCTATTTGCTCCTGAAGAAATCATGTTTTTTATTGTTCCAAAACTAAAATCCGAAGGAATAAAAGTAACAATAGCTATGATAATTAGCAAACTAGAAGATACCAAACCATCAGAGATACCAATGAGACTGTCATAGGGCTTAAACAAATTATATCCTGTTGCATTATATAAATCCGCAGAGAAATAAACAGCCAAAGTAGAAAGCAGCAGTGATATAACGGCGCAAATGTAAAAAGATTTGCTACGAATTAATTTATAAAAATCATACTTAAGTAAATTACTCATCTTTAATTTCTCCTTCCATAAGACTTATGAAATAATTTTCATAATCTCCTTCGCTCTTGGACAAAGATTGTATAATTATTTCAGATTCTTCCAAAGCATTTGTAATGCCTCTAAAATCATCTGTCATATTGTAAACCACAATTTCGCCGTCAATGATATTTAGCTCTATCTCAGGGAATTTTTCTTTTAAAATGCTTATAGATTTCTCTAAATCATTGACTTTGATTTTAAGATTAGGTCTTACTCTTTGTTCTAATTCCTCTTTAGTAAATTGTGCAATCAAATTTCCGTCTTTAATAACTCCGTAAGCTGAAGATATTTTAGTGAGTTCGCTAAGTATGTGACTGGAAATCAAAACAGTAATTCCGGCTTCTCTGCTCAATTTCAAAACCAATTCTCTGATTTCTTTGATTCCGGAAGGATCCAAACCATTTATAGGTTCATCTAAAAGCAATATTTCAGGGTCGCCGACTAATGCAAGAGCTATACCCAGTCTTTGTTTCATACCAAGTGAAAAATTCTTTAATTTTTTCTTGCCAACATCTTTAAGACCTACAATCTCTAAAAGCTCATTAGTTATCGATTTATCCTTAACTCCTTTTAAAAGACGTTGGGCTTCAATGTTGTCATGAGCACTCATATAAGGATAAAAAGCAGGGCTCTCGATTATACAACCTATTTTTTTCCTGGAATCGGATAATTTCTCTTTGCCGAAAAGTTTAATACTGCCCGAAGAAGGCGAAATCATACCTGTTATCATCTTTATAGTTGTGGTTTTACCGGCACCGTTCTTTCCTATAAAGCCGTATATATCACCTTTTCTTATTTTCATATTAAGGTTGTTTACCACATTTTTGCGAGAATACGTCTTTGTCAAACCAGTAGTTTCAAGTACGTATTTTTCGGAAAATTCATCACTGATTTGAACTTCCGTGTTATCGTTTACATTACCGATATTCTGACTCATAATATTCCTCCTTATTTGTACTTTATTTTTTATCTACCATACATAAGCCATGTTATATCAAAGCTTTTAAAAAGTCAAGAATATTTAAAAACAATATTTTATAAAACAAATTTTACATTTTGTAGTTTTTCTTTATATCTCTAATCATGCTTGAAGCAATAGGCCCGGCGGAACGTATACCAAAATCTCCGTTCTCAACTACTACAGAAAAAGCTACAGGAAATGTTTTGTCATACGAAAAACCAACCATCCATCCGTGAGGTTTTTTCCCCTCACCGACTTCAGCTGTACCTGTTTTAGCACACATTTCAATGCCGTTAAACATAGAATCTTTATACTGATTTTTCATGGTATAGCGCATCATTTCTTTAAGTTTGTCAGCAGTTTCGCTTTTCATTAATTGTGTCGATTGACCTTTAGAAAAGCCATATGAATCTTCGCTCGAATCGTCAAAAAATGTAGAATCCACAACAAACGGTTCAACAGACATACCTTTATTGGCAATTGCTCCCATAACCCTGAGCATATGCAACGGGCTGACTTGGTCCTTATACTGCCCTATTCCCGACCATCCTAGGTCGCCTCGGGTTGCGTCATCTATTTCATATTTACTTTGTGCAACTTTTACAGATTCAAAATACTGCGGCTTATTAAAGCCGAATTCCTTCATTTTTTCTTTCATATTGTTTTTTCCGAGTTCTATCGCCAAATCTCCAAAAACAATATCACATGATTTTGCGAGAGCATCTCTGAGGTTTATTTTTCCGTGGCTTGACATACAAGTTATCTTTTCCCCATCTACAATCTTCACTTTTTTACATTCAAAAGTTCTTTTTTCTACATTATTTATTAAATCTATTGCAGCGGCGGTTGTAAAAATTTTAAAAATAGAACCCGGAGTATAAACAGAAGAAATAGCACGATTAATATAGACTCCTTCGTATTTTCCGTCGTTATCCAGTTGTAAATCCGGCCGATTATTTATGTCATAATTAGGCAAGCTCACCATGCATATCACTTTACCGGTTAGATAATTATATGCCAGCGCGGCTCCTTTTTGGTTCTTAAAACTTTTTGCCACATTAGAACAAATATTGCTGTCCAAAGTAAGTTTTAAATTTTTATTATTGTTAAGAACATGAGGAGCACCGAATCCCGTTATAAAATTATATCCGAATAATTCATCACTATACCTACTCTGAACAGATGTAGGTATCAAAACCGAACCGTCTCCGACGGTATGCAGCATCGCTCTTCGGATTCCTTCGTTTTCGTTATAAATTCTTTTTCCTTTTACTGTTTCCGCAAGTACCACGCCATTAGAATCTACAATTTTTCCTCCTGTCATTCCTCCTTCGGAAATATGCTTATTAATAGGAGAAAAAGCCCATTCTCCGGCTTCTGTAGAAAATTCATATATAAAAAAAGACATTCCTGCAAAAAATATAAATATGAGTATATAAAGCAGTATAGACCTAACTTTTGTATTTCTCATCTCTAATCGCCTCTTTTTAATTACTTTATCTTTTTAGAGCGTATGTTCTCTCGTCAGAAGCCTTTATAAATGCGAGCAATCCCCAGACAGAAATCAAACTAGAGCCGCCTAAACTTATAAAAGGAAGCGTCACGCCTGTGAGAGGGAAAATATCCACTACGCCAAAAACATTAAGCATCATCTGAAAAACAAGCATTCCTGCTCCGCAGCAAGAAGCAATTGAATAAAATGCCGACCTACTTCTTATACTTGCGCTCCTTGCGTACAATCCTATAAATGCTATGACCGTAAGTACCAGTATGGCCATTATCATGCCCCACTCTTCGCAAATCATTCCAAACATCAAATCGCTGGTGGACGCAAACACATTTTTTAAACAGCCTTTACCTAATCCAAGTCCCAACATTCCCCCACTTGCGGCATATGTCAAAACTCTGGTTTGTTGATATCCGGTATCGTTTACATGCTCCCAAACATGTCTCCAAGCAGAAAATCTGGAAACTATATAAGGTTTAAACTTAAGAATTAATCCCAGTCCCAACGCAGCCGCCGAGCAAGTTAATATAACTGTTCTTATGCTTCCGGATCTCATAAAAGAAATAAGAATGAAAGTCACGAAAAATATACACGCAGTTCCAAAATCTCCCATTAAAAACAGCGCACCCATGCATAACGCAGAAAATAAAATAAATCCAGTTAAATTTTTAGTAGTTTGTATGCCTTTTAATGTTGACGAACCGAAAAATACAAAGGCAACTTTTACGAGTTCAGAGGGCTGAAATGAAAGCCCTCCTAACATAATCCAGTTTTGAGAACCGTTTTTTACTTTACCAAATACCAAATTAACGGCTAAAAGCAAAATTGCCGCCGCCGCAATATACGGCCTGAATTTCATAGCTAAATCAGGGTCTTTGATAAACATTAAAATAAATTCAAAAAACACTATTCCTGCTGCCAAAGATATAATTTGAACATGTACATCTGTATTGCCCGCTCCACCGGCAGTCAGAATTCCTATTCCGCTTAAAAATATTCCAAGAGCTTCTAGCTCGAAATTTTTTCTTCGGAAAATATATCTATTAGCCGCAAAAGTTCCCCACAAAATCAAAGACAGTGCAGCCAAAATATATAACGCAGAAGGATTGAAAGTGCCTCCCGCAAAGCAAAGAACGCCGCTTGCTAAAATATTAAAAACGGTTATTAAAATCACCAAAGAAAAATTTGCCGAAAAATTTTCTTTATTTTTGGAATTTAATCTGCGAGATTTACTGAAAACATCGGCTTTCTTTAATTCGTACTCTATTCCACCGATTTTTATAACGTCATCTATGTAAACTTTTTCATCGTTTTTTAAAAGCTTTCCGTTTAAATAAATTCCACCCTTAGAATTTGTATCCGAGATAATCCAGCCTTCATCTCGTCTGTAAAGTACTGCGTGGTCTCGAGAAACGGTAGGATTATTTACCACTACATCGCAATGCCTGTCTCTGCCTATAGAATTTTCCCAATATACTATAGGAATTTTCTCCCCTGTCGACTTGTTCACAAGAGCGATCAAAGGATGCTTTGAACTAAGGTTTGAAAAAAGAGACCTGAAAGAGCAACATACTATCAACAAGCCCAAAAAAGGAAGAGTTATTTGAACAAAGTAAATAATCAGCGGAAGCATCGCATCCATACGATTATCACTCCTTTACTTTATTTCTTCTTATAAAGCTTTTTGCGACCACATATAAACTTCTAAACTCGGAAGTTTTAAAGAAAATAATTATATTCATAATGTTTGGAACAAAAATACATACTGTCAAATTTATGACTATTTGAGCAATAAACAGTGTATTTATATTTGAACCCACATGCATATACCCCAACAAATTTCTTATAAATGAAGAAACTTGATTTGTAATCTCGAAACGATTTACAAAATTACAAATTTCATAGCAAACAAAGCAATAACCGGCTGTCAAAGCGGTATATAACATGAATTTCAAATGGTAAAGCAGTACTGATTTTTTCTTAAAAACTTCACTATAAACCAGGTAAGGCTGAACCCAATAAGGGACCAGTAACATTCCTAAAATATTTCCAAGCATAACTCCTGCAACTCCCAAATACGCAGATAAAATATACGAGGAAAAACAAGTTATAAAAAGCCCTACCAAAGATAAATATTTGTCCTGGTCATATATTCCGGCACTCACTTTTACCATGCCTATCGACTGCCTCATCCCGTATATGTATAAATAGGCAGCAATCGAAACCGCAGTACTTATGGGGAAAATAGAATTACTACCTGTCCACAAGATAACGAAGGGAGTTATAAGGCAAATAAAAGTTGGCGTGATAAAAGAATACATCAAAAAATTTAAAAAATATAACATTTGAAAATTTTTATATATTTTATTTTTGTCTGATGTACCCAAAAGGCTACCAAAGCTCGCCGATATCCCATTAAAAATTTCGCTCGTAACAGTTGTCAATGCAGTAGATATCAAATTATAGTTACTGAATATACCGGCGCCACGCAACTTTTCTACTTTCATTATTATAAAAACCGAAATACTATTGGTGCCGAATCCCGAAATTTTGTGAAAAAGCAATGCTTTCATATTTTTGAAAAGGTCTTTTTTCTCCACTCCGGAAATATTTTCTTTAGTCTTTAAATTTATAAAACTGTATTTTTTATTAAATTTATAGGAAATAAAAATATTTTCTGCCAATCTGGAAACTATTCTGCAAATCAGATAAAGTTCAAAAGAATGGAACAAATTTAATACCAAAATTTGAGATGCAAACATTCCGAGCTGTGCGAATATATGAATGGCGTTGTTGACATAACTTTTTTGGTCGGCAATAAACATCGACCTTTTGTGAGAGTATAAATATGACGACAACAAATCAATGATATAAAGCACATAAATTTTTAAAAGCCATATCTTAGAAAAATCTTCTCCTATAGAAGCGACGACCGAATAAGACGATATTAAAGCCAGCGCTGAAATAATAATTGCTATAAAAACGTAACAACGGCGCAAAAAACAAAGAATTACCGAAACCTTGTCCCATTGTTTCTCGGCAATCGGCTTATAAAGTTTATAAACAATTCCAACGCCCAAACCGAGTTCGACAATAGCAAGGATGGACACCACCATTTCAAAATAGGTGTTAAGCCCTACGAAATCCATCCCTAAGATTTTAGTAATTTTACCTCGAGTAATAAATCCACCAAGCATAATTATGCCATATGACATAATGCTTATAGATATATTCATCAAAGAATTCTTTGTTCTCATAAATTCACTCCGACAATACAGTAATTTTACAATCAGACTTCTAATTTTTTATTGCTATTTAAATTATCAGCCAAAAATCCAAAATAAACCCAAAAAATTAGCGAACATATAGAATTAACAAAAAATAATTCCGATTCAACCAATCCATATACACAAATTGCTCCGGTTAGCAACGCCGAAAGCATCAGCATTCCATCGGATTCTTTAATTTTTACCGACAAATAATTTTTGAAATAGTGCTTACATGTTTTGAAAAAGTTCACCGCAAAAAACGCATACATAGAAATCGATCCCGCAATGCCGGTATACAAAGGAAGACCTATCCACACGCTATGAGCTCTGGCGTAGCTTCTCTTTGCAATGAATGTCTCAGGAAAAACATCTTTAGCATATTCAACCACATTACCTGAAGAAACCCCGAACAGCCAATTCTTTTTAAAAATTTCCCAAGCACTAAGCCATATTCTAAATCTCAAGTTGGATATATCGTTGTTTTCTATATAATCCGTACGTTGCACAGATATATCTTTGGATTTTTTTTCTAAAAAATATGGATTCATCTTTTGCACAAATTTGGCCAAATAATAAAACGTCCAATTTAAAAATTTCATAGACAAAAATACCGCCACACATGAAATTGCAGCAATAAACAATGCCAAAATAATTTTATAAACATTTTTAAAATTTAATTTTTTGTAAGCTATTAAAAACGTCACCAAAAACACACAGAAAATCAGAACTAAAGCTGTTCCGCGAGATTCCGCCAAAACTATATACGAAAATTGAATTGCGATATTAAAAATATTTACAAATTTCTTAGCAGAAAATTCAATTCCGGAAACTAACTGAAAAACAGAAAATATAATCGAAATCAACGAAATTATAGATGCGGTATTAGGGTTCAAAAACACGCCGAAAAGCCTACCTTCTACGCTTCCTATTCCAACCCAGCAACCCTCTCTTATATGAAAAATATGATTAACTTGAAACAAAAAAGTTATCAAAGAAATAAAAGATAAAGCCAGCCAAGTATAAATTATTATATTTTGAATAGTGACAAGAAATTTATATTTTTCTTTGCGAGAAACATTATTGGTCGCCAAAAACAAAACAAAAAAATTTATCGCCATCCATAAAAAATCTTTCAAATTCCTAAAAAATCCGTACTTTATATTCACAACAGAAGATATTACTATACATACCAAAAATACTATCTGAAAAAAATATTTTTTAAAGTTTAATTCTATATTTTTAGTCAATAGCCCCCATAAAATCAGGAAAACTCCCGCCAATCCAAGGGCAGAAAACGCACAAACTTCTATTGCGGGAGGAGCAAATAAATAGCATCCTACCGCTCTTATCATCAAACATATCAAAAGTGCTATTATATAGCCAAATCTGGCCTTTTTATAGTATTCTTCTTTTAAAAATATATTCAACTTTTTCATTCACCCTCTGTACTATAAACCTTCTATTAAATCCACCCACTGGTTTATAATTTTATTTTTACCGAATTTTTCCAAATTATCTTTTGCGTGAGAAGAAAATGATTTCCTCAAATCAAAATCTTCAATAAGATTACAAATTTTCTCAGCCATATTCTTCTTATTATAGCACGGAATCAAATATCCGTCTATTTCGCTGTTTATTATCTCTCGAGGACCGGAATTGCAGTCAAAACTAACAACAGGCAGCGAATTGATTTTTGCCTCCAGTAAAACAACAGCAAAGCCCTCTCTATAGGACGGCAAAACGCATATGCTATAATCTTTGTACTTATCTCTTACCGAACCGTCTGCGCCTTTCATAATAAAATTATCTTCCAGATTATATTGTTTAATTTTAGATTTTATTTCGCCCATATCCGGGCCGTCGCCGTAAACATGCCACTGCCAATCCGGGTGCTTGCTAAAGACATCTTTAGCCACATCTACGGCCATATCAAAACCTTTTTCAGAGCTAATTCTTCCAACTGAAATTATTTTTTTAGAGTTCAAATCACAATTTTCGAATTTATTACAGTCTATAAAATTATATATTTGACTTATTTTTTCGTCTTTGATATTAAATTTATCTTTATAATCGTTAAGAGTTTGCTTGGTGAGAACAACAACTTTGTCACTGATTCTGCATGCAAGTCTCCTGAAAAATATAGACTTTCTGTCTCTTCCAAATAAATTTTCATGGTCACAGAAAACTACTTTTGTGTTAACAAATGGCTTTATTGCGCAAATTAAAGGTATGGGCAAAGAACCGGCCACAAACAAAACATCTATTTTGTTATTTTTTAAAAATTTTTTTATTTCTCCGGCTACAACCAAAGAATGCCGGGCTCTGATATCCAAAGACATGCCTAAAGTATGAACTTTAACTTTTTCATCAACTTCATAACTGTGATCTTCAGGAATTTTACATAAAGAAATCAAATGCGTTTCGTATTTGTCACATAAACTATTTGCAAGGGATATCGTCACTCTTTGGCACCCTCCTATAGTGAAAAGCCCAAATCCTATAAAACATATTTTTTTCATTTAGATTTTTTATCTCCCTATTTTTATTTTATAATTCCCACTTAAATACTGTCTTGAACGCCGTGGATGCGTCAGTTTCAAAAATTCTGTAAATATCTTCAATGGAAGAAACAGGCAAATCCTCATAAATAATTCTTTTAATTCGATTTTGAAAATTTTTCTTTTCAAGAAGTTTAACCGCCTGTTCAAAATCCTCTCTGCCCGACCTGCTGCATCCAATCAGGGTTAAACCTTTTTCTAACACGTCACGTGTATTTATCGCAACTTTATTTTCGCTTACGCCCATAAGCATAACGCTTCCTTGTGGATTTATATAACGAATTATATCATCAATAGCATAAAAACTTCCTTCTCCGCCCGCACACTCAAAAGCGTGGTCGATGCTAAAATCCTTCGGAATATCATACGAAAGACATGTACTGTCCACGAATGTAAACTGAGAAAGCTTAGAAGGATCTCTGCCGATAACTGTAAGGTGTATTCCGGGAAATTCTGATTTGATTATGCACGAAAGAACATATGCTAAACTCCCATCTCCCCAAATTCCAATAGAATTTTTTATATTATGGGAAGAATTTTTGAATCTTCTCACTGCATGCACTCCAACGCTTATAAACTCTGAAATTGCGGCTATATTCCCCGGTATTTCTCCTATAGGCACAACTCTGTCGAGGGGTAAATTAACAAATTCTCTCATAAACCCATCTTTACCGCTGGACAAAAACGCCGAACCTTTTTGGTAATTTTCATATATTCCTTCTTGAGGAATTTTGGACTTCACGTTAGGAATTAAAACCACTTTTTGACCGTTCTTATAAGTGCCGGTATAATCCGAAACCACCCTGCCCATACATTCATGAATTAAAGCCATAGGCAGTTTACTTTTGAGTTTATTTATATCACGTTGCCCTCTGTAATATCTTTGGTCTGCGTGACATACCGCCATATATTCCGGCCTTATGATCACACTTTTTTCTATATTCATATCTTCATACTTAACCGAAAACATTCCGGGAGCTGCCAACTCATAAATATAGTTAATCAATTAAATTTCCCCCAACTATCGCAGAAGCTATTTTATAATCGCTTAAAGTGGTTATTTTTATATTGAAAGTGTCACCCGGAACAAGCTTAATCGGTTGATTTCGGAATAAAAATATTTTACAAGCGTCTGTCAAAACAGCCTTTTCTTCTTCAGTCAGTTCATTATAAAATTTTTTGAGTTTAGACATATTAAAACTTTGAGGAGTTTGACCTTGATACATGTAATTCCTGTTCGGAATCGAAGATATAGTATCACCATTTTTGGATTCTATTATGGTGTCGATTGCCGAAACCACCGTATCACAGCCCCCGCATTCAAGCGCGGCATCAATATTATCCTCTATCATTTTAACGGTAAGGAAAGGCCTGACCGCGTCATGAGTTACTATAATGTGTTCACTGCTTTCCCCGTGATTTTTTTCGATAGAATTTATTATGTTCAGTATCGTAAGATTTCGATCTTTCCCTCCCTCAACAACAAAAATTCTATCAGAATTTAAATCATATTTTTCAAGTAATTCTTCCGCATAATCTGTCCAATCCTTGTGCACGCCTAAATAAATATAATCCAAACGCTTACAAAGCAAAAATTTTTCTAAAGTATGAATTATGATTGGTTTTCCGGAAGGTCCCAGAGGAAGAAATTGCTTAGGAAAATCATAGCTTTTCATCCTGCTCCCTATTCCACCGGCAACTATTGCTCCAAATATCATATTTTTACCTCCTAAATTTTAAATTGCTTAAAAATCCAACCAAGTCCCACAAAGGAATATCCGCTATTTTCCACCGATATGATTTTACCATAATTTGAAGATAAATATTCTTTTATTTTCTCTATAGTATCATAATTCCCCGAATATTTACCAATAATATTATCTTTTATATACACAAAATGTTTAACTGCTGAATTTTCATCGGATTCAGATGAAGTTAAACTCTCTCTTTTTAATTCGCCGCGCGCTAACAAAAAAGAAAAACTTTCTTGCTCTATCTCACAATTTACCTTTTGCGCTTTTCCAAAACATAACGTCAACACAAAAATAGAAATACATCCCAAAATTGTGAAAATCCATATTAAAAATGCCTTTTTCAAAGCTACTTTTCTCCTTTTTCTAAGTTCATATAAATTATATCATGGTGCGCAACCTGTTTTTCTTTTGGAGGAAGCTTCATATAATCGCCAAAAGCAATTTTCAAATATTTATCATACCCCACCGGAAGAGGCAACATGTGCCCTTCAAATTTTTTATATACCGCATGGTCAAATATTTCCTTAGGATATTCATTTTTCATGTACCCCGGCCCAGCGCAAAGTTCAGTGATATATTTAGAGTCTTTTATTTTATACTTAGACATTTGTTTTTCGGCAAATTTCCATAATTTGTATTTGAGATTATCACCCGGGACAAGTTTTAAAAGTATTTTTGAAACTACCGAAACTAATTTTCCGTGTTTTGTGGGAACCATTTTCGAACAATAAAGCGAAAATATCATACTCCACATCATTTGAATTTTTCTTTTAATTCCCGAGGGCGCACAACCATCTAACGGCAAGACATCTATCATAACACCGCACGGACCGTCCTTGCCTTTTTGCCAGGGACGTATAACTTCGGTATTATTATCGGTTATAGTCGTCATTATGTTGCCCATGTACTTTTCTTTCGTGGTCCTGTTGCAGGAATATCTTTTTTTATCCGCATATTTATCCCAAAGCAAAAATAATTTCTCGTAATCCTCTCTAGGCATAAAAACATCCACATCATCATCCCAAGGTATAAAGCCTTCGTGCCTGATTGCTCCAATGCAACACCCACCGCAAAAATAAAATAACAATCCGTGTTTATCGCAAAATTCCTTGAAATATAATAAAATTTCCAAGCCTTTCAGCTGCAATTTTCTTAGCTGTTCGGGAGATAAACTTATACACTCATTTTTTTCTTCTATATTAGCCATTCGTCAAACCTTCTTTTTAAAAATTTAATCCCATTTCGAATTCATAAACTTGAAAAT
The DNA here is from genome assembly GCA_934695425.1 of uncultured Eubacteriales bacterium. Classification (GTDB taxonomy): domain Bacteria; phylum Bacillota; class Clostridia; order Oscillospirales; family Acutalibacteraceae; genus UMGS1491. The sequence continues at coordinate 164,612 of CAKUVH010000001.1, read as the reverse complement.
TCCCTTCCAAAATCCCAATCCATACGAAATATGAATAACAAAATGAGTTATAACCAAAAGAATTTTATCGCTGAATTTTTTTGCATACTTATTATTGAAGGAAAAATAAATATCGAGCAGAAAATAAATTGACATCACACCAAAAGACATTTTTGCGATTAAATCGGAGCAAAACGACAGCGCTCCAAATAACACAATGAACAATACGAAAAGCATAGGTATTAAATGAACTATTCTCGAGGGCTTATGATGTTTTTTTATTACTGCAACTTTCCAGGTTCCATAATCGAAATACTGCTTGAAAAGCTTTGATAAATTTTCTTTGGGATAATAAACACTTTTTATTTTAGGCGTTATAAAAATCTTACCTCCGGACTTTTCGATTCTAAAATTCAAATCATCATCCTCGCTGCGAGGCAGCCTTTCATCGTACATACCAAGCTCTATTAAATATTTTCTTTCGAACGAGCCCCACGCCACAGTATCCGCATAGCCCTCAAAGCTTTCATCGTAGTGTTTGCTTCCTCCGAGGGCAAATGGAGAATGATAAGCCGCAGCAATAACTTTTTGCATCCTATTCTTACCTCGGACAACTGTCGTACCGCCAACATTTTGAGCCTTTGTTTTTTGAAGATATTTAACGCACATACTTATATACTCGTTTGAGTACCACGCATGAGCATCCATACGGACAATATATTCTCCGGTTGCATTGCTTATTCCTATATTCATAGCATATTGAACCGTCCTATGGGGATTCGTATATAATTTTATGAAAGGATATTTTTTTATATAATCCTTTATTATGTCGGGAGTTTTATCGTCGGATAATCCGTCTACGAGGATAATTTCCAGAAATTCTTTAGGGTAATCTTGATCCATCAAAGAATTCAAACATCCCTTTATATATCGTTCTTCATTAAGTATAGGAATAACGACCGAAACTTTTTTTAGGTCCATAATTTTACCTCATAAATTTATTTTAAAAGCTTTTTTACTATCTCTTATTATATATGTTAAAATTTACAATGTAAATAGTATTTGCTTTTAAGCCCGAAAGATGAATATAAAATCTTACAAAAATAAAAAAGTTAGTTCTTGACAAGCCACAATTATATGGTATATAATATCGGTTGTGTGTTATAATCGTAGCGCAATGCCATAACAAAGACGTCTTATTACATACGAAACTATAAATGATAGGAGGGAAATAAATGGCAGAGGAAATTAAAGTTGAAGGAGAAGGCATCGTTGAAGCAAGTGATAAGCCTGAATCTTCAACTGAAAAAGTCGAAGAGGTAAATTCTTTAGAAGCCATACAGACACCTTCAGGTGAACAAGTCGAAGATGTAAATTCTTCAGAAGCTGTACAGACACCTTCAGGTGAACAAGTCGAAGATGTAAATTCTTCAGAAGCTGTACAGACACCTTCAGGTGAACAAGTTGAAGAGACAACTCCTTCCGAAACTGAAGAAAACGGCGATCAAAAAACTCCGGCTAAAAAAGCTGACTCTTTGGAAAGTGCCCTCAGAAAATTCAAAAGACAAAGTTCGGGAATAATTTCCGAAGTAAGAAAAAGAGAAGCATATGATAAACCCTCCGTAAAACGTAAGAAAAAATCTAAAGCGGCAAGAAGACATAAGAAAAACAATAGATTTAACGGCAACAGATGGTAATCTAGCTGAGATTTTAATCTAATATTTCCCCCTCATGTCACATAAACTTGAGGGGGAAATATATTTACATTTCAATTAATAAAAAACTTTTTCGGAGGTTTATTCATGGCAATTTTCTACCCATCTTACTACATAACCAAGGTGGACGACATCGATATAGTCGCTTTAAAAAAATTGAATATACACGGGATAATACTTGACATCGACGACACTTTAACGCCGCATAAATGCTCCACTCCAAACGAAGGAATTGAGCTTTGGATAAAATCCATACAGCAAAGTGGTATAAAACTAATTTTGGTTTCAAATAATTTTAAGAAAAGAGTAGAATCTTTTGCAAAATTGCTCGGTCTCCCCTATATTTCTTTTGGAATGAAACCATTTAGCCACGGATTCCATAAAGCAATCGATGAATTAGGAATTCCAAAATCAGAAATTGCAATTATCGGAGATCAGATTTTCACAGACATTATGGGAGCAAATTTTCTTGGAATAAGGTCTATATTGGTGGAGCCCGTAAGCGAAAGTAAAACATTTTTGTTAAAATTAAAAAGATTTTTAGAGATACCCATAAAAAATAGGATACTAAAAGACAAAAAAATAAATTTAAAAACCTATTCTTTAAAAGGTGAATGAAAATGAAAAAGAAAAATATACTTATAATTTTAGGACCGAATTTAAACATGACCGGCATCCGTGAAAAAGGAATTTACGGTGAAGAAACGGCAGAAAGCATAAAATCGCAGATTATTTCTTATGGAGAAACTATTGGATTTAATTGCGAAGTGTTTCAAAGCAACTGGGAAGGAGCTTTGATTGACAAAATTCATGAGGCCAAAGAAAAATATGACGGAGTGGTAATAAATCCCGGCGCGTTGGGACATTATAGCTATGCGTTGAGAGATGCCATATCTTTCGTGAAAATTCCTTTTGTAGAGGCACATATGACAAATATTTTTTCCAGAGAAAATTTTAGGCATAAGTGCGTAATATCAGACGTGTGCGTAGGGCAAATTGTGGGATTTGGCAAAAAAAGTTATTTCCTGGCACTTCAATCTCTAAAAGAATTAGTATAAAAATAAAGTATTGATTTTAACTTCAAAATCTTGTATCATATTAAATCAGAGGTGATAGTATGTCTGATAAAACAATGACATTTTCTCTAAACGACGACAGAGAAATCAGCACAAAACTAATTTTAACGAAAGTATACGATGCACTACTTGAAAAAGGATACAATCCTATCAACCAAATAGTAGGATATATTCTTTCTGAGGATCCAACTTATATCACTACTCACAAAGATGCAAGAAACTTAATCAAAAAGATAGATAGGTATGAATTCCTTAAAACTTTAATAAAATTTTATCTAACTAACTAGAATAATTGTCTGCCTTTGTATAAATTTTACAACTGATTATGATTCCCTTTGAAAATTCAAAGGGATATTTTATTTACGCAAAAAAGAAGCTCTTAACATAAGCTTCTTTTTATGTTTTTAATCAAATTCCATTATGCTTATAGAACAAATTCATCGACAAATTACCATATTTTTTCTCACACAGCAAGCCAAGCATCCTATTAAAGCCCTTTTCAAAACAATCGACCTCGTCCAATCCGGGATGATTTTTATAAAAATCCGAGGTAAAAAATACCATCCACCTATCATTTGAAATGAATATGTAAGGTTTCGTGAGCATATGTTCTTCAACAAATTTATCTATAAAATTCTCCTCTCCCGGGAAATACTCTTTTCCGGGCTCAACATCGATGTCATCGGGCAATCTAACACCTATAACGTCATACTTCATGGGAGATCCCGAAGAAAATTTATAGGGCGATTTATCGTAGAAAAGTAACCCAACTCTTTCATTCGATCTAAAAATTCCGTCCCTCAAATCAAGAAAACTATATATGTTAAAACTGCCTTCCTTATCCCAAAGTATCTTTCTGTCAATCATTTTGTCAACTTTAATAACTCTGTCACAGCAATAACACACAAATTTTTTAAAAAATTCATCCTTCCAAATGGATCCTCCATTAAACAACACTTTAAAAAGCCGTAAACTCGAGACATCAACAACACACTGGGAATTTCTTAATCCTGACGAAGCCGCCTGACAGTCGCCAACAGATTTTTGAATTTGATCAGGATTAATCGCTCCAACATAATTTTTTGCACCGGCAACAATAAGCACCACTGCGAGCATTCTAATAATTTTTTTCAACATAATGCGATCTTCAAAGTTCCTTCCTTAAAATTTTACCTTGCATTTATATTTTATCATTTAAATATCAAAATATATACTGGCAAAAATCAAGAAATCAATTTTTATGTAATTATAATTTTGTTATAATTTAATAATTTTATTAGTCGTGCTTTATTTCGACGTATTTTATAATCCATTTTAAAACAAAAAAAGTACCTTTTCTACAAAGAAAAGATACTAATTTTGCGTAACTTTTAATTCTTTTTTCTGCGATCAAACGAAGGATTGAACGCATAAAAGTTTTTGCTATCCAACCTATCGGTACATAGCCGCAATCCTTCACCGAAACGTGTAGGTTGAAGTAAAAAATAAAATTTATTTCGATTTATTCGCAATTTTTTTGGACCAATATTTTACGGAATCAAAAGTATCTAAATTCTCCATTTCTTCAACCGAAAACCAACCTATCCCGAAAGCCTCTCTTTCCGACATTTTCAGCTCGGAATCATCGACAGGCTCGCCGTAATAAATCAAATCCACGTGCTCCCTAATGCCGGGCTTTAAAACATTGCACTGAGAGCCGAGCGGAGTCACCAACCCGCCTTCTATGTCAGGAGTGTCCCCGACAAGTTTAATTTTTATTCCGGTTTCTTCGAGGCACTCTCTAACCGCAGCTTCATCAGGAGTTTCGCAATTGTCCACTTTTCCGCCGGCAGGTACCCATTTGTTTAATTTTTTGTTATGTAACATTAAAAATTTGTTTTCTTTATTCTTAACGTATACTGTTACGCACAAAAATCTTTGGACATTTTCGTCCGCAAACCTTTGAATATTCTTCAAAACAAACAGAGCTTTTTCGCCACTTTCGGCGTCGATTCCTTCCAAAAGCCATTCCGGTTCAGAAATATGAGGAGTCAATCCGAAAATAATTTTTTGAGGTTCTACAGTCGTTAATTTCCTGGATCCATTCCAGTTTGCATATTCAAAAGTTACAGTCTTCATGCGGTTTTCCCTCTCTTTATAGTTCATATTTTATATAATTCCTTCAGCGTGGCTGCAATTCATTCTTTATTATACATTTTAACTTTTCTAAATTCAATATTTAATGAACAATTTCAACTTAAAATTTTAAACATTTCTAATTATTGCATAAAATATCTATTAATAAACGCAAAAATTTTGTAATTAAATTTTCCAAATTATCTCAATTCCATTTTCAAAAACTCGTATAGTTTTTATGAACGCATCTACGACCACAATTTTATCTTCTATACTCATTTTTTTCCATGAAAATATATAATTTTTATCAGAAATAAAAAGTTTTTTAAAAGGTTTTTTCTTAGAAATTGAAAAATTTGCTTCAATACTCTCTTTTTCTGAGTTCAATTTTGTTACTTTTTCGTTTATATACTTTACCAACGCGTCGTTTGCAAGTGGAATTTTTTCAAGTAATGTTTCTATTTCTTTTTCTATTTTTAATTTTTTTTCTTTAGATTTAATGTCGAATTGTTTAGATTTATTTTCTAATTTTTTATATAAAATCTGAAAATCTAAAATTTTTTTCAATATACTTTGAAATATAAATGATTCCAGATCATCTGCTTTCACCGACCCGCACCCCGCGCACCCTTTGCAAAGATTTTTCCTACTACAAAGAAAATACCTAATACCGCTCTCCTTTCTGCTGGACTTGCGAATCACCGCCGCATAGCCGCAATTTCCGCACTTGATTTTCCCTGCAAGCCATGTATTTTTGGCTTTCTGCAAATTAACGGCCATACCGGTGTTTTTTATACATTTTTTGGCGCAGTTAAGCCATTCCGACGAGCTCACCACTCCCTTGTGAGGAGCTAAAACAAGATACTTCGAACTATCGCTCTCTTTATAAATGTAACAGGCATTCTCTCCGGTAAAATCTTCTTCGCTATTTATCATGGACACTCCCTGATTTTTGTAAAAATCGTATATTTTTTTATCAGCTTTTACATAGATAGGCCTCTTTAAAATTTCGCTTATTCTTGCGGTTCGCCAGGTGTTTCCACGAGCATTTTTTATATTATTTTCTTTAAAAAATCTAATAACATCGCCGAGTGTTTTGCCGGGATTTGAATATATAGAATACATAAATTTTACGTGATTTATTTCTTCTTCCACAGGCACATATTTCGACGTTTTTACGTCGTTTATTCTTGTTTTTTCCAGAGAAAATCCATATGGAATCTTGCCGCCCATATAGAAACCTTTTTTGCTGCGGGAATAATAAGCGTCCGATATGCGTTTTTGTATAGTTTCTCGTTCAAGTTGGGCAAAAACTATGCAAATATTTAGCATTGCCCTGCCGATCGGTGACGATGTATCAAATTTTTCCGTCGAAGAAATAAATTCAACTTTGTATTTTTGAAACATTTCCATCATATTGGAAAAATCGAGTATAGACCTGCTTATTCTATCAAGTTTGTATACAATTACACGATTTATCAGTCCATTTTTTATATCAGATACCATTTTTTCATATGCGGGACGATTGGTATTTTTGCCGCTGAATCCCTTATCTATGTACTTTTTATATTTATTGCCTCTGGTTTCATACTCACAAAACTCTATTTGACTTTCTACTGAAATGCTATCCGATTTTTCCACCGATTGACGGGCATAAATCGCATCATACATCCAAAACACTCCAAAATTTTAAATATATTTTTCTAATATTTGAGTCAATTTTTCATTTATTTCTATATAAATTCTTTGCTTATCGTCAAAGTCCAAAATCGGAATAAAATTTTTAATTGTATAATTTTTTCCAGAAAAATTTATATCAGAAATTTGTGTATCATATTGAGAATCCATGACAGTCACCTTGCGTACGATTTTAATTTCTACGCAAGTATATGATTTAAAAATATGAAATATTAAAAGTAAATTTTATATTTTACACAAATTTTACTTGATATTTTTGTGCATATAGTATAAAATAATAGAGAAAATATTTATTTAAGCAAAGGAGATGTTTTTATGGTCACAGAAAAATTAGAATCATATTTAAATAGAACGCGTACAGATAAATCTATCAAAAATAATTTATTTTCCGAATTACAAAATGAAGATGGACTAAACTTAACGACACAAGAAGCCGGACTATTAACAGCAGGAGCAGATTACTATATTGAAAGTAAAAAAATAGGCGGTATGGGATTCAGAAGTCTGTGCATGGCTTTTCAAACGCTTGCTAATTGTGTTAAACTGAGCGAGAAACACAAAAAAGATCTGGGGAAATTTAAAGAATATTGGAAAAATGCAGGTAAAAAATATTCAGACAAATGGATTAAACGTATACAAAAAGCAATCAGTAACAACAAGGCAGCACCCGATGCTGAAATATTTAAAAAGCATAAACTTATTCAGGATAGTGACAATATTGATTCTCTTATAAATTCAAAAGCTAAGTATAAAGATTACTTCAACACGTTGGACATCGATGATAAAACACTTGAATTTATTTTCAAAGTATATGAATCAGCGGCAAAAAATAAAGCACAAAAATAGCTGTGAACCTAGTCACAGCTATTTCTTATTTACTTTGGTAAACTATATCTGCATCACAATCCATATTAAAAAGAGATGCTCTTATTTAGAGATTCGAAAGTTTCTTTTTGGACTTTAGTATGGCATCGTTCGTTAATCAAATTATCAACATACTTTTTACCGTTCCCTAAAGACATTTTATATGGAACTTTCAGTTTATCTTCACCTATAAACGTATCATTATCGAAAATTTTTTCCATTGACATAGGATCGGGATCATCTCTCCATTCCCTGATAGCGGCTCTTTCGTATTTTCCGCCCATTTGATTTCTCACTGGTTCAGATAGCATCATTAAAGCACTAAGAACCGCTAAAGCGTTGCGCTCCTCTTCTGAAAGTATCAATACATTACCAGCCATTCTTAAATTTTTTCGTTCCGTAGGAGAACAACCGGTAATATCAATCATTTCATTGAATCTTATTTCTCCAAAATCTTGCAAAGTTCTTATCCTTTCATCGGCAGGCATACTTATATAATTCAAAATAGTGCTGGCTATTTTATATTTTATTTTTTTAGCACAAGATGTATTTCCTTTGGAATTCCTTTTTATCATTTTGTTAACAACTCTAACAATGTCGCTATATTTAGTACCTTTTTCATACGGGTTAATATAATAATCATCTTCTTCGATTTTTTTGCAATTCACCCTTCCAAACGGAGTATCAAAAGAAAACCTATAACCAATTTTACACGGCAAGCAACTGAGCTGCGCAGAAAGAGTTTTAAAAGGTGCCGAAGAAAAACCAAGTTCATGATAAAGTCTCTTTTTATACTTGTGAAGCTTTTGTTCTTTCTTTAATTTTCCTGCAGCAGAAGGCTCTTTTTTAACGCCTGTGCTAATTTGACTGTGATAAGAAATATTAACTCCTAAATTCCCTTCAGAGTTATTCATAGTTATATTTGTTTCAAGTTTTATTTTTTTAGAATCTCTTTCTAAAGGTTCCATAGCTTGTACGGATAGTCCTTTTAAAAACATTACTGCCATTGAAGCTAACAATACTATTTTGAAATATTTTTTCATATCTATTTTCCACCTCAATTTTACATTACCATAATTTTTGTATTTAGTCAACCCAAAATATTCAAAACTCAATCTTAATAATAACTTCAATCTATACTGTTCGGTTCACCGAAGCGTTGATAGTGAACAACTTCTCTGGCACGTAAAAATCTTATGGGGTCTTTTACATCGGGGTCGTCGCAAAATCTTAAAATATTATCATATGTACTTCTGGCTTTTTGTTCTGCCGCTAAATCCTCATGCAAATCAGTTATCGGATCGCCCTTCACTTGCATGCTTGCAGCTGTATATGACTGGCCGCTTGCAGAAGTAGGATATATACCTGTTGTATGATCCACAAAGTAATCAGAAAAACCATTTTTCTCAATTTCTTCCGGCGTCAAATTTTTTGTAAGCTGATAAACTATAGCTCCAATCATTTCAAGATGCCCGAGTTCCTCAGTCCCTACATCCGTCAGTATCGCCTTGAGCTCGGGATACGGCATTGAAAATCTTTGGCTCAAATATCTAAGCGATGCTCCGAGTTCTCCGTCGGGTCCGCCGTATTGAGTTATTATCATTTTGGCAAGTGCCGGATTAGGATTTTTGATATTAACAGGATATTGTAATTTTTTTTCATAAACCCACATTATTCTTCACCGCCTTCAGAATTATTCCAAGGCCACGGATCAGCAATCCAACCATATCGGTTATCTTCTATGGTTTTAGATGTTATGGGGCCGTATTTCTCTTGATATTCTCTTTTTAATTCGTCGCTTTTTTCTTTGTAATCGTTTAATTTTGAATTCACTTCGGTATCGTTGGGATGAGTATCCATGTACAAATTAAGTTCAACTATCGCAAAATCCAAAGTCGCTATACGTCTCATCATCATTTCACGTTCATTCATCATTATTGCCCTCCACAGTTTCCCCTTCAAAAGGTTTATTAAGTTCCGGAAACATCGTGCCCGAATTGAGACCTTGCTCGGCACTATATACACTATCAGCCACCTGAAACGGTACATAAGCCATTGCTACTACGGGATCCTTGGGCAAAGGACTTATACCATATTGACTCATTAAAGTATCTTTAACAAAATCATTCATAAAATCATACCAATCCTTCGTTATTATTTGCGCTTATTACATTGTTTACGCATTTACATAATATGATATATACATCCTAAAAGTGATTGACACACCGACACTTCATTTTTTATTTTTCAAATAAATATTTTCAAGTTTTGCCACTATCAAATAGATAGCCGCCGCTATTATGAGCAAAACAAATATTCCTGCCATAACAAGATCAAGCTTAAATACTTGACCGCCGTACACTATCAGATAGCCTATTCCTTTGGATGAAACCAAAAATTCTCCTGTAATCACTCCTATCAAGGACATACCCACGTTGATTTTTAGCGTTGACATTATTGTTGAAATATTAGCAGGCAGAATTAAATTCCAAAGTATCTGAAACTTATTTGCGCCGAAAGATTTCAATAAAAATATCTTATCTTTTTCGACATTTTGAAATCCCGATAAAATATTAATCGTAGACACAACCACCGAAACCAAAAGCGCCATTATGATTATAGAGGTTATCCCGGAACCCATCCATACGATGATAATGGGCCCTAAAGCAACCTTTGGCAGAGCGTTAAAAACCACAAGATAAGGCTCGCTCACTTTAAAAATAAAATTAGAACACCATATTAAAATCGCAAAAGCAATGCCCAAAACGGTTCCTAAAACAAATCCGGACATAGTTTCGCAAAGAGTATAAAATACATTATTCCAAAGATTATTAGAATTTATGAGCGCGACAGCAGTACGAAAAACTCTGGAAGGAGAACTGAATATAAAAGCATCTATCCATTTTAGACCAGCGGCTACTTCCCATAAAATACCCGAAAACAACAGTATCCCTATTTGAGTTAAACGCACTTGCAGCGATTTCATTTTTAATTTCTTTATATAATTTTTATGTTCATCAGTATAATTTTTTTCATTTATTTTTAGCTTCTTCATTTGCCAGTTCACTCCAAATAACATCAAAATACTCATTAAATTTTTTATCTTTTCTTTTCTCGTGGAAGGAAAGATTAGGGGTACTAAAATTTATATCTAAAATTTTCTTTACTTTACTTGGGCGCGCAGAAAATATTATTACCCTATCAGAAAGGCTGACGGCTTCGGATATATCGTGAGTTACAAGCACGGCTGTTTTTTTCTCATTTTTAATAATTTCACATATTTCTTGAGAAATATTTATTCGGGTCTGATAATCCAAAGCAGAAAAAGGTTCATCCAGGAGCAAAATTTCAGGATTTAGCGCAAGTGTCCTTATGAGAGCCGCTTTTTGCCGCATTCCTCCTGACAATTGAGAGGGATAATAATTCAAAAACTTTGACAAGCCATATTTATCTATCAAATTAAGCGCATATTTTTCAGAGTTTTCATTTTTGATATTTTTAATTTCGAGACCAAGCAAAACATTTTGCTTTATTGTTTTCCAAGGAAATAAACAGTCCTGCTGAAACATATAACCGACAGTTTGAGGGCTGTTATTTTTTGAATTTATAATTACGCTGCCACTCGAAGGCTTGATAAGCCCCGAAACAACCGATAAAAACGTACTCTTTCCGCACCCGCTCGGACCCACAATTGTAACAAATTCATTCTGATAAACATTAAAGTTCATATTATGTATAGCCAAAGTTTCGCTTGATTCAGAGTGATAATTAAGGGATAAATTTTTGATTTCAAGAACATTATTTTTATTTATCTCACTCATGTTAAATACTCCTTTCTATTTTTCACTAAATTCTTTTACCACTTCCAAAGAATAACCATTATTTACCAATTTTTTCATATCTATTTTATGACCCAGTTCGCCCGCCTGAATCATCACGTCCTGTATTAAATCAAATTCATCCTGATTTATCACAGGATTAAAAGACCATACTTCTGATTCCAAGTAATTTTTCACACACTCTCTCGCCAAATCATAATCAAGGTCTATAAAATACGGAATAATTAATTTTGCGATTTCATCCGCAGAGTGATTTTTCACCCACAATTGAGCTCTATAAATCGCCCTCGTGAACTTCAATATGACCTCCGGATTGCGATCGATATACTCCTCTGAAGCGCAGTAACAAGTATAAACCATATTTTGACATTCTTGACCCAATGATTTAAGTTTGTGATATCCCTTCTCCTTGACCAAGGTTGAGCACGTAGGTTCAAACAGCAAAACATAATCCCCGATTCCTCTGCTGAAAGCCATTCCCATCAGATTAAACTGTATATTATTCAACAAAGTAAGGTCATCACTCGTGTCGAAGCCTTTACTTTTTAAAATATATTCAAACACCATTTCGGGCACGCCACCTTTGCGCCCGGCAATAATTTCTTTTCCTTTTAAATCAGACCAATCAAAATCGCAATCTCTCCCCACTAAAAAGCTTCCGTCTTTTTTTGTAAGCTGCGCAAAAATCATAGGGCAATGCTCCTTGCCCTGCTCACAGACACTTATCACAGACGATGAGCCCAGAAGCCCTATGTCGGCTTGAGAAGATAAAATTGATGTCATAGTTTTGTCAGAGCCTTCTCCGGTAACTAATTCCAAATCTATGTTCTCATCTTTAAAATATCCCAGCTCCATCGCGACATACTGAGGAGCGTAAAAAATAGATCTCGTAACTTCATTGAGTTTTACTTTCTTCGTGGCAGACTCCGAGTTACTAAGACTGCAACCGTGAAAAATCAATATAAAAAAAGTACTAATAAATACCAATAATTTTTTCATAGCATCACCAACTAAAACCAGCTATACTTCTAGTGTATTAAATGTTTTAAAATTTGTGATTTATGATGCATCCTTACCAAAACAAAAAACCGACCCTTCTAAGGTCAGTTTCAAATTTAAAATACGATATTATATTAATAAATTATCTTCAAATTTTTTATTGCTCAAAGTCGATTCAGTATCTATCCAATATCTTTGGACAATCATATTCATTTTTTCATCAAAAATTTCGTCAGACAACGCCCCGCCTAAAGCTCTGATCGTTCTCGCGGAAGCAATATTATTTCTATTACAGGTAATCAAAACCTTTTTTAACCCGAAACTTTTGCAATCTTTTAACGCTAAATACAAATTAATTTTGCTATAGCCCTTACTTCTTTCCGTGGGTCGAATGCTATAACCTATGTGTCCACCAAATTTTTCAAGATAATCATTTAGGTAAAGTCTGATATCTATCATGCCTATAATTTTGTTATCATTCTTTCTAACAAAAAAGTACGTATGCGCCGGCACCAAGCCATTTGATATAGGGCTATTCCAATTATTTTTAATTCTTTCCACCCATAAACTATAATCATTTATGTAATTTTCCAAACCCGCCGAACCGTGAATTTCAGAATTAAAATTTATAAACTCATCGATATAAGACTTGGCTTCTGATTCTCTTTCAATATCGGGAATTTCCAAAAAAAATTTTTCTTCCATGACATTCCGGCTCCTTATTTAACAAATTTTTCCAATGCTCCTAAACGGAAAAATTCTAAAACCGGCTCTACCAACTATATTTTTGTTAGGTATTAGCCCCACTTCCACAAACCTGCTGTCCGTAGAACGATTCCTGTTATCACCCATCACAAAACTATATCCTTTTGGAATTACATACGGAATATCGGCGTCGCCCTGCAGCCACATAGGCTCTTTAATATATTTTTCATCCAAGGTTTTTCCATTAACTTTGACTTTTCCGTCTGAAAAATTTATTTCAAGCGTTTGGCCTTCAGTCGCTATCACCCTCTTGATTATCGGTTTATCAATCAACTGGCCGCGAGAAATAACAACAATATCCCCGTCCGTAGGAGTGTAATTCCACCTATAAACAACAAGTCTATCTCCATTGTACAAAGTGTCGCGCATCGATTCACCATCGACGGTAACTATCCTGAAAACAAATGTCATAGAGAATACAACCAGTATAACCGCCTGAATAATGCACTCCAGCCACTCAAAACAAAATGAAGAAAATTTGCCTGCAGGATTAACAAATTTCAAATCATCATTATCAATATTTTCGTTTAATCCGTGCAATCTCATTCTACCTTTCAACTAAATTTTAACTAATTTTTCCCAATTTACTGAATGGGAAAATTCTAAAAACTGCTTTTCCGATTATATTTTTATTGTCAATAAGCCCAACTTCTTTGTACCTACTATCAGCAGAATGATTCCTGTTATCGCCCATTACAAAAGTATATCCCTCAGGAATGACAGTAGGAATTTCGGCGTCTCCGCGAGTTATCATCGGCTCACTGATGTAAGATTCATCAACGATCGACCCGTCAACAATAACAGTTCCGGTCGAAAAATCAATGCTAAGCGTCTGGCCTTCAGTCGCTATTACCCTTTTTATTATAGGCTTGTTGACCTGTTGGCCGCGGCTTATAGCAATTATATCGCCATTATTGGGAGTATAATTCCATCTCGAAACAATCAATTTGTCCCCATCATGCAAAGTTTCACGCATTGAATCTCCAACAACACTCATATACCGAAAAACAAAAGTCATCAAAAATACAACCAAAATGATCGCCTGAACTACTGATTCAAGCCACTCAAAACAAAATGAAGAAAATTCTCCGGCAGGATTTTTATATTTATTTTTTTTAACTTCAACTACATTATTGTCTGTTTTTTTATCCAATCCGTACATATAAACACTCCCTTACATGGTTAATAATTTTTCTTTAAACGCAACAAAAAGAGGGATTATCCCCCTTATTGTTAAACGATTTTTTCTTTGACTTTTGCTGCTTTTCCTACACGATCTCTCAAATAGTAAAGCTTGCTTCTGCGTACACGACCTCTTCTTACGACCTTGACGTCGCTAACGCTTGGGGAATGAAGTGGAAAAATTCTTTCTACTCCAAAACCATAAGAAACTTTTCTTACTGTAAAAGTTTGAGCTATTCCGCTACCTTTTTTAGCAATGACAGTTCCTTCAAAGACCTGAATTCTTTCTCTTTCGCCTTCCTTAATTTTTACATCTACCTTTACTGTATCACCGACGTTAAACTCAGGCAATGTTTCTTTTAATGAAGACTCCGAAATTTTTTTTAGTAAATCCATATTTTCCTCCAAAATCCACACATTCATGCTCAAGTCTCAAAAGCAGAGGAATGCTGATATTTAAATATCTGCAAGCAATACTATGCCCACATACGGAGTATTATACCATACTATTTTTTTAAAATCAACTACTTTTAATTATGTATTTAATAATTCACTACCACCACAGCTCCAAGATTCTTAGCCAGCAAAGTTAAAATCACATATAAATCTTTATAAGCTTTGATAAAAGTTGACAATTCTTTTTTACTTACATATTTTTTTAAATAACGATTTTTTTTACCTCCAAAAACCTTTTTCATCAAGCCGCAGCATAATATACTATATTGTTTTATCTTTTCCTTATTTTCGTCATTCATATCCTCACTAAACGTAAACTTGGCATAAGCGGGATCGTATTTAACATCAATCACTTCTTTTCTAAGGTCGGATAAATTATTACTAATTGTTTTAATGATATTCAATTCATTTTTATTGATCTCGCTCCTTTTGTTGTTTAAATGAACTTTGCAAGCTTTTCTCAAACAATTTACAGCCCTAATTATATTACTAATAAAATTTATTTTCTTTTCATCTTCTTTTTTGGAAGAGTTTTCTATTTCAGTCCACTCGCAATGATACCAACCAACCAACCAGACCATTCATGCCCTCCTTAAAACGATAATGAGAAGGGCAAGCGTTTGCAGGAATGTCCATATCGTCTATCTTATTTTTCAAGTCATCTATTGAGTCATTTTGAGGTATTGAACCCAGTTCCTTGATAACATCTTTAAAATAGTTACTCATAATTACTAGTCCTTCGGAATGCAACTTCTTATTTTTCAAAGCCTTACCAGTTTCTTTGGTAATGTTTTCCAATCCAATTTTTATATATTTGACGTAACTACTAGCGTTATTCACACCTTTAAGCGAAACCTCACTTGTAGCTTTATAAATATTTAAAACAATTTTATCCGCCGTGCTGCGCTTTACGGATTCTTTTTTTATAGCTTTTCTTAATAAACTAAGTTGACTTTCAAAATTATCAATTACACTTGTAAGTTCTTGTTGACCCATATTAAACACTCCTTTTTACAATTTATGTATCAATTATATATATATATATATATTGTCAAGTGTTTTTATGGAATTTGTTCAAAAAATAACAAACAAAAGCACCCACAATAATTTTGCGAGTGCATTCGGGCTATTTATTTACTTTACTTCTTAATCTCATGGTTTTATCTAAAATTCTTTTTCTTATTCTGATGCTCTTTGGCGTCACTTCCAAATATTCGTCGTCATCTATAAATTCTATAGATTGTTCCAAGCTCAAAACGCTGTGAGGAGTCAATTTCAAAGCCTCGTCGGAACCGGACGCGCGCATATTTGTAACGTGCTTTTTCTTGCAAACATTTACCGTGATATCTTCGGCTTTAGGGGTGGAGCCCACAACCATGCCTTCATAGACATCCACGCCAGGACCTATAAACAGTCTGCCTCTATCCTGAGCAGCAAAGAGTCCATACCCTGTAGAAACGCCCGTTTCATGGGCAACGAGCGAACCGTGTCTGCGCTGAACGATTTCGCCTTTGTAAGGTTCGTAAGAATCGAAAACTTGATTCAAGATACCTTTTCCATTTGTGTCTGTCAAAAATTCCGAACGATACCCTATTATTCCTCTGGACGGAACTCTGAATTCGATCATTGTTGTGCCGCTGTCTTTGGGCGTCATATTAACCATTTCGGCTTTTCTTGCGCCTATTTTTTCAATAACAGCTCCAACATATTCTTCAGGAACTTCAACTGTCAAAATTTCAATCGGTTCGCATAAAACGCCGTCGATTTCTTTCATAATTACTTGAGGTCTTGAAACTTGGAATTCGTAACCTTCTCTTCTCATGGTTTCGATAAGTATGGAAAGATGCAGCTCGCCTCTGCCGGAAACTTTAAAAGTGTCGGCGGAATCGGTTTCTTCAACCCTCATAGACACGTTGGTTTCGACTTCTTTAAAAAGCCTGTCCCTTATATTTCTTGATGTAACAAATTTTCCTTCACGACCGGCGAACGGACTGTTATTAACCATAAAATTCATAGAAACTGTAGGTTCATCTATTTTGACAAAAGGCAAAGGCTCGATATTCGCAGGGTCGCAAAGCGTTTCACCTATATTGAGACCTTCTACGCCGGAAACAGAAATAATTTCGCCAAGACCGGCTTCGTCTGCTTCAACTCTTTTTAAACCTTCAAATTTATAAATTTTGCCTATTTTAATATTTTTATTTATTCCTTCTCTTGTGCATCTTACAACATTTTGACCGGCTTTTATACTTCCTCGCTCGACTCTTCCAACACCGATACGACCAATGTATTCATCATAATCTATATTTGAAATCAAAACTTGCAAAGGACCGTTCTCATCGCCTTTAGGAGCAGGGACTTCGTTGATTATTGTTTCAAATAAAGGTTTTAAATCTGTTTTTTCGTCGTTTTCATTTATAAAAGCATAACCATTTCTTCCCGAAGCATATACAACAGGAAATTCTATTTGTTCCTCGTCTGCTCCAAGTTCAATGAACAAATCCAAAACCTCATCAATAACTTCATTGGGTCTTGCACCGGGTCGATCAATTTTATTGACTACCACTATAGGTTTTTTCCCGAGTTTAAGAGCTTTTTTAAGAACAAATCTGGTTTGAGGCATACATCCTTCAAAAGCGTCCACCAGAAGCAGGACTCCATCAACCATCAAAAGTATTCTTTCTACTTCTCCTCCGAAATCCGCATGGCCCGGGGTATCGACTATATTAATTTTTACGTTATTGTACATAACGGCGGTATTTTTGGATAAAATTGTAATTCCACGTTCTCTTTCCAAATCTCCCGAATCCATGACGCGCTCCGCAACACTTTCGTTGGAACGGAAAATTCCGCTTTGCTTAAGCATCTGGTCGACCAAAGTTGTTTTACCGTGGTCAACGTGAGCTATAATTGCTATATTTCTTAAATTACTTGAATCACTCATTTTTATACTTCCTTTTTAATTATTATCTTTCAAATTATCTATCAAATTTTTAAATTCGCCGCTGATTTCTTCATTTGAACCCAGAGGAACTTTTTGATAAACTTCAAAAACTTTATCTCTCATCCAAAGACCAGGCGTAATTCTTATAGAATATCCGCAGCCATTGTCCACCATCCAATCAAAACGATTAGCTTTGGGAATTCCATACATCGCCAACAAGGACATTATAACTCCCCCGTGAGCAAATATAGCGGCCGAAGTTACTCCTCTTTTCATCAAAGACGTTACGATATCTTCAAAAGAAGCTGATATTCTTTTGTGAAAATCTTCCCAAGACTCGCCGTTAGGAGGAGCAATTTTAGAACTTTTAATCCATTCCAAATACTCAGGGTCAGAAGATAATTCCTCTGTAGTTTTACCCTCCCAATCTCCGAAATCACATTCTTTAAGACCGTCAATTACAATAGGATCTACTTCCGGGTATATAATTTTGCAAGTATCTACACACCGTGAAAGCGGGCTGGAATAATATTCCTGCGCAGATGGATACTCATAAGTATCTTTTAGCGCTTGGAGTTTTTCTCTTCCTTTATCAGAAATAGGAATATCCCACGACCCCGCGTATTGACCTTTTACATTCGCCTCAGTCATTCCATGCCTTATAAAATGTATTATATAAGATTTCACTTTGCTCCTCCTTTAAAAGTTTTATTTATACAAAGCTTTTTTTCTTCGCCTTTTATTATTCTTAAAATATTTCCGCGGTGTTTAACTATAACGACCGAAGATATGATAACACAAAAAACCAGAGGTATCCACATGACAAGGATATTGCCGGTGCGTTTATAATCCACAAAATAATTACACACAAACGCCGCAATGGGCAAAATCACAGCTGCAACTAGCGAAGATAACGAAACAATTTTTGTAAATACCAATGTTATCAAAAATACCGATATTAATATCACAAATATTCTCCAATCAATCAAAAGCATGCTCGCCCAGGTAACCAAAATACTTTTTCCGCCTTTGAAATCAAAAAAGCACGGGAACATATGACCTATTACGCACATAAGACAAGTCAAATATTTCAAAAAAACCTCTATAGGAAAATTATTTCCAATTAAATTAACACGAAAAATAGAAAATATAATATCTGAAAACCAAACCGCCATAATGCCTTTTAAAAAATCGATCGCAAATGTTATCACGCCCATTTTTATTCCCTGGGTGCGCAATACATTGGTAAATCCTGCGTTTCCGCTGCCAACATCTCGAATATCATGACCGGGATTCCACACTTTTGTAACCAAAATAGAAGCATTTATTCCGCCTATCAAGTATGAACCTATCGCAACAAATAGTATAGGAAGCCAATAATATGATAATATTTCTAATATCATAACTAAAAAAATTCTCCTTTTAGAATGCTAAATTATATTTTACGTTCAAAATTTTTCTCAGATTTCTCTCTTACTATAAATCTTATCGGAGTACCTTCGAATCCAAATGTCTTACGCAAATTATTTTCAATATAATGCTGATAAGAAAAATGAAACAGCTCCGATTTATTAACGAAAAACACAAAAGTAGGAGGTTTAACTGCAACCTGAGTCATATAGTAAATCTTAAGGCGTTTGCCCTTGTGAGTCGGTGGAGGAGTTTTTGTAACAGACCTGGATAAAACGTCGTTAAGCACTCCCGTGGATACTCTCAAAGAATTATTATTCGAAACTTTTGTAATAATTTCAAAAATATTTTCAATTCTCTGCCCTGTTTTAACAGAAGCAAATATTATGGGAGCATATGACATAAATAAAAATTCTTTTTTTATTTTTTCCATAAATTTGTCCATAGTTTTGCTGTCTTTTTCTATTGCGTCCCATTTATTTACCACTATCACAGATGCTTTTCCGGCTTCATGAGCGAGCCCGGCAACTTTGGTATCCTGCTCAGTAGGGCCTTCTTTGGCGTCAATCATTATAACGCATACGTCCGCTCGTTCGATCGCCAACTTTGCGCGTATTATACTATATTTTTCTATTTTTTCGGTTACTTTACTTTTTCTTCTGATTCCTGCTGTGTCTATGAAATTAAATTTCCCATACTTATTTGAAATTAAGGTGTCGATGGTGTCTCTTGTAGTGCCCGCGATATCCGACACTATGCTTCTTTCCTGCCCGGAAATGTAGTTCACGAGCGAAGATTTTCCAACATTAGGCTTGCCTATGACGGCAACAGAAATTACATCTTCATCCTCTTCCTCATCGGAATCCGGTAAATATTTAAAAACCTCGTCCAAAAGATCGCCTGTGCCGTGTCCATGCACAGAAGAAATTTGCAAAGGCTCTCCCAAACCTAAATTATAAAATTCATAAAAATTAAAATCCGCATTCCCTATATTATCGCATTTGTTAACACAAACGACGACAGGTTTACCGGATTTAGTAAGCATTGCAGCGATTTCTTTATCAGAAGAAACCAATCCAGTTTTCACATCAACAACAAAAACAATTACATCCGCGACATCAATAGCCAAC
Source organism: uncultured Eubacteriales bacterium (assembly GCA_934695425.1). Classification (GTDB taxonomy): domain Bacteria; phylum Bacillota; class Clostridia; order Oscillospirales; family Acutalibacteraceae; genus UMGS1491. The sequence continues at coordinate 144,440 of CAKUVH010000001.1, read as the reverse complement.
TCGGCCTGATGGCGCATTCCTTGCAAAATAACATCATCAGTTTTTGCGGTTTCTATTCCGCCGGTATCTATTAAAGAAATTTTTCTGTTTTCCCACTCACACTCACCATAAACTCTGTCTCGCGTCACCCCTGGAGAATCGTCTACGATGGAAACACGTTTACCAATCAACTTATTGAATAAAGTCGATTTTCCTACATTTGGTCTTCCGACCAGCGCCACTACGGGATTTGACATTTTTTCACATCCTGATTTATATAATAATTTCTGAAGAAAATAGAGAAGGATTTCTCCTCCTCTACCATACCGTTTATAGTACAAAGCAATTATGCTTCAACTTTAACAACTTCTCTTCCTTTATAATAACCGCAAGATTTACAAACTCTGTGTATGAGCTTAAATGCTCCGCATTTTGAACATCTGCTCAAAGCAGGTGCATCTATTTTCCAAACGTTCGAGCGTCTAGTGTTTCTTCTTGCTTTTGAATGTTTTCTCTTAGGTACTATTGCCATTACTCGGCACCTCCTCTTAAGCACAACCAAAAATCCGTCTAAAAACCGGTACTTTGATTATACATTTATATTAAATATTTGTCAACTGATTTATTAGTTTTTTTACAATACTTAAATTACTGATTTTTTAAAATTTCAAACATTTTAGACTTATACGCCTCTACCCCGGGCTGATTAAAAGGATTCACTCCCAATAATTTTGAAGAAACTGCACAAGATTTTTCAAAGAAATAAATCAAATATCCTAAATTATACTCAGAAAAATCATCCACAGACATAACTATATTCGGAACATTCCCAGCCGAATGCGCCTCCAATGTCGCTTCACAAATAACATCGTTTATGTATTGAACAGAATTTTCACACAAATAATTTAATTTATCCAAATCGTCATCTTCGTAAGGAATAGCTAATTTCGTTGAACTTTTTCTTGTTTTTAAAACTGTTTCAAACAAAATTTTACTCCCATCCTGAACAAATTGACCTAACGAATGGAGATCCCTGGAATACACAACCGAAGCCGGAAAAATCCCCTTTCCTTCTTTGCCTTCGCTTTCGCCAAACAACTGTTTGCACCACTCGAAAAGCATGGCAAGTCTGGGCTCATACCCCGCAAACAACTCAATTTTCTTGCCGTCATTGTACAGAATATTTCTCAGCACGGCGTATTTGTAACAATCGTTTTTTGATAAATCATCATTCATATACTTCAAGTAAGCATCCTTGGCACCGCTCACGATTTTCCGAATATCAGCCCCACTAACGCATATTGGAAGGAGCCCCACGGCCGTAAGAACAGAGTACCTGCCCCCGATGTTTTTCGGAATATTAAAAATTTTGTATCTTTCTTTTTGTGCTATTTTCAGTAACAAGCCCCTAGAATTGTCAGTTGTGCAATAAATTCTCTCTCGAGCGCCATCTTTACCGTATTTATTTTCCAAAAAATTTTTAAAAATTCTAAAAGATACAGCCGGCTCAATAGTTCCACCGGATTTGGAAATAACATTTATCGAAACATCTTTAGAACCACACATTTCCAATATTTCAGAAATGTAACTTTCGCTCATATTATTGCCAACAAAAAATATTTTAGGGGTATTTTTGCACAAATAATTATAATGCGACGAATGCAAAAATTCAATGGCGGCAGCAGATCCCAAATAAGAGCCGCCTATCCCTATAACCACCAAAATATCCGAATCCGAAATGATTTTAGACGCAGTTTTTTGAATGTCATCAAGCTCGCTGTCGGAAATATTAATCGGCAGATTGATCCATCCTCTGTAGTCATTTTTGTCATCGCAATCATCATGCAAACTTCTGTTAATTTTTTTTACTTCTTTGCTAAAACTGCTTAAACATTCACTTCCTACAAATTTATCTACATATCTTGTTTCCAACTCGAACATATATACAAAAATCCTCCGACTTCACACTAAAAGTTACGAATGCGCTATCTTAAACTTATTTTATCATGCCTGCAACTTCGCTGGCAAAGTCGTCTTCTTTTTTCTCGATGCCTTCGCCTTTTTCGAACCTTACAAAATTGCTGATAGAAATTTCTGTTCCAAGATCTTTAGCGATTTTGGCGGTATATTCTTCGATATTCATATTGCTATCTTTAACAAAAATTTGTTTGTTAAGGCATACTTCTTTGTAATATTTTCCGATTCTGCCTTCAACAATTTTCTCGGCAATATTTTCGGGTTTTCCGTCATTTACTATTTGTTCTTTCAAAATTTTTCTTTCATGCTCAATAGTTTCAGAAGGAACGTCCGTTGGGTTCAAATACAACGGATTAGCAGCTGCGATTTGCATAGCAACGTCTTTCGCATAATTTTTAAATTCTTCTGTTTTAGATGATTTTTCATCTTTAACATCAAATTTTACTAAAACGCCAATTTTACCGCCGGCATGAACATATCCCGCTACTGTGCCATCAAAGCGTTGAAAACGTCTGATTTTTAAATTTTCACCTATAGTTAGAATTTTTTCTTGAAGCAATGCTTCAACAGTTTTTCCGTCCGAAAGAGAAATTTTCAACAATTCTTCAACGCTTGCAGGATTTTTTTCCATAACAGTTTCGCCGCAAGTTTTTACAAAAGATTGAAAATCAGCATTTTTCGCAACAAAATCGGTTTCTGAGTTAACTTCTATAGCAACACCTACTGTGGAATCTGCGTTAGTATAGGCCATTGCTAAACCTTCGGCAGCAACTCTGGAAGATTTTTTTGTAGCTGCAGCCAACCCTTTTTCTCTTAAAAAGTCGATGGCTTTTTCCATATCGCCATTGGATTCTGATAGCGCTTTTTTGCAATCCATCATGCCGCAACCTGTTTTTTCTCTTAAACTCTTAACATCTTGAGCTGTAAAATTCACTATAATTCCTCCTAATTATAATCGTAAAGACAATAAATCAACTTTGCCGAAAAAGCTCGGCAAAGATTATGATTTTACATTTTAATTGAATTATTCGTTAACTTCTTCAACCATATCGCTAGCTAACATTTGTTCTTCGAGCTCTGCATCTGCTTTTATTTCTTCAGAAGATTCAGATATCTCGCCTTCTTTGCCTTCGATGATAGCTTGTGACATAGCGGAGCAAATCAATTTAACTGCTCTTATAGCGTCGTCATTTCCCGGAATTACATAGTCAGCTGCATCAGGATCGCAGTTTGTATCAACTATAGCAACAACAGGTATATCGAGCTTTCTTGCTTCAGCGATTGCAATTCTTTCTTTTTTAGGATCAACTACAAAAAGTGCTCCCGGAAGCTCTTTCATATCTTTTACGCCGCCGAGAAATTTCTCTAATTTTTCTATTTCAAGGCGCAATTTAACTACTTCTTTTTTTGGTAGAAGAGCAAAAGTTCCGTCTTCTTCCATTGCTTTAAGTTGGTTCAATCTTGCTACTCTTTTACGAATTGTAGAAAAGTTTGTAAGCATTCCGCCGAGCCATCTTGCGTTAACAAAATAAGAGCCCGATTTAATAGCTTCAGATTTTACAGATTCTTGTGCTTGTTTTTTTGTACCTACAAAAAGTACTGATTTTCCTTCTTCTGTAATTTTTTTGATGAAATTATAGGCTTCATCGAGTTTTTTTACAGTTTTTTGAAGATCGATAATGTAAATACCATTACGTTCTGTAAAAATGTACTCCGCCATTTTAGGATTCCATCTGCGGGTTTGATGTCCGAAATGAACACCTGCTTCTAATAATTGTTTCATTGATACTACTGGCATTAATATTCCTCCTTGGTTTTTTCCTCCGCCGAAGCTAAAGCGCTTTTGCGCCACCTGTGTATTTTGTATTTCCTCGGCGTGTGTAGTCAACGCTATAGAATATAACATAAAACCTTGTAAAAATCAAGTTCTTTTTAATTTAAATTATTATCATAGAATCTCCAAAGCTGAAAAATCTATATTTTTCTTCAACGGCGACCTTGTAGGCATTCATGGTATTTTCGTATCCAGCAAACGCAGAAACCAGCATAATAAGCGTGCTTTCAGGCAAGTGAAAATTAGTGATCAAAGCATCTATTACGCCAAATTTATAACCCGGCTTTATGAATATTTCGGTTGATTCTTCGCAGGCTTTCACTTCCCCGTATTTTTTATAAACCGATTCCAACACCCTACAACTTGTTGTGCCTACCGAAATCACTTTGCCGCCGTTCAATTTGGTGTTTTTTATCAAATCAACGGTAGATTGCGGCATAATAAAAAATTCGGAGTGCATTTTGTGATTTTCTATGTTTTCTTCTTTCACAGGTCTAAAAGTTCCGAGCCCCACGTGCAAAGTAACGTATCCTATATTCACGCCCATTTCTTTTATTTTCTTCAGGAGTTCGGGAGTAAAATGAAGTCCCGCGGTAGGAGCAGCAGCCGAACCTAAATCTTTGGCGTAAACGGTTTGATATCTGTTTTTGTCTTTTAATTTTTCTTTTATGTACGGCGGAAGAGGCATTTGACCTATTTTTTCTAATTTGCTGAAAAAATTTTCAGTATTTTTAAATTTTATTATTCTGTTTCCGTCATCCAAAATATCCACTATTTCAGCTTCTAAAATTTCTTCTTCACTTTCAGATTCAAAAATAAACTCAAAGCCTATTTTTGCTTTTTTGCCGGGCTTAACCAGAGTTTCCCATAAATCATTTTCCAAGTGTTTAAGGAGCAAAAATTCCACTATGTATCCCGTTGATTTATTTTTCGCGAAAATTCTTGCCGGCAAAACTTTGGAATCATTCAAAATCAAACAGTCGCCCGGCTTTAAATATTTTGTAAGATTAAAAAATTTATCATGTTCGATTTTTCCGCTTTCTTTGCCCAAAACCATTAATCTGGAAGAATCCCTTGGTTCGAGCGGTCTTTGAGCGATAAGTGATTCGGGTAAATAATAGTAAAAATCACTTTTATTGTTTAACTTGCTTTCTTTTTTATCAATCTTGTCCATTAAAATTTACTTTCCTCCAAATACAATTAAGTATAAAATATAGCATATAGTAATTATAACAAAGAAACCAAAAAACTTAAATCCAAAACAATCAAATTGACAGAGTTTTAAATATAATGATATTATAAGACCCTGACAATTAAGAAAAGTTAAAATAGAAGGCGGTGAATTGAGCAAAATTTTATTTGCTACATGTTAAAAATAAAAATTATTATAAGCTCAAAAAATTATGAATAAATATAATATTGGAATACTGGGCGCCACAGGTACCGTGGGCCAAAAATTTATAACTCTACTTGAAAATCATCCTTGGTTTGAAATAAAAATACTCGCAGCAAGCAAAAACTCAGCGGGAAAAACTTATGAAGAATCCGTAAAAAAAAGATGGATAATGGATTCGGGCATACCTGAAAAATGTAAAAATTTAATCGTTATGGACGCTGTAAAGGATGCTGAAAAAATAGCCTCTGAAGTTGATTTTGTGTTCTGTGCTCTAAGTATGGACAAAAGCGAAATAAAAGCGCTGGAGGAAACATACGCAAAACTGGAGTGCCCCGTAATATCAAATAACAGCGCCAACAGGATGGTTTGCGATGTTCCGATGATAATCCCGGAAATAAACGCCGACCAAATGGACATTATTCCCTACCAAAAAAACAGACTAAAAACGAAAAGAGGATTTATTGCGGTAAAATCCAACTGTTCTATACAGTGCTATGTCCCGGCGCTTCATCCGCTTTTTGAATTCGGAATTAAAAATATTTTGGTTTGTACTTATCAGGCAATTTCAGGGGCGGGGAAAAATTTTGACACTTGGCCCGAAATGAAAGATAATATAATTCCATACATAAGCGGCGAAGAAGAGAAATCTGAGACAGAGCCATTAAAAATTTGGGGGAAAATCGAAGAAGGTAAAATAATTTTAAATTCAAAAATTAAAATCACATCTCAATGTTTGCGCGTTCCGGTAAGCGATGGTCACACTGCCGCGGTATTTGCTTCTTTTGAAAATACTCCGAAAATAAATGATATAATTAAAAAGCTTAAAGATTTTAAAGGACATAAAAAAAGTCAAAATCTTCCAAGCTCAACGAATCAATTCATACATTACTTCGAAGAGCCTTCCAGACCTCAAATAAAACTGGACAGAAACTTGGAAAATGGCATGGGAATAAGCGTGGGAAGAATCAGAGAAGATTCGCAGTATGACGTAAAATTTGTATGTATGAGCCATAACACGGTAAGAGGAGCTGCCGGCGGAGCGATACTCCTTGCCGAAATGCTTTGCCGTGAGGGTTATATAAATAAATAAAATTACAAAATTGGAGGTTATTTTGTTATGAAAAAAACTATCTTTAGAGGCGCCGGGGTGGCTTTGGTAACACCGATGAATAACGATGGCAGTGTTAATTACGAGGAGCTCGAAAAGCTTATAGAGTTCCAAATTTCAAACGGAACTGACGCTATCATAACTTGCGGAACCACAGGAGAATCGGCGACTCTTTCGGAAGAAGAACATCACGAAGTAATTAATTTCACAGTAAAAAAAGTTTCGGGGAGAATACCGGTTATAGCAGGAACGGGAAGCAACTGTACCGAAACGGCTTTAAAACGCTCTATAGAAGCCGAAAATTTGGGAGTAGACGGTCTTTTAATTGTCACACCGTATTACAATAAGACTTCTCAGGAAGGAATCATAAAACACTATACCTATATTGCTGATAGAGTACATATTCCTATAATTTTATATAACGTGCCTTCTCGAACCGGCGTAAATATAAAGCCCGAAACCTACTTAGAGCTTTCAAAACATCCCAACATATGCGCCGTAAAAGAAGCTAATGGTGATATTTCTTCCATCGCGAAAACCATTTCGCTTTGCGGAAACAATTTAGACGTTTATTCAGGGAACGACGACCAAATTGTACCGATACTTTCTCTCGGAGGAATAGGCGTAATATCCGTATTCTCCAACATATGTCCGAAGGAATGCCACACGATGATCAAAGAATTTTTTGACGGAAATACAGAACTGAGCGCTCGTATGCAGATAAAATATTTGGATCTTATGAACGCTATGTTCTGCGATGTAAATCCGATACCTATCAAGGAAGCTCTCAATCTAAAAGGCTATAAATGCGGACCTTGCAGATTACCACTTTGCAAATTAAACGAAAAAAATTACAAACATTTGGTAGATGTACTCGAAAAATATTCAATAATTTAAAATACGGACGGTGAAACAGGCCGTTAAATCCATCTTTAACGGCCAAGATAATTATGAAAATTATAATTTGCGGATGTAACGGAAAAATGGGAAAAGCCATCATAAAAGCTGCTCAAAGCCACACTGATTGCGAGATTGCGGCGGGAGTAGATAAAATAATCGATGCCGATACACCCTTCCCAACTTACGAATCCATAAATAATGTAAAAGAAAAAGCTGATGTAATAATAGATTTTTCGCACCCTTCTGCGCTTGATTCAATTTTAGAATACTCAGAAAAAACTAATACTCCGGCGGTTTTATGCACCACAGGATTCAGCGATGAACAAGTCGAAAAAATCAAAAATGCTTCGAAAACTATGCCTATTTTTTATTCAAGAAACATGTCCTTAGGGATAAATTTGTTGATTGAACTGGCAAAAAAAGCGACCGAAATTTTGGAAAGAGATTTTGACATAGAAATAATAGAAAAACATCATAACCAAAAAATAGACGCCCCCAGCGGCACAGCGCTGATGATTGCCGAAGAAATATCTCAAACATGCGAAGGTAAAAAAAATTTTATTTACGACCGAAGTTCAAATCGCAAAGCAAGAGAAAAAAGTGAAATAGGAATTCATTCTTTACGAGGAGGCACAATTCCGGGCGACCATGAGGTTATATTTGCCGGAAATAAAGAAATCATAACTCTTTCTCATCACGCGGAATCTCGGGATATTTTCGCCAACGGCGCCTTGAAAGCCGCATATTTCCTAAAGGACAAGCCTACGGGATTTTACACTATGAAAGATGTAATTAATAATCAATTTTAAAATTCTTGATCTCTTCAGGGTGACTATATAAAAATACTTTTTTCGAAATTCCTTTTATTGATTCCGAAACATATGAATTTTTATTAGCAATTAAATATATGGGAATGCCGTTGGAATAAGCCACACCCGCTTCCACTCCTATTCCTATGCTCAGTTCAGAAGCGTCAATTATGAAAATATCCGAAGATTTTATTGTATCGAAAGCAAGTTTCATAACTTCGTTGCCGGACATTTCACAAGGCTCGTAATTTTGGACATTTTTTGCGAATATAAAAGTTTCTATATTTTGCTCTTTTAAAGATGAGTATATTTTTTCTATTAATTCTTTGTTTCTCATGTCCTCGTAGTATTTTATGGCTAAGAATGCCTTTGTCATAGATATCGACCCCTCAATTTAAAAATTATAAATTTACAATACTTTAATTTAAAATAATTATCAATATAAAATGGAGATGTTTAATTGTACACATTAAAAAAGAAAGAAATGAACGCCAGATTAGGAGAATTTGAAACTCCTCACGGAACCGTAAAATTGCCCGGATTCATGAACGTAGCCACATGTGGAGCAATCAAAGGAGCTGTTTCCGCAATAGATTTAAAAAATATTAAGTGCCAAGTGCAGTTATGCAACACGTACCACTTGCATTTGCGCCCGGGTGATGAAGTAGTAAAAAGTCAAGGCGGAATAAGGAAATTCACATCCTGGGACGGACCTGTGCTTACTGACAGCGGTGGATTCCAGGTGTTTTCGCTCGCAAAACTAAGAAATATCAGAGAAGAAGGCGTGGAATTTTCTTCTCACATAGACGGGCACAAAATATTTATGGGACCTGAAGAAAGCATGCAGATTCAGTCTAATCTTGCTTCTACGATAGCGATGGCATTTGATGAATGCATAGCTAATCCGGCGGAGTATTCTTATACAAAAAATTCATGCGAAAGAACCGTAAGATGGTTAAAAAGATGCAAAAATAAAATGGACGAATTAAATTCTATTGACAGCACTTTAAACAAAAAGCAAATGCTCTTTGGAATAAATCAAGGAAGTACTTACAAAAATATTAGAATTGAACACATGGAAAAAATTCGAGAACTGGACTTAAACGGATATGCAATCGGAGGACTCGCTGTTGGAGAAACCGCCGAAGAAATGTATGAAATCATAGAAGCTGTCGAGCCGTACATGCCCAAAGATAAACCCAGATATTTGATGGGAGTCGGAACACCGCAAAATATTTTAGAAGCAGTGGCAAGAGGCGTGGACTTGATGGACTGCGTGATGCCCAGCCGAAATGCGCGTCACGGGAAAATATTCACATGGCAAGGCTCTATAAATATTCTTAACTCTAAATATGAACGAGATGACAGTCCGTTGGATTCCAACTGTGATTGTCCAACGTGTAAACATCACTCTCGGGCATATATAAGGCATCTGTTAAAAAGCAAGGAAATGCTGGGAATGAGGCTTGCTGTTATGCATAATTTATATTTTTACAACAGCCTGATGGAAAAAATAAGAGAAAACCTTGAACAAGGTACCTTTGAGAAATTTTATAATCACTATAGAAATATTTTATAAATAATGTATAAATTAAAAACTTTATTAAACCAAAAAATCGACACAAATCAAAGTGCCGATTTTTTTATTCCACTTATTACCCTGATAATATTATTTATATCTTTGTGAAATTTTATACAATTTATTCCTGATTTCTCCATAAAACTTCTAACTTCATTTTCTTGTCCCAAACCTATTTCAAACGCAATCATTCCACCGATTTTAAGCTTAGGAATCCAATTTTTGCAAATATTTTTATAAAAATAAAGCCCGTCTTCTCCGCCGTCAAGTGCCATTGTCGGCTCAGATTTCACTTCTTTTTGCAAGTGAGAAATTTCATCAGTCTTGATATACGGAGGGTTTGACGCTATTGCATCAAATTTATTATCACAAAATTCACTATGAATTTTTAAAATATCGCCATTTATAGTTTTAACATTACTGCGGTTGATTTCTGTGTTGCTCTTAAAATATTCAAAGGCTTTTTCCGAAAGCTCTACCCCAAAAATCTCAGGCGTATTTAAACTCAGTTCTTTTTCTATTGAAATCGCCACGCAACCGCTGCCACTACACAAATCGATTATGCACGGGCTTTCTTTACATCTCAAAAATTCAGTCAAAACATCTACCAAAATATTGGTATCGTCACGAGGGATAAGAACTCCCTCGCCGACTTTAAATCTCAAATTTCTGAAATTCCATTCCCCGAGTATATACTGTATCGGGATACCTTTTTTTCTTTTGGATATTATTTCGTCGAGTCTATTAATTGAATTTTCCGGAAATTCTTCGTGGCCGTGCAAAATAATTTTTAATTTATCCATATTGAAACAATGCTCGAATATTATATTTGATTCTGATTGGCTTTCTTCTACTCCTGCCTCGCTTAATCTACATACAGTTTGATTATATAATTCTTTCCAAGTCATTTTTCACTCCGGTTATTCCTCTGGTTTTTCGGAAGGAGCTACAGGAATATTGACAATAACAGTCGTGCCGAATCCTTCTTCGCTGATAATTTGTAAATTCCCATCATGAAGGGCTACTATCTCATCAACAATCGCCAACCCTATTCCAGAGCCTCTTTTTAAATAATTGGCTTTATAGAATTTTTTCGTAACATTAGGGAGGTGCTCGGCAGGTATTCCGCAGCCATTATCTGTGACGCTGATATACACCATGTTGTCCTTAACTCCGACGTCAACGCTAACTCCTCCGCCGCTCGATGTATATTTTAAAGCATTATCAATAATATTTATAAACACTTGGCGAAGTCTATTCCTATCTCCGATTATAGCAGGAATAACTTTAGGCTCGTTATATATGAGAGTTTTCCCCTCATTCACTGCCCTATCCTTGAACATGTATACGGCCTCTCCAAGCTCGGCCAAGACATCTATTTTTTCTTTAACAAGCTTAATTCTTTTTTCTTTTATGCTTGAAAAATCCAATAAACCTTCCACAATCCATGAAAGTCTGCCGGCTTCTTTTATTATCGTGTTTAGACCTTTTTTCATGGTTTCTGTGTCCGAATCACATATCTGCATGGTTTCCGCCCAACCTTTTATTGCTGTCAACGGCGTTCTGAGTTCGTGGGAAACAGAGGAAATAAACTCATTTTTTATTTTTTCAGAATTATCAAGTTCTTCTGCCATATAATTTATGGTATCGGTGAGCTCCCCTATTTCGTCGTTATATTTTTTTTCTATTTTTATGTGAAAATCTCCCTGAGCTATCAATTTTGCCTGGTCACAAATTTCACTTATAGGTCTAACTATGGACTTTATAAAATACATCCCCGAAGCAATCATAAATGCAACCACAACGACTTCGACAAAAAGGATAAGCAAAGTTCCAAGAATTATTCTAAAATTAGCTTCTTCCATAGAAACCACATATCTAACAGCGCCCAAAAAATTTCCATCATCGTTATAAATACATTTAGTAACAGCCATCAACCGTTCTCCTGTAGATGACCTTCCTTGCCACATTCCTAAATTTTGAGAGTCTGTGCGAGCTTCATCAAAATCAGGCATAATCTCTTCGTATTCCGGCAAAAATCCCGATGAAGTAATTATTACCTTGCTTTCTTTATCAAAAATCATTAATTCCATGATTTTACTATCAGAAAAATTTTCTACATAAACTTTGGATATATCTAAAAATTTAAAATCTTTATCTATAGCATGCCCGTTTAAAATATTGTAGAGTTCGTTCGTACGGCCCTTTATAGTTTGCTTTATGCCGCTGTAAAAATACCCTCTTACCACCAGCGCAAAGCTGATCACAAGAGCCGTGAAAATTGATATCGTAAAACCTAAACTCTTTAATATCCATCTTTTTCTTATTCCTTTAAAACCCATTATCAAGCCCTCTGTAATTTTAATTTTCCCATTTATAGCCCATACCCCATACGGTGATTATATGGTTCGGAGCGGATGGAGTGTCTTCTATTTTCATTCTTAATCTTCTTATGTTAACATCCACTATTTTTTCTTCGCCTTTGTGAGATTCTCCCCAAACATGTTGCAAAATTTGAGTTCTACTTAGAACAGTTCCGGGATTTGAAAAAAAATATTCCATAATTTGGAATTCAACCTGAGTGAGTTCTATTACTTTTCCTCTTTTTTTCAAAGCTCGATTTCTCAAATTTAAAACAAATTCTCCAAATTTTATTTCTTCTTGAAATTTATTTTCACTTCTCATCATATTAAGAGCCACTCTTCTGTAAAGCGCGTCAACCCTCGCCACAAGTTCAGACGGGCTGAAAGGTTTTGTAATATAATCATCAGCACCCAACATCAAACCGCTAATTTTATCCATCTCTTGAGTTTTGGCGGTCAAAAGAATTATTCCTATGCTGTCACTCTTTTTTCTTATTTCTTTACAAACTTTCATACCGTCAATTCCGGGGAGCATGATATCAAGCACGGCTAAATCGAAATCTCCGTTATATCTATCGAACATTTCAAGCGCCTTTTCCCCGCTATCTGTCTCTACAACCTGGTAACCTGATCTTTGCAAATTTATGACTTCAAACTCTCTTATGGCCTCTTCGTCTTCTACAACTAAAACACGTTTCATCTAAAAATTCCTCCGTAATAAACTAATACTTCTTTATTTCTTTTATAATATTTTTTTCAACCTTATAGCATCGCATTGAATTAGTTGAATTTTCAAAATTTTTGTTATATATAACTATCTCTTTGATGCCGTCGCTATCAATATCTTCCAGAACTATGTTATTGATTTCATCGGTAATATGTATTGAATCGTAGACAACTTTCCATTTATCTTCCAATCTGTTCACAAATAAAATATGTAATTTTTTAGATTCTTCAGGAGCTCGGCAGCATGCAACATACACCGGCGGTGAATTTTCTGCCAACTCGCATTTTATCAGCGCAGAATAGCCGTCCTCGAACCAAGTATATTTCCAAATCAAGTCCGAATTCATATACTCTGTGACACATTTTTTAACTTCTTCTTGAGTTTCCGACAATCTAGGTGCATGCATAGCAGTTTGAACGTCAAAAAAATTGGCTCCGCCGCAGCCCGACAACATACCGCACGCCATCAAAACACCTGTTAACTTAATGAATTTTAGTTTCAACTATTTCCTCCGATTAAAATATATTTTAGGGTAAAATTATACCACAACCAAGACTTTTTTTAAAGCGAAAACAATTTTTAAATTATTTACCTTAACATATTGACATGGACAAAATCTACAAGTATAATAATATGTGAAAATTTTATAATAATAAGCAATTATTTAGCGAACTTATAATTATATTAAATATAAAAATAAAAAAGGACTGATTTTATGGGTTTACTTTCAGGGCTATTAGGCGATAATTACGTAACCGGAGTCTTAAATGATTACAGCACGGTTGAAAAAGCGACTTTTACATTGATAGAAGTAGGAAGCAATATAACAAATCCTAACTCAGCTAAGTATAAAACTGTTCCTGTGCAAATCAACCCCAGCGATTTGGTCTATCAATATTCAAACTCCACTCGTGACATAACCGGGGGATTAAACGAGGCAAGCGGAGAAACGTCGTACGATTCAAGTTATGGAAATGAAGCTTCACTTGGGGTAACTCTATACTACGATTTTTACGATGAATACCAGGCAAGAACAGCAAACGGAGCGATGGGATTTATGGATAGCTTTCATTTGATGAGCGAGAAATTTTCATCACTTCAAGCACTAATTGACCATGTAAGTAAATATAAAAAGCCTCGTGCACTTTTCAGATGGGGAAGTCAAGTTAGTTTTTACGGAGTACTTGAATCTATAAACCCAACATACCGCGCCTTTTCTCAGTGGGGGCATCCGTTAAAAGGAGAGGTAAGTGTAAATATTCAGAGAGATAGATCTGCAAATGCCTTAGGATTTAAAGCACAAGCCGAGTCCGATGCCGAAGGAAGAACAAAATTTACTAAATTTATGAATATGGCCATGCTTGGTGCAGGACTTGCATTAAGATAATTATAAAATTAAGGAGGTGTTCAAATGGCTAGTCCTCTTACTGCTGCAGAAGAGTTTGAAAAAGATAAAAAGTTCAAAGAAGATTTACAAAATTATTATAGGGAAAACAAATACTTCGACAACATATTTTTAGAACAAATTCAGACTAGAAGAAAGAATTTTGACGAAACTGACGCCGAGTTAATGAAAGAAGTAAATAACGAAGAAAACGACGGCGCAAGAGCTAAAGCGAGAGCGAATTTGATCGAAAATTATTTTATAGATCAACAAAAATTTAAATCGTTCCAGGAAACTGTATCTAATACAATAAAGAATACACTAGCATATCGGAGTAAGGATATAACGGATGAAGATGGCAATATTATAACACCCGCATTACGCGAAGACGATAGACGTCCAATAAAATCCATAAATAACATGCTGAAATATATAGGAAACGAAGAAGGAAGACTCTATTGGGACTATCTGGAAATGCCTACCGTAAAAAAAGGTAACCTCAAGGATAAAATTATCGGCAAACCCGATAGTACAGAGGATGCCAACGGCGGTAAAGTTAAAGGTGTTAATGATGATATATCGAGTTATATAAAAGAATCGTCTGAACAAATTGGAGGTTTCTTAGAGGAAAGAAGGCAAGAAAAAGCGAAAAAAAAGGGGACGTTTTCCACTGACGACACCGACGCCCAAAAAGAAGATCAGCCTAGCCTTCCGGAAGCGTCCACAGAAGATTCCAAGGGGGCTGAGGGCAGCACTTTTAACAATAAGTACTCAAGTTTAAGCACTGAAGAAATAACTAAGGCCATAAAAACTATGTCTGCGGATTATGACGAAAAACTTTTGAAGAGGCAGGATGATCTCGATAATGCGTGTCGTAAAGAACTCAGTGAACTATACACTCAAGCAGGTAGACTTACTGTTCAGCTTGATCCTGTAGACAATTCGAACGATAATAAGAATCAAGATCAATCAAAAAAATATCTGGTTTCACTTAATGCGATTGTCCAAAGCACGATAGCTGCACGCCAAAAAGCTGCCGCTAGCAAACGCCCGCCTATTCCTCTCACTAGACCACCGATTCAATCAAACGCTGGGCCTAAGGAACAGAATAATAACGCGCAAACTCCTTCACCCACGCCGGAGAACGCACAGGCAGGAGCTGCCACTCCAACACCGCTTCTTCTCACAGCTCCTCCGGAGAGTGCACAGGCAGGAACTGCCACTCCAACACCGCTTCTTCTCACGGCGCCTCCGACGATTAATACACAGACGGAAAATGCCATTCCTCCAGCGTCTACTCTCTCGACTCGACCAACCTCTCCAATGCCTACCACGGCTCCTCCGACGATTAATGCACAGACGGTAAATGCCACTCCTCCATCGGCTGCTCTCCCGGCTGCACCGGATAACACGCAGACGGTAAATGCCACTCCTCCAGCGTCTACTCTCCCAACTCGACCAAATCCTCAAATGCCTACCAAGCCACCTCCAGCACTTAATCAACCAGCCACAAAACAACCGAGGCCTCCGATGCCTCTACCTTCTGAAATACAGGCGGCAAAAGATAAGTTAGCCAATGAATTTCGAAAAAGGTCGGAAGAGCGTGCTGCCGCCAGCATTGCTCCGACAAAAGAAGAGAAATCTATCCTCGATTTTTCTTGGAAGAAATTCTCTCCGTCGACAAAAGCGGATTTTGAAGCGGCAAAGGCAAAAATTATTGAAAAATATTGCAAACAGCTCGAGATAGATTACAGAAAATTAAAGATCGAGTTTAGAAATGAACAAATGGACGCTTTTACTGCGCTGAGAGGCAAAAAAAGATTTGAAAGAAAAGAAGCAGAAGAATTCAGAACGAGCAAAAAAAATATATCGGAGGCCGAAACCAGCCAGTACAATTTCGATATTGCGATAGACCAATTCTTCAAGGAAGTTATGAGGAAGATTATTCCTCCCCCTCCGAAAAACAAGCCCAACCTAGCTCCACGAGCAGCAAAAAAAGAAGAAATGCTCGCTATTACTGGCGGAACCGAAAGTAATAATGAAAATGAAAATGAAGAAACAAAAGATGGACAAGTTGAACCATCCCCCGCTCCGGAAGCTAACGAAAACGTCAATAAACATACTGAATACACCAAGGGCCATGTTTTTAGAGATATTTTGAGAGGAAAAATGTACCAAACAAACTTCTTGGAAAAAGCAGGAGAAAGTTTATTGTACTTATACCAGCAAATGGATAATGAACAACCAGGAAAAGACAAAACAGATAGTATGCTTTCTTCAATAGGTAAAAAAGCAAAATCCTTGTGGTCTAAAGTTAAGAACAAGTTAGGCGGCAAAAAAGAAGGAAACGCCACCAAAGAAAAAACTAAAGGAGAAAGAGAAAGCGGTGATGGTCCCGTCAAGGATCAAGTTGATGGTAGTCCTGTCGAGAATCTAGACGGTAATGGTACTGCCGAGAACAAGGAACCAAAAGACTACAACGTAAGTGGCAACAGAGAGTGCTTTTCTAAAGATGATTTAAGAAATATAATTGTATCATCTCAACCTACACAAGACTCGAACCTGTTCAACCTGCGTCTAGTATATCAAAAAGAATTTATAGAAGATCGTTCAAAACAAGACGGTATGGATGTAAATGAAGTTACGAAAAATTATTTCAAAGGAGCATACGGAAAAGAATCTTATAAAAAATCCGATTCTTCAGCGGGAGCCGAAAAGATTTACAATTATACCAGGGCGCTTTTGAGAGCCTATATAGTTTTAAAGAGCGGCGCAAGAGCCAAGCCGACAGGTGTACCCGCAGAACAGACCAGTACAATTAATCAGTGTAGTGAGATAGACACATATAGAAAATTCGTAAAAACAATCGGACAACAAATAGGACGACAAAACAATAACACTCTCATAGAAACTTGTAAAAAATATTTAAAAGACTTTATGAAAAAATGCGAAAGCGAATTAAGTGGTAAAGATAAAGATAAAAGTAACTACTATGAGTATTTAAAGGAATGCTTTGATGACGTAATAGGAAATCGAGAATTACCGAAAAAAACTTTGCAAAATGCACTCAAAAATGTTTTAGATTCAGAGACAGGTATCAAAAATATGATAAAGGAAGAAACATGGCTATTTGCGGGTGAAGCAACAAGTGAAATGAATATTGAAGCTTCCAATGCGAACAAGAGTGTCAAGGGGAGCAAGCAAAACAAATTAGATAAAGAATAGATCATAAAATTAAAGTACCGATGGAATATCGGTGCTTTTTTTATGAACAATTATGTTTTTTCTTCATAATTTGTATAAAAACAAATTTTTTAGGGAGAATCATATGAAAACCACAATTCAACCATTGTCAAAATCGCAGGAAAACAAAGAATATAAAGTGATTTCCGTAAATGTTTCCAAAGAAATATATCACAGAATTTTGGATTTGGGAATAATTCCCGGAACAATAATAAAAACTCTTCAAAAAAATCCCTCGGGAGACCCTGTCGCATATCTTGTTAGAGGGAGCGTAATTGCTTTAAGAAACAAAGACTCTAAAAAAATAATAGTAGAATCTATATAATTTTTTCATGGAGTTGATAGTGATATGAGTTTGATTAAAAAAAGTTCAAAGTTTAAAATTAAAAAATTTAAAAATAAATCCAAAAATTTATCTTCCCATAATTTGGCAATTGCAGGGAATCCAAATGTCGGGAAAAGTACAGTATTTAACACTTTGACAGGACTTAATCAACACACGGGAAACTGGCCGGGAAAAACTGTAGAATGCGCGAAAGGAAAATACGAATACAATGACACGACATTTTACATAACTGATTTGCCGGGGACATATTCATTGACCGCAAATTCTCCGGAAGAAGAAATCGCCAGAGATTTTATATGTTTCGAGAATCCCGACGCGGTGATAATAACCCTGGACGCTACGTGCATCGAAAGAAATTTAAATTTAGCTTTGCAAATTTTAGAAGTTACGAAAAAAGCTGTGGTGTGCGTAAATTTAATAGATGAGGCGAAAAAAAAGAAAATTCATATAGATTTAGACGAGTTATCTTTACAGCTCGGCGTGCCTGTAGTTGCTACAAATGCTCGTCTTGGAAAAGGCATGGAAGAATTAAAAAAAGCCGTTCAAGAAGTTTGCGAAGGAAAAATAAAAACTTTTAGGGTTAAAAATCAATACCCTGAATTTCTATCTAAAACAGTAGAAAAATTAGAAAAAAATATTCCTGAAAAACTTTCTAAAGATATAGATAAATCATGGCTTTCTTTAAGACTTTTGGAAAATAATCAAAGCATTTCAAAATCCATAAAAAAATATTTAGATGAAGATATTTTCGAAACTAAATCTTTTAAAAAATCGTTCAATAAATGCCAAAAAGAAATAAATACCAAGAAATCTTTTTGTGTACAAAGTGAAATCGCCAAAACATTGATTTTACGGTCAGAACAAATATATAAGCTCTGCGTTAAAATCGAAAATAGAAATTATGACTTTAAAGACAGATTAATCGATAGGATCCTAACATCAAAAATCACAGGGTTTCCTATTATGATTCTCATGCTTCTGGGAATATTTTGGATAACAATAGTAGGTGCAAATTATCCCTCTGAAGTTATTGCCTCGGGATTATTTTGGGTTCAAGACAGGTTGATTGACTTTTCCTCTTATATTCATTCTCCGGCATGGCTGTCCGAAATGTTAATCATGGGAGTTTATCGAACACTTGCGTGGGTAATTTCCGTAATGCTTCCCCCTATGGCAATATTTTTTCCGTTATTTACATTTTTGGAAGATGTCGGATACCTTCCTCGAGTGGCGTTCAATTTAGATAATGTATTTAAAAAATGCGGAGCTCATGGGAAACAGTCTTTAACGATGTGCATGGGGTTCGGGTGCAATGCTTGCGGAGTTATTGGATGCAAAATTATTGATTCGCCAAGAGAACGACTAATAGCAATTCTTACGAATAATTTCGTCCCTTGCAACGGAAGATTCCCACTACTTATATCAATAATAACTATGTTCTTCATAGGCAGCAGCATAACTATGCTAAATTCAGTCCTATCTACCGTGATATTAACTTGTGTAATAATCTTTGGAATACTTATAACTTTCTTGATTTCAAAAATTTTATCCGGCACTTTATTAAAGGGAATTCCCTCATCTTTTATCTTGGAATTGCCACCCTACAGGCGCCCGCAAATCGGAAAAATACTCATAAGGTCTTTGTTTGACCGCACAATATTCGTTCTCGGGAGAGCCATAACTGTCGCAGCTCCTGCCGGAGTTATAATTTGGATTATGGCAAATATAAAAATAAACAATATTAGCGTTTTGGCTTATACCTCAAATTTTTTGGAGCCTTTCGGAAAACTTATCGGCATGGACGGAACTATATTAATGGCGTTTATACTGGGATTCCCGGCAAATGAAATTGTTTTTCCGATAATCATAATGGGATATTTATGCGGAAGCAGTTTGATGGAACTGGAAAGCTCTTTGCAGCTTCACACCCTCCTCGTTTCGCATGGCTGGACTTATGTAACTGCTATTTCGGTAATGTTATTTTCTTTGATGCACTTTCCGTGCGGCACGACATGTTTTACAATAAAAAAAGAAACCGGAAGTATAAAATGGACAATTTTGTCCTTTTTGATACCCACGATTACCGGTATAATAATATGTTTTATTGTGTCTAATGTCCTAAATTACATAAATCAGTTAATCCAAATTATTTAATTTATTATAAAAATCAAGAGATTTAAATCTATAATCCAAATGAAACATGACATAAACTTCGGTAATTTCAGAAAGAGTTTTAATGCAAGAATCCGAAATTTTAAACGAGAAAATTTTTTCTATAGGCGAATAAACAATATATTTCAGTGCCAAAACAACAGATTCAGAAATTTTATATGAATTAGATTTCGACACACCCACAGCGCAATCTTCGCACATCAAAACACCCTTATCAATGAAAAAATTCATTGTAGGGGTGCTATATTTTTTGCATTCAGCACACCCGATTAAATCCGGCTCATAGCCACACATAGAACACGCCCTAAGCTCGAAAATGCTCTTTAAAATTCTATAATCTTTTTTACCGCTCGCCAAATAATATAGTGAATTCAAAAAAAGTTTTAAAAAATCTTGAGAATTCGGATATTCTGGCGACAACGTAAAAATAAGTTCACAAAAGTACTGTGCTAAAGCCAATCTTTCTAAGCTTTCCCTCAGTCCAAAAAAAACTTCATCTACCCTAGCATCATTTATAATATATCCTTTTGAAGTGACCCGCAAAGAAAACGAACCATAAGAAAACACTTGTAATATCGCTCCTACTCGATTTTTCATTTTTTTACAACCGCGAGCTACAGCCGAAATTATCCCCTTCTCAGCTGTAAATATAGTCAAAATTTTGTCGTTATCTTTATAGTTAGCCTCTTTAACGATTATTCCCTTTATTTCTATGTGCATTCGTTTCACCTTGAGAATCATCATATTTATCTTTAGTGAAAGTAGGGGGTAAAATCTCAAATCCGGATTTATATTTCAGGTAATCGATAACACTTCCGGACTTTTGGAATTTTTCCCACGCTGAATTGTTATCCATAATTTCAGATACCTCCTTCAGAGATAGGTAATTTTTCTAATCCATAAGCCAATCTCTAAAGGATATTATACTACTATTCAAATAAAAAATATAGATATATTTCAAAATTTTAATATAATTTAACAAATGTTTTTGTTTATTTCATATCAAATTCCTTATAGCCCAAGCTACTCAAAATATTTTCGCGATTTCTCCAATTTTCTTTGACTTTTACCCATAATTTCAGGTTCACTTTGCAATCTATCATTCGTTCCAAATCTTTTCGAGCCTCTACACCGACATTTTTTATCATATTTCCATTTTTCCCTATAATTATGGATTTATGATTCGATTTTTCGCAATAAATTACAGCATCAATATCAACCAAAGTATCATTTCTATACTTAAACCTTTCAATAGAAACAGCCACTCCGTGAGGCAATTCTTTGTCTAAAAAGTACAAAAGTTTTTCTCTTATTATGTCAGCAGTCAAGTTTCTTACGCTTCTGTCGGTAATGTCATCTTTGTCAAAAAAGAACACTGAAGTCATCGCAAATTTAGATAATTCATCGATTAAAATTTCTCTTCCGTCACCGGTTTTAGCAGAAATCGGAATTATCTGCGCATACGAAAATTCTTTCCTCCATTTGTCTATTTCTTCAATCAAAGAGGTTTTGTCTCTTGATAAATCAATTTTATTTATAACAAGAATCACCGGAATATCCACTTTTTTGAATTTTTCAATCAATTTTTCGTCCAGTTGGTTTAATTTATCCCCCACTTCAACGACGTGCAAAATGGCTTCAGCTCCGGAAAAAGAACTATTTATTTGAGAAACCATATAGTCTCCAAGTCTATTCTTAGGTTGAAGCAATCCCGGCGTATCAATAAAAACAAGCTGCGTATTTTCGTTGGTAAAAATTCCTAGTATTTTATCGCGCGTAGTTTGTGGTTTCGGAGAAACAATCGAAACTTTTGAATTTACAACCATATTAACCAAAGAAGATTTTCCGACATTAGGCTTGCCCACTACGGAAATGAATAAAGATTTTGTATTTATTTCGTTCAATTTTACCTCCCGCTAAATCTTTTAATATTCAGCTTATTTATTATATTTTTAAACTTTAATTTTATTCTATTTTTAGTTTCGGTAGGCCCTAAAAACACATAAAAATACCCTATTACCATAAAAATTGATGCCAAAATAATTACCCACGGGCATCTAATACAAAAATGGTACAACCTCACATACCCTTGAATGTCGCTGAACAATATTGCTCCTACAATAACAGCTGTAATCGAAGCTATCAAAACAGCTCCTGCGGCCATATCTTTAGCTGCTTTGGCAATTGAATTATAGTCCTTGGCGCACAAATCGATAAGACTCTCGAGCGAACTGTTTATGACTTCACTAACAATAACAAAGGATATTACGAGCCCCAAAATACAGTATTTTTCGGCGGATAAATTAAAAAAGAAAGAAAGAAAAATAACACAAAGAGAAACGACCGAATGTACTCTCATGTTTCGCTCGTTTCTTATTGTATAAATTATACCTCTGATTGCATATTTAAAGCTTTTTAAAATTCTCATACTACTTAGTTTCTTCTTCATCTAATACGTAAGAAACCGCATTGGAAAAGCCCAGCAAATCAAGGACTCTATCTTCTCTTTCTCTCATGCGCATTTTTTCAATTCCGCCTTGTTCATGGTCATAACCCAACAAATGAAGCATTCCGTGAGCTGTAAGATATGCTACTTCTCTTCTCAAGCTGTGTCCATACAATTTGCTTTGTTCTAAAACTTTTTCCATAGAAATAACTATATCTCCAAGGATTTGAGAATTTGTCTCGGGATCAACTTCATAAACGCCATTTTCGCCCATAGGGAAAGAAAGAACATCTGTAGGTACGTCCTTGTCTCTATATTGTTTATTAAGGCTTTGTATGTACGCATTATCAACTATAGTTACGCTAACTTCTGCAGAGCCCTTAAATTTCTCGAGTTTAAGAACAGCATTACAACATCTTCTTATAAGCATGCGGATTCCTGTCGGAATTTTTATTTCCTTTTGTCTATTCACTATTATTACCCTAGTTTTGTCAACAACCATTAAATTTCATCCTCCTGAATTAATAAACACGAAATTTGTTACTTACATAAATTTTATTGCCCTTTACTAAAAAAATTTTTGATTTAATTACTAATTATAAACAATAAGTCTCATAATATTTTCTTAATAATACGTTTTACCGTTATTTATTACAATTTTCTACAACTCTTATAAGCTTTTTTGTTAAAACAAATTAATTTTCTTAGCATTTCAAGGTACATTTGCAAAATGTTTTACAAATATTAATTATAATGCAAGTTTCCTCTCTTGTCAAACACTTTATTATAAATATAAAATAATTTCA
Organism: uncultured Eubacteriales bacterium; assembly: GCA_934695425.1. Lineage (GTDB taxonomy): Bacteria > Bacillota > Clostridia > Oscillospirales > Acutalibacteraceae > UMGS1491. Next base: position 121,371 of record CAKUVH010000001.1, on the reverse strand, counting down.
CGAGGTTCAAACACACGCTTTACTTTTTGGTGAATATTTTACTAATCTTCAAATAAAATTTTTTCTTTTTTACCTATATTTTCCATACAGACGTAAGTATTATTAATAAACGCTTGATCACCTTCGACATATTTTTCTGAAGATTTCTCTAAAATTTTGCACTCCGAGAACTCTTGTTTTTCTTTTGCGTCAATATTTTTTTCTAATTCCGAGTAGGCTTCTTCTTCGGTTAAAGAAATGTCTTCGTAAGATTGTTCATAATAAGTATCTTTTTTCATTTTAAACGGCAACTCCATGCCGAAAATCACCGGCTTGTTTTCTTTCTCTTCCAATCTGTAATTTTCATCTGTATTTTTTTGATGCCCTATCGGGATTTTCATGCCGAAGACATAAAAATCATATTTTTTAATTGTTTTTCCTGTATCTTTGGTTTTCGTTTGATTAATTTCAATCTTTTCAACAATATTTTTTCTCACTTTAGCAAAAACTTTTCCTTCGGCACATACAAAAGAATTTTCGCTGTTCAAATTTTCGACAATTCCACTGATTAAAAGCTGCCCTTGAGTAACCACATCGTTGGTATTAACACACGCAGTGCCGCTATATGTTTCTACTTTTTCAATTTGCCCGCTGCATTTTGCGACTATATTACAAGGCTCGCCCTTGGAAACAAGTTCAGGTTGCTTTGCTTTTTCTTTCAAGGATACATTAACACAACTCCCCGAAACATTAATCGACATCCAGGCAACATCTTTCAGTCTTATCATGGCCATTTGTTCAACCTGCGGAAAATCAATACTTCTTTTTGAAACTCCCGGATAAATTCCGAGTTCTTTTACGGTTTGCAACACTTCATCGGTGCTTAAATTTTCATTTCCCGAAACTTTTACATTCCAGATGTAAAAGGAAAAGCAATAAATCACACACAAAAAAGCCGCTACCCCTATCAAAAATCCAATTCGTTTTCTATATTTATTCTTAAAAAACGGCCACCCTTTTTCTTTTCTGATTTTATAGCTGCAATTGCTTTCTTCTACTATTTTTTCAAATTTCTCAAAATCCGGCTCTAAAACTCTGCCGTAAAAACTTTTTCCAATCTTGCTTATATCCCATACGCTTATCTTTTCTTTTATGAATCTGTTTATAATTTTTTCTGTGCATTCTCCCTCGATTTCAAATGAAATATACCCCAGGAACCACCTTACAACATTCAACTTTAACTCACCCTACTTATTATCTTATTTTTTATTCGCTAGGTAACAAATTCGACAGATGTAATAAATCCGTAAATAACCAATGAATCTGAGGTCATACATTTAAGTTCTAAATTCCTTCCAAAAAATAAAATCGTCATTTTTGTAACTTTTATTTTGACCATATTTTCATCATATTGATCAATACTTTTGCAGCCCTCTACAATAACTTCTTTGTTACTTTTAAATTCAATACGTGTTGGACTCATCATGTCAACGAGAGGCGACTTATTCCAATCTGACAACATCTGCTTGGCTTTTTGAAAAGAAGACTTTTTACCCATACATAAGTCACCGCCTTTTGTACGAAAAAATTTTAATCCGAGATTTAATAAATAAAAGTAGTTTTCTAATTCATATATATTTTAAAGGGTGATAAAAAATGAAATATTATTTAAAAAATATCAAGATTCTAAAAAATAGTTTACCTTTAATCATAATGATTTTTATACTGGTAGGAATAATATCAAATATATCTGCAGCGTCTTCAGGGGCCCACAAAGGGATAATATATTGCGCAAATACTTTGATTCCGTCGCTTTTCATTTTTATGATATTTACGTCATTCATTGTAAATTCCGGAGTTACTCAAAATTTATCAAAAATTTTAAATCCTGTAACCAAATTCTTGTTCTATCTCCCCGGATGTACTGCTCCGATAATAATTTTAAGTTTAATCGGTGGATATCCGGTAGGAGCTCGCGGCGCAAAAAGTCTTTACGAATCTAAAGAAATAAACATCGAACAATTAAATCGGCTAATGACTTTTTCGGTTAACGCAGGCCCGGCTTTCATCATAGAAATAGTAGGAAATATTCTTTTAAAAAATTACAAATTAGGATTCCTCATATTTATTGTGCAGATAATTTTATCGATTTCTATAGGGATAATTTCAGGGATATTTGCAAGGCAAAAAAAATTAGATTTTTATTTTAATGAAAATACAGATAAAAATAAGAAATTGAATATATCTGATTCTCTTATAAAATCCTGTTCAGATACTTCAAAATCGATAATTATTATGAGCGCCTTGATAGTAGTGTTTTATACATTAATTGAAATTTTAAAATCTTCGATCCTTACAAAAGATGTTTTAAGTCATTTTTTTGCTTCAAATGACTCCATAAACAATTTTCGTACAATTTTTATTTCTATACTTGAAATGACTTCGGGGTGCAATGAAGTAATATACAAAAGTGCACCTACGAGTATAATTCTTTTTGCTGTTGGATTTGGTGGAATTTGTGCTCACCTTCAAATAAAATCAATTTTTGGAGAAGATAATTTTGATTTTATAAAATTCACTGTATACAGGCTGATAAACGGAATTCTTACAGTTTTATTTGTGCCGATGGTAATGAATTTGTTTCCGTACTACTCCCCTACGTTTTTGAACACGTCACAGCCGCCGCAAATATCATTGTCTTCCACAAATTTAGGGAGCGTACTTTTAGTTACTCTGGCGCTGTACTTTGTAATTTGCGTAAACTATAAAAGCAAAAAGATATTCACGCCGTAAAAGCATAAATATCTTTAATCTCTGAAAAAATTAAGAGCCCTTCACTTAATCGAAAGGCTCTTAAATTAATTATTCAAAATATACGTTAACTCTTTTTCTTCCGAATTTTATACAATCCACTCTGGAATCCATGTAAATATCAACTAATGCGCTTCCTCTTTTTAAAGCTCCTCCTGTATCTTGAGCTACACCATGCCATACGAAAGAACCGTCTGTAGATTTTATAAGAAGTTTTTTACCATAAGGTATTACATCAGGGTTTACAGCTACGGTAACACCTTGGGTTGGTACGGCGCCTGTAGAAGTTCGTGCTCCGGATTCTGCTGTATAAGCTGTTGCAGAACCTGCTAAAACATTTTTGCAAGATTTATCATCGACAGGTGAAGTTTTTGAAGAATTTACATTTGAATTTTTCAAAACAACTTCATCAACAGGAGCTATAATCACTTCATTGCTTATTTCTTGAGAATCAGCGACAACACCGTCAACAACTTTTTCTCTTACAACTATTTCTCTTTCACCTTTTTTACCTGTTGATTTAACCTCGGAATCAGCTCCGCTTACCAAATTACTGTATTTAACTATTGTATTAAAAGGAATTTCCTCTTTTTTGGTTACTTCTCGGTACTCGACCTTATTTATAGTTAAATTCATTCCATCATAAACATCAGAATTCATATCTGAACTTACAATATCGGTAGAAGCAAGCTTAATTCCCAAATAATCAATGGCCTCACTTACTTTTCCCACAGGAACGAAACAACTTTTTTCTTCGCCTCCGAAATTAACTTTAATTTCAACTCTGGGCGTAATAACAATTTTCATTTCTGAATTTAAACCTTCATTCAATGAATAATTTACTAAATCGTTATCATCCAAAACGATGCCGGACTTTTCAATGGCATCTTTTACGGTCCCTGAAGAAATCATTACAAAGATTTCTTTTTCACCCCTCGAAACAGGTACACTAAAAGCTCTTTTTATTTCAAGCTTTATGTCTCCGTTTTCTCCGTCTTCTCTGTTAACGGTATCGTTGTTCGAAACTCCTATTCCCATTTGTTCCAAAATTTTATACGTATCTGTATTAAAAGTATGAGAAGTTTTAATACTGCTATCCACGTCAACTGTCACTTCATGTGAAAAGGTTCCCATAGAAAAAACAGAAACGGTACAAATGGTTCCCATTACTCCCAAAGCAATTACTTTTTTTATTTGTTTGTTGATTTCTCTTTTCGCGCTAATTTTCATACATACCCTCCTATGTATTTACTTTCAAGGCCATAATTTAAAAAGTATTTATTTGTTCCATTTTTGTAACCTTGCAGCAGTCGTTTAATCAACTCCTACTTAGCATGATATTAAACATTTTGCACTTTGTCAAGCTGGCAAATTTGAAAAAATTGGTTATTTTCACGATCTGTTGTATTGTCTAATTGTCATTTTGCACATTTTTATTCAACTTTCTCAACGCTTTTTCTATCATTTTGATTTTTTTCACCATATTTTAATATTTTATTTGTGCAAAACGTAAAAATCTAAAGTTTACATTTTGATTACAAAAAATTACATTAGATTTTTGCATTTATCACTTTACCGAGTCTTTGAATATATTAAAATAGCAGGATTTTCCTGAAATTCAAAACGATAAAATCCACTCACAACGGAGGTATAATTAATGCCCACTCAAATTTCAAATTTTGCTTCACTTACTTTTGAATATGGTTCCAACAAAGAAGAAGTTTTATCCAATACGGCATTTGCGACTTTACAAGACTCAGTAAGCATGAGTTTATCTTCGGTTGAAAATTCATATTATTTAAATGATACAATCACATATGTTCTTTCTATTATAAATAACGGAAACAGAAATATAAAAAATATAAAAATAAGTAATGATTTAGCTTCATATACCATAAATTCCGGTCTGTCGCAAAAAATCATTGCTCCTCTTTCATATACGGGAACCTCAAAAATTTATATAGGAGGTAAATTTTTTTCTGATATAGAAGCCGAGGTGCTTCCTGATAAAATCATTTTTAACGTCGAGGAAATACCTGCGCTTTCAAATGTATTAATTTTTTACAGTGCCACTGTAAATAAAAACGCCGACTTAAGCACCGGTTCATTTTTAAAAAGCACTTCCTCGCTGACTTATGATGGTATGATAAATAATATAAAATCTTCTGATACTATATATGTTAAAGAAAAAGCAGATGTAACCCTTATAAAATACATGTACCCAAATTCAATTACTTCGGGAGAAATAATCACTTATAACTTTATACTATATAATTACGGAAATATAGAAGCTCAAAATGTTTCATTCAGCGATACATTTAATCCGGCGCCGTTAAATTTAAATGTTTCGGTAAATTCAGATGCACTAAGCCCTAAAAATTACTCTTACATAAACGGAGAAATAAAAATTCCTTGCTATGGAAGTGATTTTTCTTTGTCAATTCCCCCTGCAAAATTTATACAGGACGAAAATAATGGTGCAATAACAACAAAGCCCGGATCAACAATTATTACAATTACAGCTAAAATTCAGTAAAGTTCAAGTTATAAAATACAAAAAAATAATTACATACATTAAAATTATGGGTCATTTTTTTAGTCCAAGCTCTACATACTAAACAATTTATATATAAAAATTATAAAAATTGTTGACTTACTTTTTGACTTCATATATACTTGACTAGGTTAGAAAAAGACATGTGCCCAAGTAGCTTAGTATAGCAGAGCGTTGTAAATCAGAGGTGTCGGTGCGAACCCGTCCTAGGGCAAAACATTATATTCCAAGAATCGAGGTATACATCATGTACGAAGACAAAACTCTAACCTGCAAAGAATGTGGAAGCGAATTTGTTTTTACAGCAGGCGAACAAGAATTCTACGCTGAGAAAGGTTTCGTTAACGAACCGCAAAGATGCAAATCTTGCAGAGATGCTCGCAAAAATGCAAGCAAACAAGATCGCGAAATCTTTATAGCAGAATGTGCTAACTGTGGCGGAGAAGCTAAGGTTCCTTTCAAACCACGTGAAGATCGTCCTGTTTATTGCAGCGAATGCTTTGCGAAAATGAAAGAAGAAAACGGAGATCAATAATAATTTCCCGACTCTTTGAATTTAAAAGCTACGTTAATCGTAGCTTTTAATTTTTTATCAGAAACAAAATATACTATGGTGATATTTATAAATGAATAAAATAAAAAATTTTAAAATAAGTAATCGATTAAAAAAATGCGCAGATTTGGTATCTTGTGGTTCAAAAATTGCCGATATAGGTACCGACCACGCTTATATTCCCATATATTTGATGCTGCAAAGAAAAATTCCTCACGCCATCGCCTGCGATATAGGCGAAGGACCGCTAAAAAACGCAGAAAAAAATATAAAAAATTATGGATTTGAAAACAATATTGAAACTAGGCTTTCGGACGGTTTTTCGAATATAAAGGAAAACGAAGCCGATGAAATTATGATAGCCGGTATGGGCGGCAACATGATATCCAATATACTAAATAATTGCCCTTGGAAAAATAAGTACAAAAAAAGATTTATTTTAAATCCGATGAAATACGAAGAAAAACTACACGAGTTTTTATTTTCAAACGGTTACGAAATACAAAATGAAATAGCCGTAAAATGTTCCGGAAAATCCTATCTGATAATTGATGCGCATTTCACAGGAGAAAAACATAACCCACTTCCACACGAATTGTATATAGGAAAACTTGAAAATAATTTAGATGAACACGCTTTTGGATTAATCAAAAAGCAAATTAAAAATATAGAAAACCACAGGCTGGGTGCGCATGCGGAACGTGATTTTAGAAAGGAACAATATTTTAATGAGATACGTACCTATCTTACAAATATATTAGAAAAGGAGAACTAGATATGGTGAAAGTAAAAGATATATTTCAATTTATAGACAGAACAGCTCCATTCGAAAAATCCATGAAATTTGATAACTGCGGGCTTCTAATCGGAAATATTAATGACGAAGTAAAAAAGGTACTCGTTGCACTGGATGTAACAAAAGATGTAATAAAAGAAGCATCAAAAATCGAAGCAAACCTTATAATAAGTCATCATCCGGTTATATTTAATGCTTTAAAGAAAATTGAATTTGGGAGCATTCCGGATTTAATTTGCAAAAATAATATTAACGTAATATGTGCCCACACAAATTTAGATGTTGCCGAAAAAGGTGTGAATTTTCACCTTGCAAAGTCACTCGGGCTCAGGAACTTGACAACCTTAGCACATGAAGATGATTTGCCTATAGGATTAGTGGGAAATTTGGATAACGAATTAACTTATGAAGAATTTGCTTTACATGTAAAAAAATCTCTTGACTGCAGCGGAATAAGATATACAAAATCGGATAGGAAAATCAAAAAAGTGGCTGTTTGTTCGGGTTCAGGAGGAGAATTCTACGAGAAGGCATATTTAAAAGGCGCCGATGCACTTGTGACTGGAGAAATCAAGCACAGTCAAATATTAGCCGCTAACGGGCTCCCTATAATGATTGTGGACGCAGGGCATTTCAAAACAGAAAACGTGGTTATTGAGCCGCTAAAAAATGACCTCATTTCAAATTTTCCCGATATAGAAATATTTTCAAGCAAAGCTTGTACGGACAATATAAATTACGCATAAAATAATAAAAAGCATCTCTAAGATTACTATTCTCGAGATGCTTTAATTTTTTAGTATTTATTTGGATTCTGTAATTTTTATTTTTTCAAAATTTACACCCGCTTGCCCTGAAACGATATCCCTTATTATTATGACCGAGCTTTCATTCAAAGTTTTCGGGCTTACGATTACGCTACATTCCCCGTTTTGTAAAGAAACTATACATTTTCCGAATCCTTTGGCTCGTATTAAATTTTCTATATTAGATTCTTTCTGGATATTCTGAGATATATCATCCAACCTATCTTTTATTTCTTTTTTTGTCTCTTCGGAAATTTTTGAATCAGACATTAAATTTTTTAGCTTTTCTTCGCTTTCTTCTCTGGATTTTTGACGATTTTCTTCAGCTTGTTCAAAAAACTCTGTAGTTTCTTTGGATAAAGTTTTGGATGAATTTTCTTTATCTTCGGAATCTTCTAAATTTGAACTGTTAACATACCTAGCCTCTCCAAGCTCTCTGGTTGATTCTAAAACATTTGAAGCACTGATTCCTTTTGAATCGGAAAACTGCCAATTTAAATATACTGCTACTCCTAAAGCTGTTACCAAAGATGCTAAAACAAGTTGACGTTTGTGAAATTTCATTTTTTGTTTCCCCCAATTTTAAAATTATTAATATTAAATGATTTTTTACCTAACTGGATTTTGTGACACACACTCTTCTTGAAGGTATGCTGAGAGCTGTAGTGGCTGCTTCTACTATTCTTTTTTTTACCACGGGATTATCACCTCCGGCACATGCTATAATAACTCCTTTGATTTTGGGCTCAATTTCAGTAACGGCCAGCGCATGTTCTGTGCCTTCTGAATCTTTAACTGTAATATATTTTTTTTCACAGTCATTACTTTCTTTTTTTCGAGTAACTTCTCCACCGGCTTTATCTTCTGATTCTTCTTTATTTTTCCTTTCTTCGGTAGCATATACGGTTTCGGAAGAGTTCTCAAAAGTAATTAAAACCTTTGATTTTCCGGCCCCGTGAATGCTTGACACAATATTTTCTAAATTTTTTTCTAATTTTTCTCTTTTTACTTCGGTGGTATGTTTGCTATCAATTTTGGAAGATGAAACCGATTTAATGCTCTTCCCTGAAAATCCCGAAAAGCCAATCAACATCATTCCCAAGATTCCTACACCGACCACCAACCCCTTACGATTTTCAACTGATAATATTTTTCGGATAAATTTTTTTATATTTTCGAAATCATTGAGCTTCATTTTGCACTAACCTCCAATATTTTTAAATTCTTAAATACTTATAACTTCGGTGTTGATATTGAGCTTACTTTCGATTTCTTTTTTTATTTTTTCGCTATTTTCTTTGGCTGCATTTGAAATATATATTTTGCACCTAATCATTACTATGCAGTTGTCCTCGTTTCTATCCATAAATATTTCAATTTTTTTGTAAGAAATATTTATATCCTTTAAAATTCTCTGAATAATGGACTCTATGTTACGAGTTATAATATCTTCGGCGGTCGATTCCAGCTTTTTGCTTTTTTCTTCCGGCGCTTTAAAATTCTTTAAATTAAAGTTGGATTTAAAATTCCTTACATCAAAAGACTTAAAGCAGCCTATCGCCGAACACATAACAAAAGCTCCGAAAATAATATTCATGGATTTTCCTATTTTTCCGGGCGGAATCAAAAACTCCAAAATCATGCAAAGCAATACCGAGCCTGATATTACCATCGACCAATTTTTTACAGCATTCATATTTTTACCTCCCGATAATCAAAACCACCGCTATGGACACTATCAGCACAACTATCGCAAGCAAAAGTACAGCGAGCAAAAGCGATACTATATTTCCGGTTGATTTTAAAAAACATGAAATTTTTTTAGCCTCCAACATATCTGCTGCTAATTTGCACACGCTCAGGTAAAACATCCAGCAAAAGCACTCCAAAATTACCGGTAAAAATATAATTCCTCCGGCTATTATGCCGAAAGCGCCTATGCCTACTTTGAGCACTTTCAAACACCCTTGCACAGTTAAAAATGCATCGCTTATTGCTCCTCCTACAATCGGAACGCAACTGTCTATGGTCAATTTTAATGTGTTTGCGCCCAGGCTATCTGCCGAATTGCTAACAAGATTTTGAAGCGTTAAAACTCCTACAAATAAAGATGAGATAGTTTTTAAAAAAGATTTTATAATTTTTTGCACTTCATCACAGAAGCCGCTGAGATTAATCCGTGAAGATATCGAAGAAATTAAAGAAATTCCAAGCAAGGTATTTAAAATCGGAACCAGCCAATTAACAGATACATATGAAATAATTTGACCCGCGGCAACGACCAACATGTGATACGAAGTCGCTGACATGGTATGTCCTGAAGCCATCATCACACCGGAAATCACAGGAACTATAGCCAGCGTAAACTTTGCCGCACTTTGAATAACAACAGAAACAACGTATATAAAATTCACAATCGGAGATACCAATGTAACGCAAAGGCAAATCGTTCCTATACAATCTATAACGGTGGACATTGATGAGCTTTTAGGAGAAACTTCCAAAAATTTTAAAATCGAAACCAATAGAATCACCGCTAAAGCCGGCATCAAAGACAGAAAAGGAGATATGGACTTTCTCCTTCCTATTTTTATGACTTCATCTAAAATTTTTTTGAAATCCAACTTAGAAATATCAAATAAATCTGCTTTTTTTACCCCTATATTATCGAGTGTTTTTTTAGACTCCGGGGGTAAATTTTCTAAGAGTTCATCCCCACCTACTGCCTTAAGCTGCTCAGAATAAATTTCATTTAAGTTATGTGTTTCAAGCGCACCGACCGAAAAGGAAAAGAAAAAAATTAAAATCGGAATAATAAATAAAAATTTTTTCATCTACGTCCGAGCTCCCATCAATCCTAAAGCACAATTAATAATATTTTCGAAAAGAGGAAAAGCGCACCCTAGTACCGCTAATTTCCCCGCAAGTTCAACCTTGGAAGCCAACGAATTTTCACCGGCGTCTCTGCATGAGTCCCCGGTAAACTGAGTTATTAAACATATGCCCAAAGATTTAAATAATATAAAAATATACTCCGAATTAACATGCGTATGCGCAACAATACTTTTTATTTTATAAACAATCGGGGAAATATGAATAAGTATAGCTGACATCAAAATCAGCCCCGCCGAAATACTTATAAGGGCGCGATATTCCGGCAAATATTTTTTCAGCATTATAGAAATAGTGGCAATAATTAACGTCGCTCCGGCTATAGATATAATATTCATTTTTATACCGCCTTAATTAAAGTCCAAATACAGATTTTATCGTCTTAAAGAGCATATCTATCTCGTGAATAATCATCATTAAAACCACAATCAAACCCGCAAGCGTTGTCATCATGGCCTGTTCTTCCCTGCCCGACCTTATAAGAAGTTGATTAAGAACAGCAACGATTATTCCCACGGCGGCTATTTTAAAAATCAAATCTATATTCATATTTAAATTCCTTTCTGCTTTATAATCTCTCAAGCAATTAAAAGCGCTATAACTATCCCGAATCCGGTTCCTACAATTATTGGTAATTTTCCTTTTGAATGGTAATCACTTTGTAATTTTTTTAAATACGGTTTCGCTGTTTGTAAACTGTGTTCACAATGATTAATTTGACTTTGAGTATCGCTTTTCCCCAGACCTAAGCCAAAATTAACTATCAAGCTTTCTTCTGAATCAGAAATCCCCAAATCTTTTACACATAGCTTAAAAGATTTTTTCCAAGAATCTTCAAAAGAAAATTTACTTAAATTATCTATACTTTTGTCAATATAAATTTTAAAAGGGTACTCACACCTATAAGTTGACAAAATATCGAAAAGATTTTTTCCGGAATATCTTATTTCATTTTTTATATTCTCAATAAAATCCAAGTACTGTCCAAAAAATTTCAATTTATTTCTTTGCTTTTCATAAACCGCAAAACCTCCTAAAGTACCGGATATTATTACGATTATAAATCCTATTATTTTCACCATAAATATCACTTACCTTATAAATTTTGGGCTCTGAAAATGAACTGCTCAAAACAACAATCGTTTCGAATGCTTTGGACGAAAGCAAAATTTGCGCCTGGGGTTTATTTAAAAATTCTTGAAGAGTAGCGGCATGCATTGAGGAAATTATTCTAACTCCGCAATTAAAAGCCTCTGAAACGGCCTTGGCTTCTTCTTTTGTGCCGATTTCATCCACAATTATAATTTTGGGAGATAAACATCTTATGGCTTGTAATATTCCTTCGGCTTTAGGAATTGACGACAAAACATCACAGAGCCCGATATCCATATGGAATTCATTTTGAGAAAATGCAGATATTTCGCATCTTTCATCTATGATGGACACTTTCGGAAAATTAAGAAGATGACTTGTAGAAAACTTTAAAGCTAAATCTCTGAGAAAAGTAGTTTTTCCGCTCGAAGGCGGTCCTACCAACAAAACTCCACCGTTTTTATCTTTTATATTTTCAAAGACATTTTGGCTGCAGTCAACAAATTCTCGAGCTATTCTTATATTTAAGGACGATATATTTTTCATTCCGGTAATCTTGCCGTTAAAAACAACCGCTTCGCCGCTGATTCCGATTCGGTGTCCGCCCGCGACAGTGATAAAGCCGTTTTTTATTTCATTTTCAAAACTATATATTGAGTAATTACATATTTTTTCAAATGTTTTATTTAGTTCATTTGGAGTGACCGTAAATAATTTATTTTTCATGTCAAATGAATTAAAAATTCTGCCCTCAAAATCAACAAAATAACTCTCGTTACCGCAAATAATCATCATGGGGCTATTAATCCTAAGCCGTATCTCTTGAGCTTTAATTTTTAAGTCGTCGGAAATGTTTTTCAGCGCAAGATTGATATCTTTACTTAAACAAGAAATAGCGACTTCAAAATTTTTTAATTTAATATTCCCGTAATTTTTCATCTTGTCCACCGCCCTCAATAAATAGATATGGAAGTAAAACAAGCATTAGAACAAAAAAATATTTTCATATTAATATTGATTTATATTGACAAATGATATATTATTGTTGTATATCTAGTTTTTTATATAAAAATGCATCAATTTTTCAAAGCGCAAAATAAAACTGTTGGAGATGATTACTTGAAAAGAAAATTTAAATCCATAACAGCTATTTTAACTTTATCCGCACTAGTTTTTAGTGGTTGCGGAAAACAATCCGAAACATCCGAAGAAAATATTTCTTCATCAACCAAAAAAAGTTACGATATTTTCGTATACAACGCAGACCCGGACATAGGAACGGATTTTAGAGCCATGTGCGATGAATACACAGAACGAACAGGGGTAATTATTCGAACTGTGACGCCATCCGAAGAGAAAAACAATGTAGAAAATCTAAAATCGTACTTAAATTCAGAGCACCCGCCTGATATATTTACTGTCAATAATCTGTATGAATTAGAAGATTACAAGTCGGATTCTTGGGTGTGGGATTTCAGCAATGCTACAGAAGATTCGTTCAAAGAAGTAGCAAATAAAATTCCCGACTGCCTGAGATTAAGTTCTAATACAACAGATAATTTCGGAATCCCCTACAGCACAGAAGCTTACGGATTAGTCGTGGACCCTAAAATGATTTCATCGCTTTTCGGAGGAGAAAAACACAGGAATGTTCAAAATGACCTTCAAAAGTGTTCATATGAAGAATTTTCAAATATGGTAAGAGCGTTAAATTCATATATATACGGAAATCAAATCTATACATTTACTCTTAACCAAAAGGAATATTCATTCTCTCCATCCAAAGGTGATTTAAGCCAAAAATTAACAGGAGTGTTTTCATTTGCCGGAGGAAACAAAAAAAATTCAGGAACATATCTTTCGAATATAGCGTTAGCTTCGGTATTTAAAAGCCCCGCAGAGGCAAATATTGCCGACAACGAAAAGATAGATGACCTTTACAATCCTTTCAATAAATTTGCTCAATTGTTAGACTTGATAACCTCAAATGTATCAGGAGCTAATAATTCCATATCGCGAGGAGTGGAACTTGTAAGCAACACTCAAAACAGTACAAGCCAATCCATGAAAAATTTCATAAACGGGAAATCGGTTTTCCTTTTGGCGAGTACTCAAGATTACAAAACCTTGTCCACATTTAATTCTTTGGTAGCTAAGCGTTGCATTTTTATTCCGATAAAAATTCCTTTATCAGAACAGGAGATTACATCTTCTCAAGACATATCCAAAAATATGCAATCGTCTATACCTATTTACTCCCCGAAATACTACTGCATAAACTCGAAATCTTCTGAAAAAGAAAAAAAGGCTGCTCAAGATTTTTTAACCTGGATTCAAACTTCTGAACTTGCAAAAAAACACATTGTATCAAAGATAGGATTTACTCCCTATGATATGGTTTCGAATGACTCTATAGATAATCCTTTATCTCGTTCTATGCTCGAGTATGTAAAAGAAGGCCACGTACTCCCTTGCGCTTACCTGGGAGCACCGCAGTCTTGGTGTGAAGACAATTTAGGAAAACATCTATTGGATGAGTATCTTGCAAAAATGAATTGGGATCAAAAAGATTATAACGACATCGCCGATTATGCCATAAACAAATGGAAAGAACTCAAAAACAATTAATTAAGGGGGAAAAATTGTGAAAGGTTTTATAGACTCAGATTTTTTAGAGCAAAACGGGTACATGTGGAGTAAACAAAATATAGAAAAATTGCTAAAAGAACTAAACTTATTTAAAAATCAGCAATTCGAAGAAACCCAAGAACGCTGCTTTATGGAATGGGATTTTGAAATACGGCAAGCAATCAGAATCCTAATCCAAAAATTAAAAGACCTTCCGCTAATAGTAAAATGCAGAACCAAGGGCGATTCAACCGAGCACTTCGTGGGAATGGAGTATACTGAATTTTTGAGAAGCTTAAAAATTTCGTGTGATAAATATTTGAGAGCGACCAAATACAAAGAAGATGCCATGGGATCTGTTTCATCGCTTGCAAGTAAAATCAGGTATAAAGCGCTTACCGAAGAGCCTATATCAAAAGAAATAGAAAAAACTTTAAGGGATGAATATTTGTCCTCCGGCGTGGATAACACATTAAATCAAATCGCAAAAGATGGGTACAATTTAAATAATTTAAATTTTAACGATTTAAATACTTGACTTTCAATTTAATATTGTTTATAATAGCTCTTGTGGTTCAGAAGTCAAAGTTAAAGGACCGCAAGAGCATTGTCTTGCCGGTGTGGCGGAATAGGTAGACGCAAGGGACTTAAAATCCCTCGGTAGCGATACCGTGCCGGTTCGAGTCCGGCCACCGGTACCATGGTTTTGTGTCGTGTCTGAGTCTTTGACTTTGGCTCGGCATTATTTTTTTAATATTTGCGGGAGTAGTTCAGAGGTAGAGCGTCAGCTTCCCAAGCTGAATGTCGCGGGTTCGAATCCCGTCTCCCGCTCCAGGATCGACGTCAGATCAAATACTTGTACACCGGTTTGGCGTTGATCCTTTTATTTAGTTATAAAAAATTATAAATATCCATCTGTAATACAGGTGGTATTTTTATTTATTTCAATTTACTGTACAAAAAATCTCCCAGTCTAGCCGGAGGAATTTATGAGCGAAGCCTTATTCTACTGGCTATTGCGAAAAGACGGAACCACACAACTATCGCGTTGTTCCCTACACATAATAAGCATCCCCCGGCCTAGCTGGGGGTATTTCTTTAACGGGTGAAGCCCTGTGCTACTAGCTGCCTCTAAAGGAGGCTGATACGGTCTGATGCTTGCGAAAAGATTGTTACTCGCTACCCATAAATGGGTCGGTATTGTTAATATTAATTGTTCTCCTAATTCATCTTTTTTAGCGATATCTCTAAAAACATATGTACATCTTACATCGCTTAAGCTATCACTAAGCCACGCTACTATCGTATGGTTTTCTGCATACAAAAAGCACCAAACAAATGTTTGGCACTTTTAATTAATATTAAGATTACAAAACCAAAGAAGGAGCGGCATATACACGAGCTTTCAACTCACTGTTAAGCATATAAAGCCCTTTGGAATCGGAGCCGTATAATTCCATTTTAGTTATCATGTCAGATGCATTTTTTTCTTCTTCGCCTTGCTCTTTTACAAACCAATCTAAAAGTTGCATTGTTCTAAAATCATGCTTCTCGAAAGCGGCCGAATAAATATTGTTAATAAGAGATGTAACATATTTTTCGTGTTCAAGGCCCGCCAATAAAGGAGCCATATTGCTATCTAAAATTTTATCAGGCTTATCAATTGCCTTTAGAACAATTTTTTCTCCATTATTTTGAAGATATTGATAAAACAAAAACGCATGATCTCTTTCTTCTTGAGCTTGAATTCTGTACCAATTTTCAAATCCATCCAGCCCCACAGAACCGTAATAATTTGCAAAATCAAGGTACAGATATGCTGAATAAAATTCTTTGTTAATTTGATCATTTATAAGCTCTACTATTTTTGAATCCATGTTCTACCTCCGAAATTTTAATAATAATCACATCAAAAATTCTACCACTAAAATTAATTAACTTCAATCTGTAAATTAAAATCCAAAATAATTTAAAAGGCCTATATAAATCGACCTTGCAAATAAATATTGGTCATTCCTCAATTTTTCTGCATTAGATTCGTTGGTTATGTATGCAAGCTCTATTAAAGCCGCCGGCATGCTGGTTTTCCTTAGAACATAAAGCGACGGTCGTATTCTCAAACCATTATTTTTAGTTCCGACGACATTAACCATAGCGTCTAAAATTTGTTCTCCCATGTAGTATGACTGAGAATATTCCTGATAAACATACACTTCTGAACCGTTTATGTCAGGGTTAACATTAGCGTTTACATGTATGCTTAAAAAATAATTTGCCGGCCAAGAATTTGCCGCATTTACACGTGCCGCTAAGCTCGTAGTATTACTCGTTCCCAATACTTCAGTGGAAGAATTTCTTGAAAGTCGAGCTTCAAATCTTGAATCATTATTCAAAATATCGGCTAAATATCTTCCTACATTGTAAGTTATATCTTCCTCCCTCATTCCAAATCCTTGAGCTCCTGCGTTTATATTTCCCGGATTATGACCCTGATCTATAAAAATTTTTATTGCCATAAAAATACACCTTCCCTCACAAATATATTATTAAATAAACGATATATTGTGAAAAAAGATGCAAATTTATAAATATATTTTGTAATCAGCAATAATTAAACAAAACAAAGCTGTTATTATAATTTCGGGAATCATATATGAACAATTATAAACTATCGAATAACCCCATACATGCTTATGACAAAGTAAGTACCTCCCCCATACCAGTGCTCCCGAAACTATGTTTATAATCAATCTTAGAACATTTGAAACAATTCCTCCAACCAACATTTTGTATTTAAAATTCTTGATTTTTTTTACATATAAAGGAGTTAACCCGATAACCACATAACTAAGAATATAGTCCAAAACAAGCGCATATAAGATAATAAACATGTCGTCAGCCAAAGGCACACTGAAAGATAGAATCAACTTTACAATTCCAAATATAAATGAGGCGATAGTTCCATACTTGCATCCCCTATGTAGTGCAAACCATATAAGCGGCAAAGTTTGAGCTAAAGTTACACTTCCTCCGAGAGGTAGTCTAAAAACAATAAAAAAGCTCAACATCATACTAAGCGAAATGATTGCCGACATTTCACAAAAAATTTTCAACCTGCTAATTGATATCACCTCTTTCGTGTACTTTATTATTGAATTTTACGTTTTTATAAATCATAATGTAATTGGTAAACAAATTAAAATCAAGGAGAAATGACTCAGATATGATGAATATTCCTCAATTAAAAAATAACAATTCGGCTTGGATTATGTACTCAGCAGAAAATTGCGACCCATATTTTGCAAAATTTATATCGTCCAAAACAATAGTCCCTGCGGTATCTATAGTATCAGATTCAGAAAAATTTTTAATAGTACACAGTTTGGATTACGAAAACGTGAAAAATTTTGACGGAGAAATAAAATTATATACCGGCGAAAGTTCTTTAATAGACAATATTACCGGCGTACTGGAAAAATTAAATTTCCCGAATAAACTTTTCTTTAATTTTTCCGACAGACGCGATTCTCAGACGGACATAATCGGCTATGGAACCTTTAGATTCATGAAAGACAATATAGTTGCGTTTTATAATAAATTGGGGTTTCCTACGCCTAATTTTAAGTCTGCGGATGAGATTATTTATGCACTCATGGATAAGAAAAGCGATGAAGATATTAAATATTTAAAAATCGCGGCAAATCGAGCTTTAGAAATATTAAACATGACTTTCAGAAAAATCAAAACAGGCATGACCGAAAAACAAATTATGTCCGTGGTTCATCACATTTTTAATAATAAACCTTTTTACTTTAAAAAGCACGGAATTATAAAAGAAGAATTTTCTTGGGAAAAGGAACTTTGCCCTGTTGTTTTGGTTGGACCGAATTTAAAAAAAGGAGGTCACAGCGCTGCAGGAGATACCATTTTAAAGCCCGGATATACAATTTATTTTGATTTTGGAGTAAAAATACATACAAAAAATGGAAAAAAATATTCTAGTGATATTCAGCGTATGGGATATGCTCTTCGCCGGAATGAAAAAACGCCTCCCGAAAGCATACAGGCAGTGTTTGACACGCTTGTATCAGCCGTAAAGATCGGGATAGATAATTTAACTCCTTCAAAATGCGGAAGTGACATCGATAAATTGGTAAGAAGTTACATAACAGAAAAAGGCTATCCCGACTACAACCACGCCACCGGACACCCTGTCGGAGAAAATGCACACAGCCCGGGAACGAGTTTATCTCCTCAAGGACACAAACGCTCCGAAATGATGTTGCAGGAAAACGGAGTATACACAATCGAACCAAGAATTCAAATCGAAAACGGCGGCTCAATAGAAGAAATGGTCCAAGTCACAAAAAACGGAGGAGTAGCATTATGCCCTCCTCAAAAACAATTATATTTGATTAGATAATTCTTCGCCGGGTGAAAGTATTTTTTCTTCATCTTTTTGGTCGTTGCTATCCTTAAATTTTTTATCAGTCTTTATTTGAGTCATAAACGGTCTACGCATTTCTCTTCCGCCGGATATTTCAAGTAATTCTTCTGCATTAAGTTTTTGAATATCACTCATTAAAATTACCCCCAATAAAAAATAAATTGAATATCACTTACAATTATTTTCAAGATAAATTTTAACTTTCTTTATAGCATCCATAGAAGTTGAAGCGCCACTTACTATACCTATTTTATCTACACCGATTAAATCTAAACTGCTCAGCTCCTTTTCGTTTTCTACCAGAAAAGCTTTCGAATATTTTTTGCAAATATCGTAAAGCTTATTCGTGTTTGAACTTTTTTTACCTCCAACAATCAAAACCATATCACAAGTCTTTGCTATTTCTTCAGCTTCTTTTTGCCTAAGATAAGTTGTACTGCAAATTGTATCAAATATACAAAGATTTGTCAAGACACCCCTTAAAAATTCTGTGCACTTTAACCACTTTTCGTAAGAGAATGTAGTTTGAGAAACTACTATGATTTTTTTATTTTTTATTTCAGGATTGTTTATAATAAGACTTCGTAAGTCCTCCAAACAATTAAATACGTAACTTTTATTATTAAAATAACTTCTTATTCCAATCATTTCCGGGTGATTTTCATTACCTGCGGCCAGTAAAATATCTTTATCGTTGTTATTTTTTACTATAGTATGTATTTTTTTCACGAACGGACAAGTTGCATCTTTATAATCAATCGTATGATTATTAAGGTACTCCATTATATTTTTGCTAATTCCATGCGAACGTATAACCAAAGAAAACCCATCCGGAAGTTCCGATGGGTCATCAATTACTCTAACACCTTTATTTTCTAAATTTTTAACAACCTCAGGATTGTGGATAATAGAGCCGAGAGTGCATATATTTTTATTTTCTTTAATAAGATTATTAGTTATTTTTATGCTTCTGTCCACCCCAAAACAAAACCCTTGAGTTTTTGCAAGTATAATTTCTATCTTATATTTCCTCCTTACATCTTAGCTCTTTTATTTTCTGCATAATCAGAGCTGTCCCGGCTTTTATTTCGAGCCTGGTTCCTTCTTTTATGTTCAATTGCTCGGGGAGAATTGGATAATTATATTCTATTATAGTTTTTTTAAATAATTTTATTCTGTTATTTTTTCCGCCACCCGTTATACAAACCGGAATTATCGAGGATGACGTATTATAAGCCAAAACAGTAGCTCCGGATTTCGGGCGCAAAAATTCTCCCGTTTTAGAGCGAGTACCTTCTACGAATATTCCCAGCACTTCTCCAGATTTAAGTATATCAGTAGCCTTATCAAGGGCTTGATGGTCGCTTTTTCCTCGGTTAACGGCAAAAACACCTATAGCGCTTAAAAATTTGCTAAACAATTTATTTTTAAATAATTCCGCTTTCGCCATAAAATTAATCGGCTTAAAATGCACCATAGCCAAATAGACCGGATCCAAATTTGAAAGATGATTAGAACATAAAATATGACCACTTTCAAAATTTTTTACTTTTTCAGTTCCTCTCACCTCATACGGAAAAAGTACAGAAACAAAAGGTTTCACCAGGCAAACAATTGTTCGATACAAAAGTTTATTTTGACTCAACATTTACACGCTCCTTAATCATATGTAAAAGAATATCTATTGTTTCCCACAAATCAAGATCCGAATTGTCAAATTTCAAAGCATCCTTTGCGGGAACGAGCGGAGAATTTGCCCTATGAGTATCGTTATAATCCCTTTTTGAAATTGAATCTAAAATTTCCTGAAAGCTGACATTAGACTCCCCGTCTTTGGATAGCTGTCTATACCTGCGCTGTGCTCTTGCTTCTTTGGAAGCTGTTAAAAAAATTTTTAAATCGGCATTCGGCAAAACTACAGTTCCGATATCTCTTCCGTCCATGATAACATTATGGCACTTAGCAAAATTTCTTTGAAAATTCAAAAAATATTCACGCACCTCAGGAAATGATGAGATCTTAGAGGCAATTAAAGAAATTTCGGGACTCCTAATATAGTCGCTTACATCCTCGCCATTCAAATAAGTATGTTGGACAAAATCTTTATGAACTACTTTTACATTTACATTTTTTAGAATATCATCAAGTTTTTCGCGGTTATAATCAATATTATTTTTGGACAAATAATATGCTAAAGCACGATATAAGGCTCCTGTATCCAAATTTATAAAGCCGAGCTTTTTGGATAAAATTTTGGAAATTGTACTTTTGCCCGAACCTGACGGACCGTCTATCGCAATAGAAATCATAATTTTCACCTAAAAGTTTATATAATTTTTCACATTTTAAAGCATCATTTCAAATGATTATTCTTCATTTTCAATATATAAGTTATAGCCAAGTATATTATACCAAAACCGGATAAAATCACAAGTAAAATCCACGGATTACCTGATACTCCCCCGGATTTGACCTCCACCCACAACTCATCCATAAGTTTATTTATATGATCGGGCTCGTTGGTGAATATTTGGGAATTTTCGATTGTTTCATAATCGGGATAAAATATTTTATTATTCTTTGTTTCGTCGTCTAAATATTTAAAAGCTTCACTATGAGGTGTTGAGTATCCTGTTTTTTTCACATTTGCTAACGCAACTTCTGTGCTGCACATAAAGTTTATATATTTTTCTGCCATTTCTTTATGCTTAGAAGATTTGGGAATACACATGGAATCAACAAAACGATTGGTCCCATCTTTAGGAATAACAAAGCCGATATTGGGGTTGTTTTTAACCATCGAAGCAGCGTCCCCGGCATAATAAGGCGCCAAAACAGCTTCTTCGTTGCCCATTTTATCAAATATTTGATCCATAACATAAGCCTGAACCAAAGGCTTTTGATTTATGAGCTCATTGGCCGCCTGCCTCCATTCGCTTTCATCTCGGGTATTAATTGAACATTTAAGCCTTAAAAGCGAAATAGCGAACGCATCCCTGGCATTATCAAACATAAGAATTTTATTTTTATATTTTTCGTTCCAAAGTATATCCCAGTTTATCTCTTCTTTTACCTCATTTTTATTATAAAATATTCCGACCAAGCCCCACATATACGGAACGGAATACTTATTCAAGGGATCGAAATTCAAATTTTTAAAATTTTCACTTATGTACTTATAATTTGGAATATTATCGTAATTAATTTCCGCAAGCATATCTTTTTCAACCAGTTTAGAAATCATATAGTCAGACGGAATGATAACATCATAATCCGCACCGCCACCGGAAATTTTCGCAAATAATTCTTCGTTGTTTTGGAAAGTTTTGTAATTTACTTTTATTCCGGTCTCTTCGGTAAATTTCTTATTCACGTTAAGACTTCCGTCTGCGCCATTAGATATAAATTCGCCCCAGTTATAAACATTTATGGTATTTTCATTTTCGTTTTCTTTCAAAGAGCAACCCGAAAAAAATACGGCCAACACAACAAAAGAAAAAATTAAAAACAAATTACTCTTTTTCACTTCAACAATCCCCTGACAGACTAATTATTTTTTTGAAAACTCTAAATTATCATCTTTGCGCCTTAAATTTATGACAACAAGAAGGACAAAAACAACTAAAAACAGCACACTTGATAATGCATTTATCTCCGGGCTGACTATTTTTCTTGTCATTGAATAAACCGCTATAGGCAGAGTTTCCACGGTGCCTCCTGCGAAGTAACTTATAACAAAATCGTCAATAGACATCGTGAATGACATTATCATTCCTGTTATAATTCCCGGCATTATCTGAGGAAGCACTACTTTGAAAAAAGCAACAAATGAATTGCAACCCAAATCCCTGGCAGCCTCGTATATATGAGAGTCCATCTGACGAAATTTAGGCATAACCGACAAAATAACATAAGGCAAACAAAACGTCGTGTGCGCACAAATGAGCGTAAAAAGTCCGGGTTTTAAAATTCCAAAATTATTGTACATAAAAACAAATAAAAGCATCAAAGAAACCCCTGTAACAATTTCAGGGTTAAGCATCGGGAGATTAGTAATATTCATCACTATTTTTCGAGTCCATTTTTTGCTTTTCATTATTCCAATAGACGCAACCGTACCGAGAACAGTAGCAAGCAGCGCCGAAATCGTGGCGATTATGACTGTATTGTAAAAAGCCACCAAAATTTCTTGATTTTCAAAAAGCCTAAAATACCATTTAAAAGTAAATCCCGACCAAACCACTCTACTTTTAGAATCATTGAAAGAAAACGCTATCAAAACAAATATCGGAGCATATAAAAATATAAATATCAAACTCATATATATTTTATGTATAAATTTCAAATAAGCTGTCTCCTTTCTGATTATACGACCATTGTTTCTTTGTTTGACCCGGAATCCACCTTGTCCATTATGCCGGTGCAAAGGAATATTATTAGCATAAGAATAAGCGAAATAGCAGAGCCTACATGAGGGTTGTACGAATTGCCGAGAAACTGCATTTCGATAAGGTCACCTATTACAAGTATTGAGCCGCCGCCGAGCATTTTGGAAATGACAAAAGTACTTACCGACGGAACAAATACCATAGTTATCCCTGAAACTATTCCGGGCACGCTAAGAGGCAAAATGATTTTCGAAAATATTTTGAATTTATTTGCTCCCAAATCTTGAGCCGCCTCGATTATTTTTTTGTCAATCTTAGAAATCACGGTGCAAATCGGCAAAATCATGTAAGGAATAAAATTGTATACCATTCCAAAAACTATAGCGCCCGGGGTGTTTATCATATTGACTTTGTTAAAACCCAAAAATACAAAAAACTTATTCAACAACCCGTTATATTCCAAAATAGTCATCCACGCATAGGTTCTAAGCAAAAAACTTGTCCACATCGGCACCATCAAAAGCATTATAAAAACGCTTTGAAATTTAAGTTTAACTTTGGATATACAATAAGCCATAGGATATCCCAAAACCAAACACACGAAAGTGGATACCGCAGCAATAATCACAGACCTCAAAAATACGGAAGAGTATCTTGAAGCACAGATAATATTGTCAAAAGTAAAAATTCCATCAAAATTTGAAAAAGCAAACGCAACAACCAAAGCAAGTGGAACAACCACAAAAAATGACATCCACAAAAGGTATGGATATAAGCTAAATCTAGTTTTCAAACAGCACCCTCCCACAATTAATTTTTAGAATGAGGATGCTGCTCCTCATAAAACTCATCGCTGAACGCACTATAGTCGCCAACTTCATCAGAATATGAAGATTTCCTCATTATATGAATGTCATCCGGACGCAAAACCATGCCTATTTCATCTCCGGCTTCTTGGCTTTGAGTGGTCTGTATCATCCATTTAAAATCATTTACGTCCACTATTATCTCATTATGAACCCCTTTAAATGTAACTGAAATAACTTTCCCCGATATATCGCCATCTTCCGGAGTGGTAACTTTTATATCTTCAGGACGAATAACCACATCCACGGGGCTCATTTTTTCAAAACCTTTATCAAGACATTTAAACTCTTTTCCTGCAAATTTTACTCTGTAATCGTCAATCATAGTGCCCTCAACTATATTGCTTTCGCCTATGAAATCGGCCACGAATGCATTTTTAGGTTCATTGTATATATCTTGAGGAGTTCCTATTTGTTGAATTCTGCCCTTGTCCATTACGACCACCCGATCGGACATAGAAAGCGCCTCTTCTTGGTCGTGAGTAACCAATACGAATGTTATCCCTGTGCGTTTATGTATATTTTTCAATTCTGTTTGCATGTCTTTTCTCAATTTCAAATCCAAAGCGCCTAAAGGCTCGTCCAATAGTAAAACTTTAGGATTATTCGCCAAAGCTCGGGCAATGGCCACCCTTTGCTGTTGACCTCCGGAAAGTGAATTTATATCCCTGTTTATATACTTATCAAGATTAACCATTTTAAGCATTTCATTAACTTTTTTATTTATTTCTTCTTCGGGCTTTTTTTGAATTCTAAGACCAAACGCCACATTCTCATACACATTTAAATGAGGAAATAATGCGTATTTTTGAAAAATAGTGTTTACCTCTCTTTTGTGAGCAGGTACTTTATTTATTTTCTTGTTTTTAAAAAATATATTGCCTCGATCAGGGTTTAAAAATCCTGCAATAATTCTCAAAGTTGTGGTTTTTCCGCAGCCTGAAGGTCCAAGAAGGGTAACAAACTCCCCTTCTTTAATGCTGAGGCTAAAATTTTTAAGTATGACTTCATTATTAAATGAAATGTTTATTTTATCTAATGTTATAATTGAGGGATTCATATTCCAAAGCGAAAATTATCGCCTTTTTTCACCACCATTTTATTTAAAAGTATATTTCGTACCACTGGCCGTATCTTCTAAAATTACATTTTTTGAACTAAGTTCTTTTCTTATTTCGTCCGCACGAGCCCAATTTTTTTCTTTTCGAGCTTGTTCACGCTCTTTTATAAGATTTTCGATTTCTTCAGTGCTTATTGAATTGCTGTTCATATTATTTTTCTCGTACAAAATCCCAAGCACTCCGCACAATTCATCAAACAACTCAATCGCATTTTCTATAAAAGTTTTATTAAATTCATTTTTTTGAATAACATTCGTATTTACAGATTTAACCATTTCAAAAATTGCAGCCAGAGCATCTGCTGTATTCAGGTCGTCATTCATTGCGTCTATGAATTTATTTTTATATATGTTTAAATCGAGCTCATTATTGAATTCATCGTTTGAGTTTTTAAGAGCAAAATCCAAATTTTCTCTAAAATTGCGAAGCCTATCAAGAGAAGAGGCGCATTGCATAATTATATCTTCGCTGTAATTTATAGGATTTCTGTAATGTGAAGAAATCATAAGATACCTTATCGGCTCATATCCATATTTTTCTGCGACATCTCTTACCGTGAAAAAATTACCTAAAGATTTTGACATTTTCTTGCTATCTACATTAATATAGCCGTTGTGAAGCCAATAATTAGCAAATTTAGTCCCAAAACAGCACTCACTTTGCGCTATTTCATTTTCGTGATGAGGAAAAATTAAATCCTGACCACCGCAATGAATATCGATATTCTTTCCGAGGTACTTGGACGCCATGGCAGAACATTCTATATGCCAGCCGGGTCTTCCTTTTCCCCAAGGGCTCTCCCAAAAAGGTTCGCCGGGTTTAGCAGCTTTCCATAAAGCAAAATCCAAAGGATCTTCTTTGGCTTCATCTACTTGTATTCTTGCGCCGGATTGCAAATCGTCGATAGTTTGATGGGATAATTTTCCATAATTTTTAAAAGCGCGAGTTTTAAAATACACATCTCCGTTTGAAAGCGCGTACGCAAAACCTTTGTCTATAAGTGTTTTTATTATTTCCAGCATTTCGGAAATATTTTCGGTGGCTTTTGGATGTATTGTCGCCTCCTGAACATTCAGACCCTTAGCATCTTTCTTATATTCTTCAATATATTTTTTAGAAACTGTTAAAAAATCACTTTTTTCTTCTATTGCTTTTTTTATTATTTTATCGTCAACATCAGTAAAATTTTGAACAAATTTGACATTATATCCTATATAACTTAAAAACCTTCTCAAAACGTCAAACACACACATCGGGCGCGCATTGCCTATATGTATAAAATTGTAAACCGTAGGTCCGCACGCATATACCTTTACTTCATCTTTGCTTATAGGAATAAATTCTTCTTTTTTTCTTGTAAGGGTGTTGTAAAGTTTCATATTATATCTCCTTATCAATTATTTGTCAATTTTTATACTGTTAATATTTTCAAATATATAAATAATTCCCGAAATTATCGAAAAAGCAGAACATACCCAAGTCAATAAACTCCCAAAAATATTCAAATTAAAACTTAAACTTTTGCCTGTAATTTCTATGTACATCTCAAAAATCATGATAAGCGTTATTGCGAACATCTGTGAAACTGTTTTTAATTTTCCGAAAATATTCGCCGGTATAACCCGTCCCCCGCTTTTTGTAGCCAAAAATCTCATAGCTGTCACGATAAATTCTCTTGCTATCATCATAACCACAGGAAGCGTCGGAGAAATGCCGAATCCCACAAAATAAGTGAAAATAGAAATTACCAATAATTTATCCGCCAAAGGATCCATTATTTTCCCAAAATCTGTTATATTATTTTGTTTGCGAGCTAGTTTTCCATCCAAATGGTCGGTATAAGATGCCAATAAAAATATAATAAATGAATAAATCCACCTATATTTCATAAAATCACATGACAAAAAAACAACTATGGGAAGTACCAATATCATGCGAAAAACAGTAAGTTTATTTGCAATATTTTTCATATACGAATTCCTTTACTTTTATTACTATTAATTTATATAATCCAAATCAATTAATAATTACCTACTTCAAATAAACCAAAAAGTGATTTTATCTGCGAAAAATTATAGCCCAGCCTGCAAAAGTACATATACGCTCTATTTGCATCCTTTTCTGTTTTTATCTTGTTTAAAAATTTCTTTTCAAAAGCACTTTTTAAAATTTCATCTTCATCCGGTGAAATTTCATCCATAACTTCTGAAATTATATCTTTGCTGACACCTTTTTTGGAGAGTTCGTATTCCGCTCTCTTTTTAGAATAAAATTTTCTGAAAAAAAGTTCTTTTGCATACGCCTCGGCGTAACTTTTATCATTTATGAGCCCCAACTCTTCCATTTTCTGCGCGGCAGATTCAGCGGCGGCTTCATCAGAAACTCTTTTTATTTTATTCTTAAGTTCCTGCTTGGAATGAGCCCGGAAAGAAAGAAGCCGAAGCGCTTTTTCTTTGGCTTTGTAGCCATTGGAATTACTTAAAATATTTTCGGCTTCTTCCTCTGTGATGTGAGCGTTTAATTTTATTCCTGACTTTAAAAACACTTCGTAAGGCACACTCATCAAATATTCTTCATTGGCATGTATTAGCACGTTGCCTCTTTTAGAAAACTCTATTTTTGTAATTTTCATATGTGCCTCTTTTCATGTTGTTATTACTTTGTTTCCTCTTTAATTTCTTTAACCTCATCAGCCGAAGTCTTAGCCTCGGTGTTTCTTGACATTGATGGAGTTTCATAAATTTCCGAAGAAAATTCTCTTATTTTCTTTTCTAATTCAGCGGTAAATTCAGGATTATTTCTCAAATATTCTTTTGTATTATCGCGGCCTTGAGCTAATTTTCTGTCTTTACAGGCAAACCATGATCCGCTCTTTTGGATAAGGTCTAATTTTACCGCCAAATCCAATATTTCGCCTTCTTTAGAAATTCCTTGACCATACATAACATCGAATTCAGCTTCTCTAAACGGAGGAGCAATTTTGTTTTTTACTACTTTTGCACGTGTTCTGGAGCCTATCATTTCGCCGTTGGATTTTAAGGTTTCTATTCTTCTGATGTCTATTCTCACGGAAGAATAAAATTTCAAGGCGCGTCCTCCCGGCGTAACTTCGGGATTTCCGAACATTACACCTACTTTTTCGCGGAGCTGATTTATGAATATCGCAACGCAATTCGATTTAGAAATAGCACCCGCTAATTTTCTTAGCGCCTGTGACATAAGCCTTGCTTGAAGGCCCACGTGAGAATCTCCCATTTCTCCTTCGATTTCAGCTCTAGGAACCAAGGCTGCGACAGAATCCACAACTATCACATCGATGGCTCCTGAACGAACCAAAGACTCGGTTATTTCCAAAGCTTGCTCACCTGTATCAGGCTGAGATACCAACAAAGAATCGATATCTACGCCCAAATTTGAAGCGTAAACAGGGTCGAGTGCATGTTCAACATCAATAAACGCAGCGTTTCCGCCATTTTTTTGACCTTGAGCAATACATTGAAGCGCAAGAGTAGTTTTTCCGGAAGATTCCGGACCATAAATTTCGATTATACGACCTCTTGGCAGTCCGCCGATGCCCAGCGCAATATCCAGCGTGAGTGAGCCTGTGGATATGGCATCTACATGCATATTTTCGTTTCTTCCCAAACGCATAACTGCGCCTTTTCCGAATTGCTTTTCTATTTGTCCGAGCGCTGTTTCAAGTGCCTTACTTTTGTCAAAAGCCATATTAATTTTCTCCTTTTAAATTTAACATTTTTAATCTTTTAACTGCCTCTAAAACGTCTTCCCTGCTTCCAAATGACGACAATCTAAAATATCCTTCTCCGTTTGTTCCGAATCCTGCTCCCGGCGTACCAACTATGTTAGCTTTTTCCAGCATCAAGTCAAAAAACTCCCACGACTTCATATTGTTGGGACATTTGAGCCAAATGTATGGTGAATTTTTCCCACCGATAAACCATATGTTCATTTCTTTCAAAGCATCGGCCAATATTTTTGCATTGTCTTTATAATACTTTAAATTAAGATTTAATTGGCGTTGTCCTTCTGCGGATAGTGCGGCTTCGGCGCCTTTTTGAGTTATATAAGAAACTCCGTTTTCTTTTATGGATATCCTTTTTCTCCATAAATCAATTGCGTTTTTACCGCCGATTTTTAATTCACCGGGTATAACCATGTAACCGCATCTAACACCGGTAAATCCGGCATATTTAGAGAATGAACAAATTTCGATCGCGCATTTTTTGGCACCATCTATTTCAAATATGCTGCGAGGCAAAGAGCTATCTTCTATAAATGACTCATAAGCAGCATCAAATAGTATTATTGCTCGTTTTTCTTGCGCATATTCAACCCATTTTTTTAATTTTTCTTTATCATAAACCGCACCGGTAGGATTGTTTGGAGAACATAGATAAATTATATCTGCATCCACAGAATAATCCGGAGCCGGCAAAAAATCATTATTTTTATTGGCGTCTAAATAATTTACTTCTTTGCCCATAATAATACTGCTGTCCAAATACGCGGGATATGTGGGATTGCTTATCAAAACTTTTCCGTTGCGAGAAAATATTTCTTGTATATTAGAAGTATCTCCTTTGGCTCCGTCCGAAACAAAAATTTCATCCGAATCGATATGAACTCCAAAGCTTTTGTAATAATCTCTTATAGAATTTCTTAAAGTTTCATAGCCTTCATAAGGACCATAACCTTTAAAAGTTTCGGCTTTGCCCAGCTCATCCACCGCCTCGTGCATGGCCTTTACAACGGCTTCACAAAGAGGAAGGGTGACGTCGCCTATGCCCAGGCTGATAATTTTAGCATCATTGTGAGACGACTTATAATTTTTAACTCTTTTAGCTACTTCGGCAAATAAGTAGTTATTTTGAAGATTATTAAAATTTTCGTTATAACCTATCATCGTGATTCTCCTCGGTGTTTACTGTTAGTGACTTGCTGCACGAATGAATTCTCTGAACAAGGGATGAGCGTGGTTTGGTCTACTCTTAAATTCCGGGTGATACTGAACTCCGACAAAGAACTTACATTCCGGAACCTCAACTGCTTCAACAAGCACGCCATTAGGAGATACTCCGGTGATTTTCATTCCACTTTTTTCAAAGATTTCACGATATTCATTATTGAATTCATATCTGTGTCTGTGGCGTTCGGAAACTTCGGATTTGCCGTAAGATTTTTGCATCAAAGAATTTTCTTTTATTGTGCAAGGATATGCACCCAATCTCATGGTTCCGCCCTTTTGAGTTTGGTCTTTTTGATCGTTCATTAAATGTATAACTTTATGTGAAGTATTTTCGTCAAATTCTTCTGAGTTTGCATCTTCAAAATTCAAAACATTTCTTGCAAATTCTATTACCGCAGACTGCATGCCGAGGCATATTCCAAGGTATGGAATATCGTTTTCTCTGGCATATTTTGCAGCTTCGAGTTTACCCTCGACTCCTCTTCCGCCGAATCCTCCGGGAACAAGAATTCCATCGCAATCTCCAAGATGTTCTTTAACTGTGAACTTAGTAATAAGCTCAGAATCCACCCATTTTATTTCAACATTTGTATCTGTTTCAAATCCACCGTGATTCAACGCTTCGGCAACAGAAAGATACGCGTCGTGAAGTTGTACATATTTTCCAACGATTGCTATTTTGGCTTTCTTATTTCTGTGGTCTATGCGATCAAGCATTTCGTTCCATTCTTTCATGTCCGCCTTCGGGCACTGTAAATTCAGTTCACGACAAACTATATCTGAAAAATTACTTTTTTCGAGCATGGACGGCGCATGGTAAAGCGAAGAAACATTGATATTTTCTATAACACAATCGGGTTTAACATTGCAAAACAGAGAAATTTTTTCTCTTATAGGTTTATCGATAGGCTTGTCGCAACGTGTAACGATAATGTCAGGATTTATGCCAAGGGAACGAAGTTCTTTTACAGAATGCTGAGTAGGTTTGGATTTATATTCTCCGGAACCCGCAATATAAGGAATTAAAGTTACGTGGATAAAAATACAATTTTCTTTGCCGGCTTCAGAAGATACTTGTCTTATAGCTTCAAGGAAAGGCTGGCTTTCTATATCGCCGGTTGTTCCGCCGATTTCAGTTATTACAACGTCTGCCTGAGATTTTTTGCCCACAGAATATATGAATTTTTTTATTTCATCAGTTATATGAGGAATAACCTGAATTGTTTCTCCTAAATATTCTCCTCTTCTTTCTTTTTGAAGAACATTCCAATAGACCTTTCCTGTTGTAAGATTTGAATATTTATTAAGATTTTCATCTATAAATCTTTCGTAGTGTCCTAAATCCAAATCAGTTTCAGCGCCATCTTCGGTAACAAAAACTTCACCGTGTTGATACGGGCTCATGGTTCCGGGGTCTACATTTATGTAAGGGTCTAGTTTTTGAGCCATTACTTTTAATCCCCTGGATTTTAATAAACGTCCTAAAGATGCTGCTGTTATTCCTTTACCAAGTCCGGAAACTACTCCTCCGGTTACAAAAACGTACTTTGTCATACTTCTATTTCTCCTTCAAATACTTTTACTGCACTTCCTGTCATAAACACGCCTTCATCAGAGTAATTTATGACTAATTTTCCTCCGCGCAGATGCACGGTTATATCATTATTTTTTTTGCAAAATCCATTTTCAACTGCTGCAACAACACTGGCGCAAGCTCCGCTGCCGCACGCAAGAGTCTCTCCGCTTCCTCTTTCCCACACTCGCAAAGAGATATTGTTTTCATCATTTACACTTACAAATTCTACATTCACTCCCTCGGGAAACATACTGCTAACAGAAAATTTCGAGCCTATTTCCTTTACATTGATTGAATAAATTTCATCTTCAAAAATAACACAGTGAGGGTTACCCATAGAAACGCAGCTTATATTATAAACTTCACCGTTAAGTGTTACAGGTTCATTTATAACTTTGTTTTTTCCGAATATCATCGGAATTTTTTGAGGGTCAAGTTCAGCTTTACCCATATTGACTTTTATTAAGGCTTCTTTTGGATTGTATTCCAAAATATCTAAAGTCTTAATGCCGCTCAATGTTTCTATCTTTATGTCGTTTTTGCGAGATACCAAACCTTTGTCATAAAGATACTTGGCAACGCAACGAATGCCGTTTCCGCACATCTTACCCTCGCTGCCATCCTTATTAAAAATTCTCATAGTAGCATCCGCTAAATCCGATGGACCAATTAAAATTATTCCATCTCCGCCTATGCTGTACCTTCTGTCCGATAAAACAGAACTAAGTTCTGTGGGATTATTTATTTGTTGTTCAAAACAATTTATATAAATATAATCGTTCCCACAGCCATGCATTTTTGTGAATTTTATGTTCATTAATTTCCTCCTGAAAAAACACTCATCTCAAACTATAATTTTACATTAAATTTAAATTATTTACAATAGATTAAAAAATTTATTTTATTAAACTCAAAAATAAAATCAAAGCTTTTAGCTAAACACTAAAGCTTTGACCGTTTTTTACCTTCAGTTATACATTTCCTTTGTGGGAATTACGGCTTCTGCGTCCCTCTTGTTTTCTTTTTATGTCCGAAAGTTTATCTTCGCTGAATTTTTTAAATCGGTTCATCATGTCTTCAAAACTCGTGGATTTGTTTATGAAATTTTCTTTCTTAGGAGCAAACTTTTTTTCGGGAACCTTCTTTTCCATAGCTTGCTTAATGGAAAGCTCGATTTTTCCGTCATCATTTATTTTTATAACCTTAACTTTGACGGTTTGACCTACTTTCACATGTTTGCTTACTTCTTTTACAAATACATCAGAAATTTCCGAAATGTGAACAAGCCCGGACTTACCCTCACCAATATCCACAAATGCACCAAACGGGACTATACCTGTAACTTTTCCTTCCACTACTGCGCCAACTTCGAGTTGCATAAAAAATTTACTTCCTCCTTAAATATACTTTTAAAAAATTATTGCGCTACATTCTCAAAAACTCTTATGTTTGATTTTTCGGCATTTTCTTCATTTTGTTGACTGCTATTAGCATCCAAAATATTATCTTTTTTTTCTTTTTCCGTAGTAATTTGTTGATTAATACGCGCAAGTTCGTCTTTTTTCATTTTAATTTTCACTTGTTGGCTGATGAACAAATAAACTACATAAAATGCAAGTAGTATAATTATTGATTTTACAAACATCTTTTTGCTTTTTTTAACTACAAGTTTAATCGTCCTCACCCTCATACCGAATAAAAGTTTTCATATACCTATTATGCAATAAACAATAATACAAATTCAACCCTTTTTTACTTTTTTGTTTATTTTTTATATTTATACGAAAATTTTAAGCTTTTTTTAGTTTAAAAAATGTTTTTAAATTTCCACCAATGGCAAAAATCTTATTTCTAATAATTTTAACAAATTTTCCGGATGTTTTATATATAGAATTTCCCAAAGTTACATGATACACAATCCAGCCAATGCCCTCGCCGGCTAATATATAAAATCGAGATTCGCCATTATTAAAACACAAAACGAATAAAAAGGTTATTACACCGCTTAAAATAAAATATATAACATCCTGAATAAAAACGCCTATGTTTTTAGGGTTAATAATCATTCTTATTATTCTAAATAAATCATACATAAAGCCAAGCGCCACTCCGAGCGCGCATGAACTTCCAAAAATAGTGAGCTGCATTTTCAACATTTCATTCATAAATATTTTCGCCTCATTTAAATAATTTAGAGAAAAATCCTGAACCTCTTGGACTTACATCTTTGTAACAAAGAGACGAAATTAAACCGTCTACTTCCAATTCTCCCATCTCCAGGTTAAGCTTTTTTATGTTTAAATTTTCTCCTTTTATACAAAGTTCACCCAAATCGGTGTATGCAGTTATAGATTTTTCGTCATAGCTGTCAACTTCTGCCACTCCGGTTAAAATCAGTAATTTTCTGTTGTCGAGTGTAAGTTGATGAGGCATGGCTTTAGAATTTTTATTTTCACAGGACATCATATAATCTCTCCTTAAGTCTTGATATAGAATACTTATGATGTCAATTGCTTAAAATAGTACTTATTGGCCTTTTAAAACTTTTTGAACCGCTTCCATAATTCCGATTTTGGCAGTATAAAAATTAATTCCTCCTTGAACCCACACCGCATATGGAGGTCTTAACGGTCCATCTGCCGACAATTCTACCGAAGCCCCCATGGTGAAAGTTCCCGCTGCCATTATAACTTTATCGTTGTATCCCGGCATATCCCAAGGCTCCGGAGAAACAAAAGAATCCACAGGAGAACCTGATTGTATTCCTTTGCAAAAATTTATCATGGATTTTTCATCGTTTAAAATTACAGATTGAACAATATCACAGCGTTTTTCATTATATTTAGGAAACACTTCATAACCCATCAATTCAAAGACAGAAGCAGTAAAAACAGCGGTTTTAATTGCTTCCGAAACCACATGAGGAGCGTTATAAATACCCATAAATAATTCTCTGTTAACTCCGAGACTTGCTCCGATTTCCTTACCGATTCCAGGAGAAGTCAATCTGCATGCACACTTCTCGATTAACGATTTTTTCCCGGCGATATACCCTCCTGTAGGCGCAATTGCTCCACCGGGATTCTTGATAAGCGAACCCACGATTATATCTGCGCCTACTTGTGTAGGTTCAAATTTTTCAACAAATTCTCCGTAGCAATTATCCACCATGATTATTGAATCCGGCGAAACTTTTTTGACCCATTTTATTATGGTTTCTATTTTTTCTATAGAAAGTGATTCCCTCAAAGTATAGCCTCTTGAGCGCTGAATATAAACCAATTTGTATTTTGTTTTAAGTTGGTTTTGTATTTTTTCTTTGTATGAGTCCAAATTTTCGTCATAGTCTATGTAATCGCATTC
Organism: uncultured Eubacteriales bacterium; assembly: GCA_934695425.1. Classification (GTDB taxonomy): domain Bacteria; phylum Bacillota; class Clostridia; order Oscillospirales; family Acutalibacteraceae; genus UMGS1491. The sequence continues at coordinate 86,512 of CAKUVH010000001.1, read as the reverse complement.
AATTTTAAAATCGTTTAGAGAGCCTTCGTCCTTTTTACCCGAATTTATAACATCGCTCAAAGTGTCATAGGGCTTGCCTGTAACAAAAAGCACCTTATCAAAAGGGCGCAATAGCCCGAACAGGGCCACCGTCAGAGCATGTGTTCCGCTAACAATATTATGCCTAACCAATGCGTCTTCGGTATCAAATATTTGAGCGAATACTTCATCTAATTTATCCCTTCCTCTATCGTTGTACCCGTATCCAGTGGTCGATAAGAAATGGCTTTCGCTTACTTTGCAGTCAATAAATGCTTTTAAAACCTTTTTTTGATTATATTCCGATATGTCCTCTATATTTAGGAATTGGTCTTCACAGCGCTTTAGAGCTTTTTCGCATAATGAGTTTACTTCTTGGTTAAATTTAAAAATTTTAATCGTCTCCTTAATTTTTACTATATTAATAGTAAATCACAAAATTGAAATAAATAAAAGGACTGCTTAAATTTAGCAGCCTCATGATTAATTTTATTCAGGGATAAAATATGTTCTGTTTTCTTTATTTAAATTTCTAAAATCCAACGTACCTCTTTCGCCGGCGCTGAGCTTTCCGGTTATGATTTCTTTTGCGGTCGAAATTTTGTATTTGAGGTCTTCCTCGGAACCTAATAAAATAGTTAAACGGTCATCATAGGTAACTTCCAAATTTTCGATGTCTGTGACGTTTATTCTCTTTACGTAATTTAAATCATGTTCTTTAAATTGCTCCAGTATTTTGAAGAATAATTGTTTTTTTATTTCGTCATCATATTTTACTTTGTTTTCAGAAACTTCGAATTTTATCCCCTGCGCTACAACTACTTCGGGCGGAATTTCTTCTAGAATTCCCAAAATTTTATCTTTTTCACTAATCAAGTAATATTTTTCATCTTGAGTAAGCGAAAACAAAACTTTGGCAGGTTCCAAATTTATGGTAACATTCCCGAAAAAGTCTCTGTTTATTTTTACGCTATCTATGTAATCCAAATTGCGATAAATACTTTCTTCGCAGGACTTTATGTTTTTGAAAATAATACTGTCGCCTATCTTAATGCCCGAAGCGTCGATAACTTCGGAATCATCATACAAAGTGCTCCCTTGCACGGATATGTCTTTCACTTTGAATACGGCATCCAGTACAAACTTTGAAGCCACTGCCAAAGCCGCTAATATAGCAGCCAAAACAAACAGCATGGTAAATCGTTTTACCCAAAGTTTTATCGTTCTTCTTCTTTTTATATATTTTTTTGTAACTCTTCTTCTTTTGTGTTCGCAGTTTTTTGAATTCTTTATTTTATTCAATTTTCAAACACCCTCATATTCTTTTTATTTTGGCTCCTATACTTGAAAAGTTTTCCTCTAATTTTTCGTATCCTCTGTCAATATGCGACAGTCCTGTTATTTGAGTAGTACCCTCTGCACCGAGTCCCGCTACAACCAAAGACGCAGCGCCACGCAAATCTCCCGCTTTCACTTCTGCGCCCGAAAGCTTTTTAACGCCTTCAACAACGGCTACTTTATCTTCAACTTTTATGTCTGCTCCGAGCCTTAAAAGTTCTCCTACGTGTTTATATCTGTTAGAAAAAATATTTTCAACAAAAACACTTGTGCCATCGGCGATTGCCGACATTGCCATGACAGGCGCTTGGGCATCAGTTGGAAATCCTGGATAAGGCATTGTTCGGATTAGCCGATTAAAATACGGTCTTTCCGGAGCATCTATCTTCAGCGTATTGTCCGAAATCATTTTCATTACGCATCCGGCTTCTTCAAACACAGGCATTAGTGAGCCCATATTACTTTCTACAAAATTATTTATCACAAGGCTGCCGGCCGTGGAAGCTGCTGCCGCCATATATGTAACCGCTACAATTCTGTCGGGAATAACGGTGTGCTCTGTAGCATAAAGTTTATCAACGCCGTTTACAACTATGATCCCGTTGTGAGAGCATCTTATCTTTGCTCCGCATTTATTCAAAAACGTAACTAAATCAAGAATTTCGGGCTCTTTCGCGGCATTGGTTATAATGGTAGTACCCCGAGCTTTAACAGCAGCAAGAATTAAATTTTCAGTCGCACCTACGCTCGGAAAGGACAAGCCTATATTACACCCCACAAGACCTGCGCGAGAAGATTCGCATTCCAAAAATCCGTGACTTTCACTAATTCTGAGCCCCATTTGGCGCAAGCCTTCCAAATGTAAATCTATAGGCCTCGGACCTAATTCACATCCACCAGGAAGAGAAAGCTTTGCTTTACCAAGCGACGAAATAAGTGCTCCAAGAAATATTATAGACGATCTCATCTCACACATCAAGGAGTGTGGGATATAGTTTTTAGAAATATTTTTTGAATTTACAATTATTGTATTTTTATCAAACGAAACTTTGCATCCAAGATGTTCCAGTATTTTAATCGCTACGTAAACATCCGAAATTTCAGGGCACCTATGTATGACGCATTCTCCCTCGCACATAAGCGTAGCTGCCAAAATAGGAAGTATGCTGTTTTTAGCTCCTTGAACATTAACTTCCCCTTTTAATTTTCGTGAACCTTCTATCACTAATTTAGACATAAAATCACTCACTCCCATAACAAAAACTTTTTTACTTACAAAAAGTTCTATATAATGGGTATAATATTCAAAAGGAGTTGTACTATGATAATTATTTTTAAACTTTATATATATGAATAAATACTTGACTTTATGACAAATAAAGTTATCCTATTTTTATAGGGATTTTTAAATTTAAAAATTTATCTAAAAATGAGGAACATTATGAAAAAAAAATCTTTTATTAAAGTAATTTTGAATATAATTCTTCTATTTATACCCATAGGATTTATCATTTATTTTTTAACTTCTGAAAACGGAATGATGAATCTTGTAGAAAGCGCTGCGACTTTTTCGTGGCAGTGGATAATTTTTGGAGTGATTTGTCATCTTTCAAACATAGCCGCAGATGCATTTGCACTCTACACATTAACTAAAAACTATTCGAAAAGTTATACTTACAAACAGTCGCTTAAATGCACGGCTATAGGACAATTTTTCAGCGTAGTAACACCGGCTGCGGCGGGCAGTCAACCGATGCAATTATATTGCTTAAAACGCCAAAACGTAGACACGGGAGTTGCGTCGTCAATCATCATACAGAAGTTTTTAGTATATCAATCTACCATCACTCTTTACAGTTTGGTGGCGGTCATTTGTAATTTTGATATTTTTAACAGCGGAAACAGTCAGCTTATGATAACATTGGCTGCATTAGGATTTTTTTCTCATGCATTTGTGATTTCATTGATGTACTTTTTGTCGTTCAACCAAAAGGTTACGTCAAAATTAATGAAAGCGGTATATGGTTTGCTTTCTAAAATAAAAATAATAAAAAATCCTGAAGAAAAACTAAAAGATTTAGAAATAAAACTAAAAAATTTTTATGATGCGAATATTTACTTATACAAAAATAAAAAATCGCTCATTAAAGTAGCAGTCGCAACAGTAGTGCAATTAACATTGAGTTTCGTGGTATCATACACCATTTACCGAGCGTTCAATTTCAATTCGGTAAATGCTTTTGATATGATTACAGGACAAGCTTTTATAACCATGGTATCTTCATTCATGCCTCTTCCCGCGGGAGCAGGCGCCGCCGAAGGAAGCTTTTATGTGTTTTTTGAATCATTCTTCACGCCCGGCACCATAAAATCCGCAATATTAATCTGGAGAATCATAAGTTACTTGCTCACAGTAGTCGTCTGCGCTCCGTTTATAAGAATCCCCAACGCTACAACCGATAACGCAGGAAAGGAGAATTTAAAATGAAAAATACTCCGGAAATAAGTCTGATTGTTCCGATTTATAATGTTGAAAAATATTTAGTTAAAGCTCTGACTTCAATTGAAAATCAAACATTTAAAAACTTTGAGGCTATACTCGTAGACGATGGGTCCACGGACAAAAGTATAGACATTATAAAAGAATTTTGTGAAAAAAATGAAAATTTTAAATTCATACAGCAAGAAAATCGCGGACCTGCTGCGGCCAGAAATTCTGCTTTAGAAATTTCCACAGGAAAATATATAGCGTTTATGGATAGTGATGATTTTATTGAACCGGAATTTTTGGAAAATATGTACAATGCAGCGGAAGAAAACGGTGCAGATATTGCTTGCTGCAACTTCAAGCTGTATTATCCCGAAAAAGACGCGAAAGTGCAATTACCATTTAATTCCATAAAAGGAATATATACAAAAAAACAAGCGTTAAAAAAATTGATTTTAGACGTACGAATTCATTATTTTGTGTGGAATAAATTGATAAAAAGAAATTTGATTTCTGATAATAATTTTAAGTTCGACGAAATGTATTTTGAGGATATATCCGCGTCTCCAAAGCTATTTTTCTATGCGAATAAAATAGTCGTCATTTCCGATGCTCTCTACAATTACACGAGCAGAGAAACGAGTATACTGCATTCCATCAACACGGCAAAAGTGAATGATTTTATAAAATCTCTTGGTAGTATCAGGAATTTTCTGGAAAATAAAAATGCGTACAAAGACTACAATACTCACCTATGGCTTTATTCGCAGAAGGTGAAATTTGTGAGTTATTACTATATACTCATGATTCATGCAAAGGCGATGAATTTTAGTAAATTTTTGGAAAATTTAAATTCCGCAACAAAATCTATAAGTTATTTTTCCGGGAACATATTTATACCCACTAAAGAAGACGTCCCGAAGGTGTTGTTTCCTGTAAAAGAGCCTCCGAAAAAAATCAAAGTAAGGGTTAAAAAAGGTAAAAAGAATAAAGCATAAATTTCATACAAATGAAAATAATAATTGTATGAAGAAGTTATTTTTTAAGATAAATAAAAACAAAAATCGTATAAAAAAAATAATAAATATAATTCTTCTGCTTATATCTGTAGGAATTATATTTTATTTTTTTGTGTCCAATAACAACTACTTAAAATTAATGGATACGCTGCCTCATTTGAATATATTGTGGATATTACTCGCATTTTTGTCGTTGTCTTTTTCATGGTATTTTGACAGTTTATCCATAAAATTCCTTTCCGATACAATTTCCGCCAGCAATAATCACGGACAATTATCGTTTTTAAGAATTTCTATATGCGGACAATATTTTCATGCAATAACACCGATGGGAATAGGCTCTCAGCCCGCGCAAGTGCTTAAACTAAGCGCAAAAAACATATCGAAAGACAATGCGATAATTATACTTTTTCAAAAATATATTATCTATCAAACTTGCCTATTTTTTTATTCTTTAATTTGCTTTTTTGTTTACCGAAATCACGTGGAAAAGTACTGTCCCAAAATTATAATTATGATTGCCGTCGGGCTCGTTTCTCAGGGATTGATTTTGGTGGCCATAAAGATTATATTTTCAAATAAAAATTTAGTAATAAAGGCTTTAAAAATTGTTCTGAATTTGATTTTTAAGTTAAAAATAATAAAAGATAAAAAAATAATTTTAAAAATAATTCAAAAATCAGAAAACAAATTGAACAGCATTTATAACGCTGGAAATGCTGTTAAAAAAGACAAATTCTTATCATTAAAAATTTGGATTTGTAGTTTCTTACAAATAAATTTCCTGTTTTCGGTTCCTTTTTTCATATTTAAATCTTTTAACCACTCAGGAAATCCGGTGCTTGAGATATTGTGCACTCAATCTATAATTAACACCGTTTCATCGTACACTCCGCTACCCGGTTCTTGCGGGACGGCCGAAGAGAGTTTTCTCGCGCTATTTTCTACCATATTTTCAGCGGAAGAAATAGTCAGCGCGATGCTCTTATCTAGGTTTATAACTTTTTATTCCATAATAGTAATAGGATACATTATAAATAATTTTGTTTCAAAAAAATAGCTGTATTTAAACAATACAGCTAAATTTATCTTCGTTTGATTTCGGGGCAGCAAAAATATTAAAATCCGTTTTCTCGCTCATTCCATAATCTGAAAGCCCCACTAAAGCCGTCTGCACGGCAAGCTCAGGAACATTATTGTGAGAACTCAAGTGCGAAAGTATTATATTTTTTGCTCCTTTTTCCACCAGCAACGGCAACATTTGCGCGCAGGATTCGTTTGACAAATGGCCTATATCCGAAAGAATACGCCTTTTTAAGTAGTATGGATATGGTCCGTTTTGCAACATCATGATATCGTGATTTGATTCAATCATAACAGTTTGACAACCCAAAATAGAATTTTTAACATTTTCCGAAATATATCCCAAGTCAGTGCACAGCGCAAACGAGTTGCCGTCAGGGCAATTCACCACAAAACCCATTCCTTGAGCACAATCATGAGAAGTTTCGAAAGGAATTATGCTCGCGAATTTCAAATCCAGTTCTTTGCCTGAATTCAAAACATACGAAGTATTTTTTTCACCCATGACACCTTTGGATTTCAAACAATTCATCGTGCCTTCAGAAGAATACACGGCCACGTTATGCTTCTTCAAGAACACCCTCAGACCGGCAATATGGTCTGTGTGCTCATGCGTTATCAAAATAGCTTTTATTTTATTCGCATCTATTTGGTTATTGACTAAACTATTCTCAATTTGTTTCGTGCTTCGACCACAGTCTATCAAAATCCCGTTTTCTTCGTCGATCTCAACATAGGTTGAATTTCCGCTGCTTCCACTAAATAATGGATATATTTTCATAACTAAATAAATAACTCCTCTGATACTATAACGCTTCGGCTTCCTTCTGAGATTCGGACACTATTCTTATATCGGCGCCCAAATTTTTCAGCTTTTCTATTATATCTTCGTATCCTCTTTGAATATGATTAATATCCTCGATGGTTGTGGTTCCTTCTGCGGCCAATCCGGCAATGATAAGCGCTGCGCCAGCTCTTAAATCGGTCGCTTTAACATGAGCTCCTGTTAATTTTTCAACTCCCTCAACCACGGCAAGTTTTCCATCCACAGATATTTGAGCGCCCATGCGTTTTAACTCTTCTACATATCTGAATCGGTTATCCCAAACCGCTTCGTTTACTATGCTTGTACCCTGAGCCATGGACAAGAGAGTGGTTATTTGCGGCTGCATGTCCGTAGGGAATCCCGGATGAGGCATGGTTTTTATATTGCATTTTTTGAAAGGCTTATCGCAACTAACTCTTACTGCTTCGTCAGACTCTATTATATTTATTCCCATTTCTTCGAGTTTTGCAGTAATTGATTCCAAATGTTTGGGAATTACATTCTCGACCAACACGTCTCCGCCTGTGGCAGCTGCGGCCGCCATATAAGTTCCGGCTTCGATTTGGTCGGGAATTATAGAGTAGGTAACGCCCTTTAATCTTCTGACTCCACGTATTTTTATTACGTCCGTACCTGCTCCCAAAACATCTGCACCCATGCAGTTCAAAAAGTTAGCTAAATCAACTATATGTGGCTCTTTGGCGGCATTTTCTATGACAGTCAATCCATCAGCTTTGACTGCTGCCAACATTATGTTTACGGTTGCGCCAACGGATACTACATCGAGATAAATATTGGTTCCGACAAGTTTTTCGCACTCTACATTCACAACACCGGAATCAATATTATATTCTGCTCCCAAAGCCGCGAATCCTTTTAAGTGCTGATCGATTGGCCTTACGCCAAAATCACACCCGCCGGGCAAACAAACACTGGCTTTAGAAAATTTTCCTAAAAGAGTTCCCAAAAGATAGCTCGATGCCCTCATGCTGCGCATAAGATTTGAAGGAGCCACCGAAGATACCATTTTTCTGGGATCAATTTCTATTGTGTTTTTATTTATCATTCTAACATTCGCGCCCATATCCATCAAGATACGGCACATAAGAGTAATGTCGCTGATATTGGGGACGTTTTCGATTCTGCATACGCCATCGCTCAATGCTGCCGCGGGTAATATAGCCACTGCTGCATTTTTTGCGCCGCTAATCGATACTCTCCCTCTTAATTTTTTTCCTCCACGTATAACAATCTTTTCTTTGCTCAAAGTGCATTCCTCGTCCTTCCATTTAATCTTTATTTAGTGAATTATTATAAATTTTATTTTCATCGGTTTCAACTTTATTATTGTTTGTCTTTGGCGAATCATTATTTGAATTATCTTTATAATTGTACGAACGTAATTTTTTTACTTGGTTAGAACTGGCGTCAAAGTCTATTTCATAAACCCTGTATTCATTCCCGTCCAAATTTACATTCAAAGTTTTTTTGCTGGAATTTCCCTTAACATATATTGAATAATTTCCGTTATATGCCGGAATCACCTTTTTACTTCCATCCAAAACACCATCTATATAGGAAGTTACAGTAACTTCATGCTTTACAGAGGCCGGCAAATCAACCACTACTTCTATGGTCTTTTCGCGCTTAACGCCCGTACTTACCACAAGTTTAACAGTGGTATCCTTCGCAACCATTACACTTGGGAGCGGGTCGGTGGTAATGACCGTGCCTTTGGGCTTATCGCTGTCTTCCGAAACTACATTGTCCGATACCTTCAGTCCTGCGGCAACGATTTCATTTTTTGCAGCAGCCAGGGATTTATTTATTACATCCGGAACTAAAACTTTTTCTTCGGCCTTTCCTTTGCTTACATACAATTTCACGGTTGTATCGGAGGTAACTTTGCTCCCTTCTTGCGGGCTGACATTAGATACTATGCCTTCGTCCACGTCTTCACTCATAACCATCAAAACATCATATTTCAATCCGGCATTTGTAAGTTTGGACTTAGCTACTTCTTCGGAAAGACCCTTTACATTTGGGACTGCGATCAAAACTCCGGGGCTATTAACTTTAAGAGTTATAGTTGCATCTTCTTTGACTTTCTTGGAGCCCGGAAGAGGATCTTGGTCGAGTATTACCCCTTCGGGTTTTGTGGAATCGTAAACAGACTCTATTTTCCATACAAATTTATACTCTGAATTTTCTTGAACTTCTGTAAGTGTTTTTCCTATCAAATTTGGAACGTCAACATCTTTAGCAAATCTGTTTCCGCATGAACCGAAATAATTTAAAAACACAAACAACAGTGCAAACAAGCCAACCACAGTAGCTATACCTGCGGCAATAAATCCAACTTTAGCTTTATTATTTTTTTTGGATTCCTGATAATTGTAATCATCACCGTAGTTTGATTTTTTTGAATTAACATCCTCGAGTTTATCCACATATTTAGTAGGATTATCGTCGTCAAAATGTTTGTACTTGAAAACAGTGCTTGGATCTTCTTGAAGCTTTTGAATGTCATTCATCATTTCTTCGGCAGATTCATATCTACGCGAAGGGTCTTTTTCCATAGAATGCATTATTATTTGTTCGAGGCCCTTGGGAATATCCGGATTGATTTCACGAGGGAGTTTAGGAGTCGCCTGCATTTGCATAATAGCGACAGAAACCGCGTTATCGGCCTCAAACGGAAGTTTTCCTGTTATCATTTCATAAAGCATAATTCCCACAGAATAAAGATCTGCTTTTTCGTCGATTATACTTCCTCTTGCTTGTTCGGGAGAAATATAGTGAACAGAACCTATTGCTCTGTCTGTCATAGTTTGAGTTTCGTTACTTGAAAACCGTGCGATTCCAAAATCCGTAACTTTTATGGTTCCATCCTTTAAAAGCATTATATTTTGGGGCTTTATGTCACGATGAATCACACCCTTATTGTGCGCATGAGTTAAAGCCGACAAAATTTGCTTTACAAAATAAAGAGCGTCTTCCCATTTAATAATTTTTTGGCGAGACATATATTCTTTCAAAGTAGTGCCATCTATATATTCCATTACTATATACTGTATTTTCGTTCCAAAACTAACATCGTACACTTTTACTATGTTAGGGTGCGAAAGCACAGCTATAGCTTTAGATTCGTTTTTAAATCTTCGAATAAATTCTTTATTTCCTAAAAATTCATCTTTCAGAATTTTTATAGCTACTATTTTATCTTCGATTATATCATAAGCGCGATAAACAACAGCCATGCCGCCTACGCCTATTAACTCTTGAATTTCATATCTTGCGTCCAATCTTTTTCCTGTATATTTATCCAAATCTTTCTCTCCATTTCATTTGAAACTTATACTTAAAAAATCTATCCTAACAACAAATCAAAGAAACTGTTATATTGTCATTTCCGCCATTTTTATTACCTGTATTTATTAATTTGCCCACTGCTTCCTCTTTATTATCGCATTTTTTACAAATATTGTAAATATCTTGTTCTTCGACAGTATTCGTAAGTCCATCTGTGCACGAAAGAACTATATTTCCTTCTTGTATATCAATGGTATTGTATTCCAATTTTATTTCAGAATTAACTCCGAGAGCTCTTGTGATTATATTTTTTTGAGGATGATTTCGAGCCTCTTCTATCGTCAACTTTCCATTGTTTAACATTTCTTGAACCATAGAATGGTCTGTTGTTATTTGAGTTATCTTGTCGTCCGAAATCAAATAAGCCCTGCTATCTCCCATGTGCGCAACATATAGCTTATTCATATTCACAACGCATACAATAACGGTGGTCCCCATATTTTTTAAATTTTTATCTTTTTCTGATTTAAGATAAATAGCTTGATTGGCGCTGCTGACAGCTTCGTACATTACCGATTTTATTTCATCCGAAGTTTTTAATTCACTAAGATTATCAGACAAAAATTTAGAAATCATAATAACTGCTATATTGCTCGCAATATCTCCGCCTGCCTGTCCGCCCATTCCGTCACAGACAACAGACCATGCCAGATTATCAGAAATCACTTCTGTTTTCACAGCGTCCTGATTAACTTTGCGAACTCTGCCTACGTCGGTTTTGCTAAAAACATTAATCATTTTTGCTTACCTCCCTAATTCCGGTATTTACCCTTTAATTGTCCACAAGCTGCATCTATGTCCTTTCCAAGAGTTCTTCGCACGGTGGCATTTATTCCCTGCTTTTGAAGAATACTTTGGAAAGAATATATTCTGGATTTTGAGCTACTCCTAAAAGTACTGCCGTTTGACGCCTCATTAAGAGGTATTAAATTAACATGACAAAGCATTCCTTTCAATAACTGAGCCAATTCGTTAGCGCATTCAGTCATATCATTGACATTCTCTATCATGGTATATTCAAAGGATATTCTCCTTCCCCCGTGGTCTAAATAAAATTTACAAGCATCTATCAGTTCGCTTATATTCCATTTTTTGTTTATCCTCATTATCTGATTTCTGATTTTATCATTGGGAGCGTGAAGAGATATCGACAGAGTAAGGGGAATGTTTTTCTTTGATAAATCATAAATTTTATCCACAATTCCACATGTAGAAAGTGAAATATGCCTCATTCCGATATTTAAATGATTTTCCGAAGAAATAAGTTCTAAAAATTTTAAAACATTATCGTAATTATCGAGAGGCTCACCCATCCCCATTAATACTATGTTCGAAATTCTGATGTTCAAGTCCTTTTCTGCGATTTGAATCTGAGCTATCATCTCTGAGGGCAATAAATTTCTGTTAAATCCGCCTTTTCCGGTAACACAAAACACGCATCCCATTTTGCAACCGGCTTGAGTAGAAAGGCACATGGAATATCCATGAACATACTTCATAACAACGGCTTCTATCAATTGGCCATCCTGCAACTCAAAAAGGTATTTTACAGTGGAATCTTTTGAAACTTTTTTTGTTTTTATTTTAACCGAAGGAATGTAATATTTCTCATTTAATAAATCAATCAATTTTTTAGGGATATTTTTCATTTCATCAAAACTTTCTACACCTTTGACTATCCACCCATAAATTTGTTTAGCGCGATAAGATTCAAAAGAAAGGTTTGACATATCATTAATGATTTCTTCAAGAGTCATAGACTTTATATCTTTTTTAACCATGTACGCATAACTCACCCCTCAAAATGCTGACATATAGGTTTTATTATATCGGAATACACGGTTATGTCAAGGTCTACGCCTCTTAATACTCTCCTTGAGTGAGCATCGTAAGAAGATTTTTGTATATTTCATCAGGTTTTTTATAAAAATTATCTTTGATTATGGATGCGGCGCTTATATCCGGCGCATATACTCCCAATTCGAGCATATTAAATTCTCCACCGGAGATTTTGCAATTAACCATATAGCCTTTATCTGTCCTTACTATACTTACTGTGTTTTCTTTTTCGCTTTTTAATCTTTTTAAATATTCTTCAGTGGTTTTCAAAGATTTTTCCTTAATAGTTAACGGTAAAGAACCACTAAGCTCTTCCGAAATCATTCTTCCGGTTGAAGTGATGACATAATAATTATCATCCTCCTCAGAAGCTTTTAAATTTCCTTGAGATACCATCTGAGAAAAAGCCTGGCTAACGTCAAAATAATTTGCCGTCTCATCGGCTCGCAATACTGATGTTATGTCCTCTTGGCTTAAAGGTTTATCAATTTTATCAAAAATGTAACATATAAGAATTTTAATCTCCTGAATATTTCTAAGACCGCCTGGGGCTACACCCGCGGAAAATGTTTCTCCTGCCATATTAAGCATCTCCTTTTAATTTTATAGTTGAATTTTATTTAAAACAATGTTATTATATTATTAAATCGGCAATTTGCTGAGTTTATATTTTTTGCACAATTTTTTAAAAGAATTTTCTAAAATTGTCTTTACGGCTTCTTCGTCCTGAACTTGACACCAAAGCTTTATATGTATGTGCGCTTTATTGTCTTCTTTTTTAATTCTGATTCTAGGCGCGGGAAGCTGCAAAATTTTGTCATTCAAAATAAATTCCTTTTCGAAAAATTTTGAAAAATCCATATTATTATTCGGAACAGAAATATCGGAATTAAATTCCACCGATTTTATATCGTGAGGGCTCTTCCGAGTAATATTGTTGGAAACAAGCCTTGAATTTGGAATAACTACCATTTTGTTCTCTTCCGAAGATTTAAGTGTTGTAAAAAGCATTTCAATTTTTACTACTTTGCCCGAAACATTTTCAAACTCTATATAATCTCCAACATGAATGGGATTATTTGTTACCAAAATTATTCCACCGACTATGTTGGATATACTGTCTTTCAAAGAAATTCCAATTGCCACGAAAGAAGCTCCTATAGCCGCTATCAAAGACGTGACGTTAAATTTCAGATACCCCAGCACACTAACAATCAACAATATCCTGAGCGAAAATTTAAGTACTGAATTTAAAAATGAGGCAAAACTCGTTTGAGATGTGGCTTTTTGGAAAAATACCAAAACAAGTTTACATACTTTATTTATTATCCACCAGCCAACCAAAAAAATCAAAAGAGCTTTTACAAATAAAATTAAGTTGTCTTGAAGTTCTGTGGAAATTTTTAATTCATCACCACCAAATATAAAATTCATTCTATCACCCCTCAAAGTTATATTATACTATATATTCAAAAAAAATTATACCATATTTAAAGGAAGTATTTCATGAAAAAATATAGAATTTTTTTATTATTCTTAATGATAATATTATTTGCTCCATTTAATTTGGAGGCTAAAAATTATGATTTGAAAGCAAAAGCAGAAAGTTCGAACTATCTCCCGGGAGAAGAAGTAAAGGTGGAAATATCGCTAAATAGCGCCTTTCCGGGCATGCTTTTGGAAGGGTTTGAGTGCTCTCTTTCTTACAATCATCCTGAATTTAAACTGAAAAAAATTTTGAGCTTTGAACCTATATCAAGAAACCAACTAAAAACAGAAATAAAAGAAAATTTTATAAACATTAAATATAATCCCAAAAAATTGAAAAAAATTTCGTCAGAAAGCTCGGAAATAATTCTTTATGAAATTTATTTAAAAACATACAAAAAATCTATTCCTAAAACCATCAACCTGCATGCTGAATTTTCAGACTGCAACTCACATCAAAAGATAGCCTCAAATGATTTTTCGATTAACATTGTAGAAAATCCCGAAATACAAAATTGCAGATTAAAATCTATACGCCCAAATATAGGTTCTTTGTCGCCGGAATTTTCTCCAGATAATTTCGATTACAGCATGGACGTCCCGGCTGACACGAAATATCTGGATTTTGAATTTGTTCCACTTAGCGAGGATTTGGATGTGAAAATAAACAGAAGAAAATTGAACGCCGCAGGAAAAACAACTTATTTTAAGATAACTGTTTCTAATAAGAATCTCAAAATTAAAAAAGTTTATGAAATCGAAGTTTTTCGAGGGGCTGCGGATAAAAAATCTTCTAAAAAATCGAAAACCAAAGAGAAATCCAACGAGAAATCCAACAAGAAACCAAAAACAAAATCTTCAAAAAGTAAAAAAAGCAACAAAAACAGTTTGCCGTACTCTTTGCCGTATTCAGAAAATTTAGACGAGGATGATTATTGCGAAGGAAATGTAGAAAATATAGATTCCGATGATTCGAATGACAACTCCAAAATATATCTTATTGTGTCGATATCGATTGTATCACTAGGGTTTATCTCGTATGTTTTGTATGAATTGGTTAAACACAGAAAAAAAGTAAATAAAAATACTCCTACGCCTATTAACAAAAATTAAAAAAAATAGTATAATAATTTACCAAAAGTAGGTATTCTAATCAAGGGAGGATAGAGTAGGTAAATTATTATCTGCGAAAAAAATGACTGATTATATAATAAAAAAATTCGTTCTGGAAAAAGCGCAAAAAAATAATTCTGAAGTACGAAGACGCTTGGGAATGCTAAGCGGATATGCCGGGATTATATGCAATATACTCCTGTCCGTAGGAAAGTTTTTTGCCGGAATAGTGACTTCTTCGATAGCAATAAGCGCAGACGCTTTTAATAACCTTTCGGATGCAATTTCTTCAATCGTGACACTTGTGTGCTTTAAAGCGTCGGGAAATCCTGCGGATAAAGAACATCCGTTCGGGTATGGAAGAATCGAATATGTTTCGGGGCTTATAGTATCGATAGCAATAATTTTTATGGGACTGGAATTTATAAAAACTTCAATTGAAAAAATATTCAACCCGGAGCCAACCACAATGGCCTTGATTCCAACACTGATACTTATCGGCTCTTTAATAGTAAAATTATGGCTATGCATGTTTAACAGAAAAATAGGAAAAATTTTGGATTCAACAGCAATAAAAGCTACGGCATTCGACAGTCTGGGCGACGTAATAGCCACCATCACCATACTTTTAGGAATGGCTATAACATATTTTACGGGCGTTTCAGTTGACGCCTACTCAGGAATTGTTGTTGCTATATTCATAATATGTACAGGCATCGGAATGATAAAAGAAACTTTAAATCCTCTTCTCGGAGCTTCTCCCGACCCAAATCTTGTAAAAAAAATCCACGAAGTGGTGTTGTCTTCTCCGAATGTTCTTGGAATTCACGATTTGATTGTGCACAATTACGGGCCTAACACCAGTATGATATCTTTTCACGCTGAAATGCCGGCGGATAAAAATATTATGGAGCTTCATGAGTCCATCGATAAAATAGAAAAAAGTTTAAAAGAAAAATTCAACTGCAAGTCAATAATTCACGTGGATCCTATTGTCACCGATGATGAGAAAGTAAATTCTGTGCGAGAAAAAATTTCTCAACTTGTAAAACTTCTTCATAGGAATGCCAAAATTTATGATTTTAGAATAATCCCGGGCGAAAGGCCCACTTTGATATTTCATTTATCTGTCCCCTATGATATAGACCCTTCGGATGACGAAATAGAACAATCCGTAGCAGAAAGCGTCAGGGCCCTTGATGATAACTACAAATGCATTATAGATGTAGACAGAAATTATTTTGAATCTAAATCAGATGTTAAAAAGGATAATTAAATTTAAATGGAACAGCTGGAAAACGAAGACATATTCTATATGAAACAAGCGCTCGAAGAAGCGCACAAGGCCGCCGAGGAACTGGAAGTGCCCGTGGGCGCCGTTATAGTTCATGATAAAAAAATAATATCTCGAGGAAGAAATCATCGAGAATCATTAAAAAATTCATTGTGTCACGCTGAAATCGAAGCGATTCACAATGCATGCGAAAATTTACAGCGCTGGAGATTAACCGGCTGCACAATGTATGTTACATTAGAGCCCTGCCCTATGTGCGCGGGAGCTATAATAAATTCTCGAATTTCTCGAGTGGTTTACGGAGCTTTTGACCCAAAGGCAGGCTCGTGCAGCTCTGTAATAAATCTGTTCGAACTGCCATATAATCACAAACCTGAAATCAGCAGCGGAATTTTGCAAGATGAGTGTTCTCAAATATTATCGAATTTTTTTAAAAAATTAAGGAAGTAATGACTGCCTATTCGGGCAACTTACTTCCTTTTAAATTATGATATAAAATTATCTAAAATAGCTCTTAAACCAAGCGACCCAGCCATTTTCCAAATTCTCCTCCGAGATTTCTTGTGCGTTTGTATTATGGTTAACTTCAGACACATCGAAAAGTCCATAATATTTCAGGCCTGCTTTATTTTTAATTATTTCTGTTGCTTCTTTCATGTCTGTGCTCGCCAGTTCAAAATTAGATATAACTTTTTTAAGTGCCTCTATATCTTTTTCATTAAATTTGGACATGAGTTCCTTTACTTTTTCGAAATCTTTACCGGTAAGATTTTTAATATTTTTGGTTATTTGTGCTGTATTTGCTATAGTTTTTCTTACGTTTTTATCATCAAGAACGCTTTCAATCTTCGACGCAACCCTATTGAAACTATTTAAAGTATTATACGTTTTATTTGTCATTATAACAAACGATGCTGTAACAACAGTAATCAAGGCTATATGAGACATCGTTTTAACTTTATCTAACATTTTCAACATCACCCCATTTCACTTGTTTAATAATATTGTATCATTTTTAATCAGCAATGTAAAGTATAAATTAAAAATACATATCGTTTGAATTATCATACAAATAAAACAAACGATATGCATATACTTAAATCATAAAATATTCAGCTAATTTTTCCTTTTGAATAGACCTGAAAACGCTCCTTTTGGTTTGCTTTCGTCTTCAATATTGTAATCTTTGCCAAATTTCAAATCCGAAATGTTTTCTTTTTTTATCTCTTCAACATCACTTTGAGCGGAGCTGAAACCTCCGGAAATATCTTCGCTCGATATATCAATAAAGTCTTTTTTTTCTTTTTTCTCTTCGATTTTTTTCTCTTTAGTTTTATCGTTTTCGGTTCTGACATCGCCGGGGATTTTTCCTATTATTTCCAAGTGCTCTTTATAAATATCTTTCAATTTATTTTTAAGCGACACCGCTTCAGCTTTCAGTCTCTCAGAAATTTGATTTTGAATTTTGACTTCTTCTTTTGCTTTATCTATAAGGTCATTCGATTTTTTTACAGCCTTTTCAACGATTTCTTCGGTCTTTTCTTTGGCCTGGTTAAGCGAGCTCTCGGCAATATTTTGAGCATTTAATATTACCTTTCGTATTGCTCCTTCTTCGGCATAAATTTTATCTATTTTTGACCTTAAATTTTCAATTTCACTATGCAAATTTTTGTTTTCTTCTAATATTTTTTCGTAAGAATCCTGAACATCATCTACGAATGCATCGACGTCCTCGGGTTTATATCCTCCAAAATTTGCTCTTCTAAAACTAACTTGTTTCACATCATCAATACTTAGCAAAAATCTTCACCTCTTGATATAACTTTCAAAATCAATATATTTTAAAAATATATTCCTTGACCCTCGAGTTCCCCGACAAAATCGTCTCCTTCTAAGTCCACATTACACGGAGTTATCACAAAAGTATCGGCAGAAACATTTTTTATTTGTCCCCCGTTGGCATAAGCAACACCGCTCAAAAAGTCAATCATTCTTCTTGATTCAGATTTTATAACCTTTTCCAAATTAAGAACGATGGTATTTTTTCTCAACAATTCGTCGGCAATATTTTTTACGTCTTCACAAAAACGCTCCGGCTTAACAAGTATAACTTTTAATTTGTGAGAATCATGAATGCTTACCACTCTGTTGTTTTTTTTAGACTTATATTCGTATGAAGAATCATTATCTTGTTCAAATTCTTCCTGATCTTCATAATCTTCATATTCATCTGACGGAGACCACATTTCTTTAAATTTTTCTACTAATCCTGCCATTTACAATTCCTCCCATTTTGATTTGTTCTTTACAATCAAAGTATGTAATTAATTTCAAGCTTATACAAATGCCCATTTTCAGGCATTTACAAACTAATTATGAACTGTTTCTAAAAAAATGTCAATAATCATTTCAAAAAAAGTGTAAAAATTATTATATATTTTAAATATTTTTTATACTTTGCATCCTATTTACATACATTTCTCGTTTATTTACGGATTTTAATATCAGAGTTTTACGATTTTTTATATATGACATCAATTTATTTTCTTGCCGGAGTATAAATTTGAACCTTTTACTATTTTATCTCCTACCTGAAGATAGGTTTCATCACAATACTCATCATTTCCGTAAGCGCAAACTACTTTATCTTCTTTCCAATACACAGGATTAATTTTTTTGAATTTCAAATAATTTCCATGAGCCACATACACGCCAAATTTATTTTCGTCTGAAGTATCTTTAAATACGGCGTCTTTATCCACTTCAAGCCCATAATATTTGTTAAAATCCACCACAAAATCTTCATTTCTGAGCGAAGCTATGTGTTCATTCATATAATTACATGAAATTAGAACGGTAGATTTTCCGCTATCGCCGGTGGAGGTTATGCTTTCGATTTTACATGGTAAATTTTTAACAGTTTCCAAGCCTTCGATACTTATCGAAGCTTCTTGCCCGGAGAAAATTTTATTCGCTTGTTCCTCACTCATTTCACAAACAACGTACCAGGTGCATAGTTTTACAATTTTACCTATTATTCCATTATTTTCTTCGCTTTTGTTGACATCATTCATATCAGAAAATTGAATTTTTTCGGATTTTAAATTTTTATATGAAATTTTTTCTTCGTAGCCATCTGTGCTGGTGAAAAACACTCCCGAATCCGGGGATTTTATCTGAGAAACAATATGTGGATTCAAAGAAAGTAATTTATCTTTTTCTTTTTTTAGTTCTTGAATTTTTTCTTCAAAATTTACACTTTTTCCAAGAATAATTTTCTTTTCATTTAAGAAATACAGTATTTTGTTTCTTAAATTTATACTGTCTGCGACCTGAAAATCATTGGCCGAAACTAATAAATTTTTCACTTCTTCGCTGATTTTCTTATTCAAAGCATTAATGCTCTGGGAAAAATTATATTGGCAGCTATTTAACTTTTCCAACACCTTGATTTCTTTGTCCAACAAATCTATTTTATAACTCGCTTTAGCAGAGTCCGAGGAATCATAGACCTCAGCTATAACCCCGTTTTTCGGGGATTTGTCACCATCTTTTACGAGATACTTAAGAAAAGATTTGCTTTCTTCGGGCGCAGTTATAATTTCTTCGTCCCTGACGACTATTCCCGTGGAACGCAAACTGTCCTTAACTTCTCGCAATTCTGCAATTTGAAAATTTATACCAAATTTTCCTCTATAAAAAAAATAAAATATTAAAACTAACAGCAATAAAAACAAAAAGCAACTTATAATAATTTTTTTCAACTTCTTACGTTTCATATGCATTTATCCTTTTAATATAAATTTTTTTAAAATTTCTTCTGATACCTTTGTGATTTCTTCGTGATTTTTAAGCTCGTCCAAATATATCCAATTTATTTTTTCGTCTTTTCTAAACCACGTAAGCTGTCTTTTTGCGTACCTCCGGGTAGCTTGCTTAAGGTTTTCTTTGGCTTGATTAAGACTTATATTTCCATTTAGATATTCCAAAATTTCTTTGTATCCAATCGCGGCCGAAGCGGTTTTGCCGGGGTTCATTTGGTTTACTTTTTTCACTTCTTCGACGATTCCCATGTCGAACATTTTATCTACTCTTAAATTTATTCTTTCATATAAAATGTCTCGATTTTTGAAGTTCAACCCTATTTTGCACACATCATAAAAAGAAGGATTTTTTCGAGAATTTTCGACTTGCTTAGAAATAGGATATCCAGTAGTGTAAAAAAATTCAATGGCTCGTATGACTCTTTTTTTATTGTTCATATGAATTTTCAAGGAACTTTCGGGGTCTACCTTTTTCAAAATTTCAAATAATTCTTCATTTTCTTTTTTATTTAGTTCACTTCTTAAATTTTCATCGGAACTTTTCGAAGATTCAAATTCTATATTTTCCAGAAGCGAATTTAAGTAAAGCCCGGTGCCACCGACCAAGAACGGTAAATGGCCGTTATTATTTATTTTTTTTATACATTCTGAAGCTAAATGAATAAAATCAGAAACACTAAACTCTTCCGAAACGCTTAGGTTGCCTATTAGATAATGCTTAACAGCGTTCAAATCCGAGAGGCTGGGTTTAGCCGTGACTATGTCAAATTCCTTGTAGATTTGCATTGAGTCAGATGAAATTATTTCTCCGTTAAATTTTTTTGCCAGATTTATAGAAAGCTCTGTTTTTCCCGAGGCTGTCGGTCCGACGATGCTTACTACCGGAATTAATTTTTCAGACAAATTAATCATATCCTTCCAAATTGCTTTTCTATAAATTTTTTATCTAGCGTAACATATATGGGCCTTCCGTGCGGGCAATGGTTAACTTGGGCGTTTTTAGAAAGCTCATTCACAAGATTTTTTATTTCATCCACAGAACATGATTTTCCGGCTTTAACAGCCGCCCTGCACGCTATATTGTGGTATATCCAATCCAATTTTTTGGGATTTAAATCTTTTTTATTTTCAAAAATATAATCTGCGATTTCAGTTACCAGGTCTTCTATTTCGCTTACCGACATGTACATCGGAATGCTTCTGATTATTATAGTCCCTTCTCCGAAATTTTCGGCTTCTATCCCGGCTTCGGATAATAAATTTAAATTATTTATAATTACTGAATATTTTTCTTTTTCTAAATCCACGACAGCAGGCTTAATAAGCGCCTGAGAGCCATCAATGTGCACGTTTTTCTTTAATTTTTCAAATATTAATCTCTCGTGAGCGGCGTGTTTATCTATTAAAATCATTTGATTTTCCGATTCCACAATGATGTAACAATCGAATATTTCGCCTATAATTTTTTGGGAAGATTTTAAATTAGAATCGCAAGGAGTTTCCATTTTTACTTGTTCATATTTTATATCTTCTTTTAACGGCTTATTTTCGAGTTGAATTTTTTCATGAGAATTATCGTTGATTTTTTCCTCAATTTTAGGATTTATAGGTTTAATTTCAGGCTTTATTTCAAAATTTTTCTTCTCAATAATCGGAGGATTTTCATCTTTAATCGGCTGTTCGTTGACCGTTTGTACTGAATCTGAATCTTTTTCAAAAAGTTTGCTTATAAAATTTTTGCTCGAAGATTTGAGAATCGGTTCGGGAATTTTGTTGACAGTTGGTTCTGAATTATTATTTTTTTCAAAACTAAATGAATTCGAAGAATCGCTAAGTCTTTTCGAAAAGGGCTCGCTGCTCACTGAAGATAACAAAAATTGCTCTTCGTTATCTTTCATGATCGCACTTTTAACGGCAAAATATATTGCATCAAAAACCGATTTTTCATTCACGAATTTGACTTCAGTTTTTGCCGGATGAACATTAACATCAACCAGCTTAGGCGAAACATCAATATAAATCACACAGCAGGGGAATTTCCCTACCATCAATAAATTTTTAAAAGCCTCTTCGAGCGCAACGCTTGCTGTTTTTACTTTTACATATCTGTTATTGACGAAAAAATTTTGCATTCCACGATTAGTTTTAGAAAATTCAGGTTTGCATACAAATCCGCTAACTTTGACACCCTCATAATCGTAGTTCAAAGGAATCATTTTGGAGTGGAATTCTTTGCCATAAACAGAATATATAGCCGAAGAAATTTTTCCGTTACCTGAACTTTTTAAAATTTCTTTTCCATCCTTTATGAATTTAAACGAAATTTCAGGATGAGAAAGAATTAATTTATCGATAATTGAGGCGCAAATTCCTGCTTCTATTGCATCTTTTTTTAAAAATTTCATCCTTGCAGGAACATTGTAAAATAAATCTCTTACAATTATTGTGGTTCCATCTGCACATCCGGCATCAGAAAACTCACCGGGAACTCCGGCGTTTACAAAAAATCTGCTTCCTGTGTCTTCTTCGCGGGATTTTGTTATTATTTCTAATTTTGAAACTGCGCAAATTGACGCAAGAGCCTCTCCTCGAAAGCCCAGAGAGTTTATATTATCAAGGTCATCGGCGGTTTTTAATTTGCTTGTAGCATGGCGAAGAAAGGCGTTTTTTACATCGTCTTTATATATTCCGCAACCATTATCCGAAATTTTAATGAGCTTTACCCCACCGTTTTTTATTTCGGCTACAATTTGAGTCGCACCGGAATCGATTGCATTTTCAAGGAGTTCCTTGAAAACGGATCCCGGGCGTTCGACGACTTCTCCGGCAGCAATAAGCTGCGCAGTTTCCTTGCTTAAAACATTTATCTTATGCATCCTGTAATTCCTCTTAAATTAGATTTGATTTGCTTTTTTTACCAATTCATAAAGCATGTTCATAGACTCTATGGGCGTCAGTACACTTATGTCAATATTTTTCAAGTCATCCACAAATTCCTGGCATGGTAAATATGAATCCGAAATTTCAAGTTGAGTAACTTGGCTTTCTGATTTAATTGAATTTTTTCCGAAATTTTTCGAATCCTGGACTTCTTGTTCTACATTTTCGAGAATCTGTTTGGCGCGTTTTATTATATTTTCCGGCACACCGGCAAGTTTTGCAACTTCTATTCCGTAGCTTTCGTCAGCAGCACCCGGGACAATTCTCCTTAAAAATGTTATATCGTCTCCACGCCTCTTGACAGCGATATTATAATTTTTCATATTTTTAAATTCGTCGATCATAGCAGTAAGCTCATGATAATGCGTAGCAAATAAAGTTTTTGCTCCGATAAATTTGGAAATATATTCCAAAACAGCTCTGGCTATACTCATGCCGTCAAACGTGGATGTTCCTCGACCTACTTCGTCTAAAATAATCAAACTTTTAGAAGTTGCATTTTTTAAAATATCCGCAACCTCGTTCATTTCTACCATGAAAGTTGACTGACCCGAAGCTAGGTCGTCCGACGCACCGATGCGGGTAAATATGTTATCGACTATCCCTATTTCTGCCCCTGACGCAGGTACGAAACTTCCTATTTGAGCCATTAAAGTTATTAAAGCATTTTGCCTCATATATGTTGATTTACCCGCCATATTCGGGCCTGTAATAATGGCTATCATATTCTCATTTTCGTCAAGCTCAGTACTATTGGGAACAAAAGGCGCGCCCTTCAGCAAAACTTCTACGACAGGATGTCTGCCTTCTTTGATAGAAATAATTCCGTTGGAATTTACTGTGGGTCTAACATAATTATTAACGTATGCAACTTCGGCAAGAGATACTATTACATCTAGGTTTGAAAGTATAGATGCGACAGAGTTTATTCTTGTCAAGTTTGCGGCAACTTTTTTTCGGATATCTTCGAATATTTTATACTCAACTTCGTTTATTTTATCGTGAGCATAAAGTATTCTGGACTCAACTTGTTTGAGCTCTTCGGTTATGTATCTTTCGCAGTTTGCAAGGGTTTGTTTTCTTATGTATTCTTCCGGAACATCGCCTTTATACGAATTAGGAACTTCTATGTAATATCCGAAAATTTTATTATACTTAACTTTTAATTTTGAAATTCCGGTTCTTTTTTTCTCACGCTCTTCGATCTCTGCAACTATTCCGGATCCGCCTTTTAAATCTTTTCTTAAACTGTCTACTTCTTCGCTGTAGCCGTCTTTTATTATTTTTCCTTCTCTGACTATGAATGGAGGGTCGTCTTTTATGGCGTCTTCTATCAACATGTATACTTCTTTTAAAAGGTCGAATTTTTCACACATTTTTTTCAAAAGATAGGAATTACACTTAAATAAATTATACTTTATTTCAGGTAATTTTTTTAAAGCCGCCGATAGTGATTTTAAATCTTTAGGGCTTGCCGTTCCGTAGCTTATCCTTGTCATCAATCTTTCTATATCGCTGATTCCAGATAAATTTTCACGAAAATCATCTTTAAGTTCAAACTCATTTACCATTTCTTCGATGGCTTCTTGCCTGTACCCTATTTTTTTAACATCCAAAAGAGGTCTTTCAACCCAAGAGCGAAGCAAACGCTTGCCCATCGGGGTTTTGGTTTTATCAAGCACCCAAAGAAGAGAGCCTTTCTTTTGCTTCGAGCGCATTGTTTCTACAATTTCCAAATTTCGTATAGTATTAAGATCCAGACCCATAAATTCGGTATTGTTAAAAAAATGGATATCTTTGATATTGCTTAAATCATTTTTTTGAGTTTGCTTTAAATATTTAAACAAATTTCCAAGGCTTCTCAGCGCCGTTTCTTTGCTATATCTTTCGATTTCTTCACTTTTAAAATGATTTTTAAGAATATCTTTCGATTCTTCAAGTGAAACATCTTCGTCTAGAACTTCTATTCGGCAATATAATTTATCTTTGAAAAAAGACTTCAACGGCTCCAAAAATTCAATATCTCCACCTACCAAAACTTCGGTTGGACTGAATTTGCCTATCTCGTTCTTAAGCAAATTCAAAACTTCGGATGGATTATCTTTAATTTCGGTTGCTTTCAATTCGCCGGTAGAAATATCACAAAAACACGCTCCTGCACTTCCTAATTTTTTGGAATAGTAAATGGAGGCCAAATAATTATTTCTTGACTCATCAAGCATGCTGTCTTCGGTAACGGTGCCGGGAGTTATAATTCTTACTACTTCGCGTTTAACAATTCCCTTGGCTTGAGAAGGCAATTCCATTTGCTCACACATAGCTACTTTATACCCTTTGGATACCAGTCTGGATATGTAAGATTCGCAGCTGTGATACGGTACTCCGCACATGGGCGCGCGTTCATCTTGACCATAATCTTTGCCCGTTAAAGTAAGGTCGAGCTCCTCGGAAGCCAGTTTAGCATCGTCGAAAAACATCTCATAAAAATCGCCAAGTCTAAAAAATAAAATACTGTCTTTGTGTTTATTTTTTATATCTAAATATTGTTGCATCATTGGGGAAATTTTTACCATTTTATTCACTCACTTCAAATATCTTTTAATTGCACCCGCCGCAGGAAGAACAGTTTCCGCCGCAGGAATCTTCTATGTTTATGTCAACTGTTTCGGGGTCTTGTCCCGCAGCCGAACTGCTTATTATTAAATTTATTTTTCTTAAAATATTTTCAAATTTTTGTTTTGATTCATTAAATTTTTCCATAGCTTCATTTTCCATTATTTTGGAATAAAGTTCACTGATTTCGCTGTTAAGCTTGTCTATTTTTTCTTGATTAACATCCTCTTTGGAAATTTCGTGATTTATAGAAACTTTTTTTAAATTGAATTCCTCGATTTCCTTTTGAAGCTCTGTGTCGCACTCGACATTTTGTTCTTTTATTCTAAAATCTATGTATTCCTCGGTTTGCTGAATAGCATGTCCCAGTTCTTTTGCAAGTGTTAATATTTCCATAATTTATTTCTCCTTTATAATAGTACCTGAAATTGATTCTTTTCTTGAATCGGTTATATGAATATTTATAAATTTTCCTAAAAAGTCCTTCGAAGCGGGAACTTCCGCAATTACATTTCCTGAAGTTCTGCACAAAAGATTTGATGATTTTTCGTCAAAATTTTCGGCAAGGACTTTCATATCTTTGCCCACCATTTGCTTATGTAGCTCTTCCGAAATTCCTTCTTGAACCTTTAAAAGCTCCAGAAGCCACTTTGTTTTCTCTTCTTTAGAAATATCGTCCGGTAAAGTTGCGGCTCTGGTTCCTTCTCTCGGGGAATAAATAAAAGTGAAGAGCGAACCGAATTTAACCTCTTTTATTAAGTCAACTGTTTCCAGAAATTCTTCATAAGTTTCACCCGGGAAACCCACAATTATGTCGCTCGTGAAAATAATATCTGGAATTTTGTGCCTAGCATATTCTATTATTTTCATGTAAGATTCCTTGGTGTATTTGCGGTTCATTTCGCTTAAAATACGATTGCTTCCGCATTGCACCGGCAAATGAAGATGATGAGCTATATGCTTGCCGGCGGCGATTGTGTCAATAAGTTTGTTTGAGGCGTCCTTGGGGTGAGATGTCATGAATCTTATGGTGTATTCACCGTCAAAATTATCGAGCATTTTTAATAAATCTGAAAAATCAACATTTTCTTCCAAGTTTTTCCCATAAGAATTCACGTTTTGACCGAGTAATGTGATGTCTTTATATCCGGCGTCCAAAAGTTTTTTGAACTCCGAGACTATTTGTTCGGGTTTTCTGCTCCTTTCTCTGCCTCTGACATACGGAACAATGCAATATGAGCAATAATTGTTACAGCCGTACATTACTGATAAAAAAGCTTTTAATTTGTTATTTTTATACTCAGGAAATCCCTCTAAAATCAAATCTTCTTTATCGCCTGAAAATATCGGATTCTTGGATTCTTTTACAAGCGAACTATAAAATAATTCCGGAAATTTATATATGGAATGTGTGCCTAAAACCAAATTTATGAACGAATAAGTAGATTTGATTTTTTTAATAATTACTTCTTGCTCGGTCATACAACCACAAACAATAACGAATAAATTTTTGTTATTTTTCTTTATATTTTTTATCCAGCCTATATTTCCAAACACCTTATTTTCGGCATTTTCTCGTATTGCACAAGTGTTAAGAAGAATGACGTCGGCATTGTCGGGAACGTCTGTTATTTCAAACCCCATTTTTAGGAGCATACCTATGTATTTTTCACTGTCGGATACGTTTTGCTGACAGCCATAAGTCCTTACATATGCTAATTTTTTTCTGTTGGGGTATAAATTGTTGTAAAAATTTTCTATTTTTTTACAATATTGTTCTTGAATCTTTCCGTATTCACGAATATTTAAAATATTTGACAATTTCTATTCCTCCGAAACTATATTTACACTTATAATTTTAACAAAATAGCGCATCACATTCAAGGTATACGAGCGGATTTAAAAAATGCAAAAGTAAATATATGTATATAAAATAATAAATTGATTTTTTATTCAATTATTGAGTATAATATAAATATATTTTTTATAAGGAGTGAGTTTAATGAAGACAATAAACAAAATTGCATTAATTTTATGCATAATCGGCGGGCTAAACTGGGGACTCATAGGATTTTTTCAATTTGACGCAGTAGCTTGGATATTTGGCGGACAAGACTCCGTGATGAGCCGAATTTTATATGTCATAATTGCTATTGCTTCGGTTTGGTGCATTTCACTGTTTTTTTCCGATGAATTTGACTCTTCCAAAAAAGCTCATCAAAAATAACTTATGCCCAAAAATAAATTACAGCATACTATAAACTGAGGTGATTTTGTGTACCATATAGTATGCTGTATAGTTTTTGGATTTTTTATTATACTCGGAATTTCGGACATTATTGATTCTTTAATTTATAATTTTTTTAATGAAAAAAATGACTTTTCTCCTCAAAAAAATTTTTACATACCTATCCAAGGCCATAAGGAAGATATCGAGTTCATCGTGAGAACTGTAATACTGGAGCTGAAAAAAGCTAACAATATTCATACTTCAAAGATAATTTTTATCGATTGCGGCATGGATAAAGAGACTCGAAAACTTTGCGATATCCTTTGCAAAACAAATAGCGAAACTATAAACTTAATTGAAAAATTAAATTAAAAATCCGCCATTTGAACTTATCACCTGGCCGGTAATAAAAGAGCTTTCGTCAGAAGTCAAAAATAATATTAATTTAGCTATTTCTTCGGGCGTGCCGATTCTACCGCAGGGTGTATCGTTTATCAAATTGGCCATATCTTCTTTTGACAAATTTCCGTTCATTTGAGTGTCTATTACGCCGGGAGCTACACAATTAACATTGATTCCGGATGGTCCAAGCTCTTTGGCTAAAGCCTTGGTAAGGCCGATGATTCCCGCTTTGGCGGCTGAATAATGCACTTCGCATGAGGCCCCTGTTATGCCCCACATTGAGGATATGTTAATTATTTTTCCTGCATGTTTTTTTAGCATTTCTTTCACGGCAAATTTGGAACAATAAAACGCCGAACTCAAATTAGTTTGAATCATTTTGTTCCAATCAAATTCAGAAATGCCGGTAAAAAGTTTAAATTCTGAAATCCCGGCGTTATTTACAAGGACATCAACTCCGCCAAATTGTTCCACACATTTTTCAATCAAGAATTTGCTCTCATCAAATTTGGATACATCTGCTTTTACCGCGATGGATAAGCAACCTAAGTTTCTTACTGTTTCCAAAATTTTGAGGGCTTTTTCTTTTGAATTATTATAATTTATTACTACATTATAATTGTTTTTTGCAAATTCTATCGCAGCAGCGGCACCTATTCCCGAAGAACTTCCTGTAATTATTACTGTCTTTTTCATATTATTTTTTCACCTTGTAGCTCACTATTTCTCCAACATAAATTTTGTGATAATCTTTGTTTTCATAATTACTTTGAATGTTTGCATCTATAAAGCATTTGGGATCAATAAACTGAGAATAAAGTTTTTTACAAATCATAACTTTTTTCGCTTCGCCAAAATATGGCGCCTCGCCGTCTAAAACAGGTGTAAGGCCAGTTTGTTCTATTTTGTCGATATTTCTTCCTGAATTTTCTCCACAAAATTTCAAGACAGGTTTAAAACTCGAATCGAAGAACGAAAGCGAATAATAATCATATTTTTCAAGAAATTCAAATGTATATCTTTGAGGTCTTACAAAAGCAAAGCTTACATTTTTATTCCATAAAATACCAAGTCCTCCCCAGCTGGCTGTCATGGTATTAAATTTGTCTTTGCTGCCGGCCGTAATTAACATCCAGTCAGTTCCGATTTCGGAAAAAGGGTTTATGCAATTTTCTTTCTTGGGATTAACTTCTGTCATACTCATAAAAATTCTCCTTGTAGCTTAAAATATATCTTTTTTAAAGATAAAAAACGAAATTAAGTAAATACATACCAAAAAAAGTGATAAATTATATTTGGAATGAAACATGAGTAAAAACCCGACAATCAATATCGGTATTGTGAATATGAACGACATCGCCGAAATAATCGCATCGATGTTCTTATCGCTAAAATTCTTTTCTAAAAATTTTCTAAGCAAGCACTCCCCGTCCAAAGAATAGATAGGGAGCAAATTTATAATTCCTAAAAATAAATTTTGATAAAAAATAACATCAAAAACTGTAAATCCAAAAATTAAATATAAAATCTTAAATAATACTGAAATTAAAAAATTTAATAAACTCCCACTTAAAAATATGACTATGGTTTCAAAAGAATTACAGTATAAATTTTTTTCTTCCATTAGCAAATCTATATTTGCAAAGCCGAATTCTATTTTTTTTATATTTTTTCCAAAGTAAATCATTGCTAAAATGTGACCTATCTCGTGTAAAATTGCCGAAAGGAATCCATAAATCACAAATCCTGAATCATCTGAAATTATCATAAAAACAAGAATAGCGATGAAATAAAAATTAAAACTAACCTTATTATTTAAAATAGTAAATTCAATAATAAATCCACCTTATAAACTATTATTTATATCATGCATTATTTGTTTGGCTGCTTTTTTACCGGCTCCCATCGCCAATATAACCGTAGCAGCTCCTGTGACGATATCTCCCCCGGCATAAACAAAGGGCTGAGTTGTTCTTAAGGTTTCGGGGTCGGCGATTATTCTTCCTCGGTCATCAAATTTTATATCGTCCGACGCTTCCCTTATCATTTTGTTGGAATCATTTCCGATGGCGACTATTATGGTGTCGGCAAAAATGTCAAACTTTTCGTCCGAAATCGGAATTACAGATTTTCGACCTGTATTATCTTCCTCGGAAAGTTTCATCTTATTATACTTTGCTCCGATGACTTTTCCTTCTTTTCCAAAAAATTCCACAGGATTGCTTAAAAATAAAAATTCAATTCCTTCTTCTTTAGCGTGGGTTATTTCATCTTTACGAGCGGGCATTTCATCTTCGGTTCTGCGATACATTATTGTAACTTCAGGATTACCGAGCCTTCTCGCACAACGAGCGGCGTCCATTGCGACATTGCCTCCGCCTATAACAAGAACTTTTTTGGGTTTAACTATGGGAGTATCGTATTCTTCTTTGTACGACTTCATCAAATTTATACGAGTCAAAAATTCATTTGCGCAGTACACTCCCGACAAACCTTCGCCGGGTATGTTCATAAATCTGGGAAGACCGGCACCCGTTGAGATGTACACCGCTTTGAAGCCGTTTTCAAATAAATTTTGAATTGATAAAGATTTCCCGATTATAATATTTTTTTCTATTTTCAATCCTTTTTTTACTAGGTTTTCAATCTCTTTTTTCAAAATATTTCTAGGTAGCCTGAACTCCGGAATACCGTACGAAAGTACTCCACCGGGTTCGTGAAGAGCTTCAAAAATCGTGACATCATAGCCGAATTTCAAAAGTTCAGAAGCACAAGCAAGGCCGGATGGCCCGCAACCTATCACTGCTATTTTATGCGAATTTATCGTATTTATGTTTGAATCTTCGTGTTTTTTACTGATATTATAATCTGCGACAAACCTTTCTAATCTTCCGATTGCTACCGGCTCACCCGATTTTCCTCTTACGCACTTTTTTTCGCATTGTTTTTCCTGAGGGCAGACGCGGCCGCATATCGCCGGGAAAGAATTGTCTTCGCAGATTATTTCGTATGATTTTGAAAAATTTTTTTCTCTTATATTTTTTATGAAGTCAGGTATTTTTACATTCACAGGGCATCCCGATACACATGGTTTATTTTTGCACCCCAAACACCTTGAAGCTTCGTTTATCGCGCTTTCTTCGGAATATCCAAGTTCCACTTCTTCAAAGTTTTTAATTCGGCTTTCTGCGCTTGCTATCGGCATTTTTTCTTTAGTTTTACTTTTATTTATCATAAATTAACACCTTTAAATAAATTACAATATTTTTCTCGAGAAATATTTTCTTCGTGAGCAAAAGTTCTTGTGCGGAAAGACGCTTCTTGAAAATCCACTTCATGGCCGTCAAAATCAGGACCGTCAACACAAGCAAATTTAATTTTTCCGCCAACATTCAATCTACAGCCTCCGCACATTCCTGTGCCGTCAATCATTATAGCGGTCATGCTCACTACGGTTTTTACATTGTATTTTTTAGTTATATCACAAACGGCTTTCATCATCGGAACAGGGCCGACTGTAAAAACTAAGTCATAATTTGAATCATTTTTTAATTTTTCTTCCAGAGGAACAGTTACCAAAGATTTTCTCCCGTTGGAACCGTCGTCAGTAACTATATTGGTTTGATTCGAAATATTTTTCATTTCGTTTTCCAGTATTATAATTTCTTTATTTCTAAATCCTGCAACAATTTCAACTTCGCAGCCGGAATTTTTCAAAGCCTTTGCTACAGGGTAAGCGATTGCACTTCCGACACCACCGCTAACTACAATCGCTCTTTTAAACCCTTCGGTGACGGTCTTTTTTCCAAGAGGGCCTACTACATCCAAGATGTAATCACCGGAACTTTTTTCATCAAGTTTAAAAGTAGTGAGTCCGACTTTTTGATAAATTATTTCTATGGTTCCGAGCTCCCTGTCGTAATCAAACACAGTAAGCGGTATTCTCTCGCCGAATTCATCTACTCTAAGAATAACAAATTGCCCGGGATATATACTTTTGGCAATAATAGGAGCGTAAATAGTCATACGCGTTACATACTTATTTAAGATTTCTTTTTTCATTATTTTAAACATATATTAAAATTCACCAGCCTTTATAAAAATATTACCAGAAAATCAACTATTTTACCACAGGTATTTACAAGGGCGATTTATAAACAGGCAATAAAAACAGGTATCCTCGGCGTAAATTAAAGGATACATGTTAATTTTTAAATATTTTTAAAACAAAAAGCGGCCCCTCAAAAGAGCCGCTAATTTAAACAATCTCTTAGATTAAGCATTTAAAAAATGATATTATGCTGCTTAGCAAAAAGATAAAGAAAAATCCTACAATTCCTATCAATATAATGGATGCAGTTGACTCGATAAGAAGTGTTGTAGTAAGTGCTGCGATAACAAAAATTATAGTTCCCACAGCTCCCACGAGCAAACAAGAAAGATTTTTTCTTAAACATTCAAATAATGTAGGACATCCCTCACAAGCTGATATCGGTGCCAGTATCATAAGGTATACAATCGTTGCGGCAGCAACAGAAAAAGCAATCCATAAACCGGGAAAAATAAAGCTAAAATACCCGAAAGAAAATAATACAGCAATTATTATTCCAAAAATTATTCCTAAAATAGCTGCGGTAACACCGCATCCGCAAGTACAATTTTTATTTGTCTTCATTTTTATCATCCTCCCGTTATTATACTATGATACAGAGTCGCAATCGGTTAAAAATTTCGACATAAAATTTTTTGACTGTGCACTAAAATATAATTACTTGATAATGAATCAACATTGTAAGATAATATTTCTATACTTAAACAAAAGGGAGTGAATATGCGGAAACATAAAATCAATTTCCGCTAAATAATATGAAGATAGCACCATCAATGCTCGCCTGTGACTTTTCAAATATGGGCGATGAAATTAAAAAAATTTCCGATAACGGAGCGGACTGGGTACATATGGACGTAATGGATGGAATTTTTGTACCTAACATATCTTTTGGAGCACCGATTATCAAGTCTTTAAGACATTTGACAAATTTACCTTTTGACGTTCACTTGATGATTAAAAATCCGCTAAAATACATACCTCAATTTATTGACGCCGGAGCGGATATAATAACTTTTCATTTGGAATCCGATTCGGATGTTTTTGAGACTATTAAAAAAATAAAATCTTATGGAAAAAAAGCCGGGATTTCAATAAGGCCTTCAACGGATGTATCGGAACTCAATCCCTATTTGAATAATATAGATTTAGTTTTGATAATGACCGTTGAGCCGGGGTTCGGAGGCCAAAAATTCATGGCTGACCAAATGGAAAAAGCTTTGTACATAAAGAAAAATGCGCCTAATGTGACAGTAGAAGTTGACGGAGGGATAAATTTAGAAACCATAAAGATTGTAAAAAATTATCCGGTGGATGTTGCCGTTTCGGGAACTTGCATTTTTAATTCCGAAAACTTAAAGGAAACTATAAATAAATTAAAATTATAGGTGCTTGGGTATGAGAATTTTTAAACACAAAAAAATGATGTCTATTGCAATTTCGGTATTATTTTTGATGTCCGTCGTAAGCATATGTAAATATATGGATGCTCATAAAAATAGAGTTATTGAGGGTTCTCCTAAGTCTGCAAGTGCTTTAAAAAAAGACGAAATTAGTGAAGAAAATTCAAAAAATATGGTAGGCGCGTGGGTATCGTATTTGGATTTGAATATATCTTCCAAAGAAAACACAAAACAAAAATTTATCGAAAATTTTGAAAACATATTATCCACCGCAGAAAAATATAAAATCAACACGTTAATAGTCCACGTAAGATCTCACAGTGATGCTCTTTATAAATCAGATTTTTTCCCGTGGTCGCATCTTCTCACCGGTTCACAGGGAGAAAATCCGGGCTTTGACCCCTTGGAATACATGGTGAAATCTTGTCACAAAAAAAATATAAAATTTCACGCGTGGGTAAATCCGCTTAGGATACAGGCAAATAATTCTCCAAAAGAATTAAGCGAAAATAACCCGTATTACAAACATTCAAATGACCATATAATCAAAACTTCAAACGGAATATACTACAATCCCTCGTACAAAGAAACAAGAGATTTAATAACCTCCGGTGTCGAAGAAATCGTTAAAAACTATGAGATAGACGCAATTCATTTTGATGATTATTTTTATCCTGAAGATAAAGAAATTTTACAAAAGAAAGATAATGATTTATCAAAAAAAGAAAGTGTAAACTTGCTTATTTCCGAAGTTCACGACAAAATAAAATCAATAAAACCTAATGTGGAGTTTGGGATTTCTCCTCCGGGGAATATAAAAAAATGCCAAGAAATAGGCGCTGACCCTAAAACTTGGCTTGATAAAAAATATATTGATTATATCTGCCCTCAACTATACTGGAGCATAGATTGTCCGAATATGCCTTTCGAAAAGGCGACAGAAGCTTGGAAAAAAATTTCCACAAACACTTCTCAAAAAATTTATGCCGGATTGGCGCTTTATAAAATAGGAACAGATTTAGACGAAAAAACTTGGAACTCTTCGAATAACATTTTGGAAGAGGAATTTAAAATAATAAAAAAGTTAAACTTTGACGGGATCATGCTTTACTCTATTAATTTTCTAAAAAGCGAAGCGTGCAAAACTGAAGTTAATAACCTGATGAACGAAATTAAATAAACTCAGATAAAGTCTTATTATCGGATTTTAATACAAATATCGCCAGCAAAATTATTCCTGCCGTGATGGAATAATCCGCAAAATTGCAGACAGGCGGAAAAAATGATAAAGACAGGTAATCAACCACATAGCCGAGCAGCAATCTATCTATTAAATTGCCTATTCCTCCGCCAATAATCAATGACGAAGCTATCAAAAAAAGATGGCTTCGAATTTTTTTTATGAATATCAAATACAAAAAATAAATCATTATAAGCAAAGTAACCGCAATTAAAATATATCTCCCGTTGGCGAGCATTCCAAGAGCTGCTCCAAAATTTTTCACATTTGTGAGAGTCAAAAACGGAAGGAAAGTTTCAATTCGCGCATTTTCCGCTATACCGGATTTCACTCCGAATTTTATGAATTGATCTAAAACGGGAACTAAAAAAGTTATAACGAAAAACATCAGCATGAAAACTTTCCTCCTGTTTAATAAATTATTCCAATACGCTTACGCACCTACTGCAAATTGTAGGATGATCTTTATTTTCTCCAACGGTTTCATCGTACGTCCAACATCTTTCGCATTTTTTGTATTCAGAATGAGCAATGTCCATAGATAAACCGCTAATTCCTTCGATATTGTACTCTCCGGTTCCATTTTCTTGAACTTTTATGCCGGACACAATTACAACCGATTGCAAATCGCTAAGATTATCTTTTATAAAGTTATATAATTCGCCTGATGCAAAAATTTTAATGTCAGCTTCCAAAGAAGAACCTATAACTTTATTTTTTCTTTGGATTTCAAGCACTTTCTTTATTTCGTCGCGGATTTTGTAGATTTTATCCCACTTCTCAACAAACTCATCAGAAATATTAATGTCAACTTTTTTGCACATGTCATTAAGAAAAATGCTCTCTCTGTTTTCGCCGTCTTTGTGTGGCATATATTTCCAAATTTCTTCCGCTGTAAATGAAAGCACAGGCGCAATCATTCTTACAAGTGCATCCAACACCATGTAAATTACAGTCTGAGCGCTACGACGTTTAAATCCATCGGCTTTTTCAACGTATAATCTGTCTTTTAAAACATCAAGATAGAAATTAGACATATCAACTATGCAAAATTTTTGAATTGCATGGAAAACATTATAAAATTCAAAAGTTTCGTATCCTTTGATGGTTTTGTCTATAACTTCGTTTAATTTCGCGAGTGCCCATTTATCAAGCTCTGAAAGCTCATCGATTTTAACCATATCTTTGGATGGATCAAAATCAAATAAATTTCCCATGATAAATCTTGCGGTGTTTCTTATTTTTCTGTAAGCTTCACTTAATTGTTTTAAAATTTCATTTGACATTTTTACGTCAGCATGATAATCGGCCGATGAAACCCAGAGTCTTAAAACGTCGGCGCCGTATTTACTTACTACATCTTGCGGATCAACGCCATTGCCTTGAGATTTTGATTGCTTTTTGCCTTCTTCATCAACTACCCAACCATGAGTAACAACATTTTTATAAGGAGATTTTCCTGTAGTTGCCACGGATGTAAGAAGAGATGATTGGAACCATCCTCTGTATTGATCGGCACCTTCAAGATAAAGGTCAGCAGGATAGCCTAAATTTTTCCTGGCTTGGCAAACCGCTGCATGAGATGTACCTGAATCAAACCAAACATCCATTATATCTTTTTCTTTTGTGAAATGAGTGCCGCCGCAATGAGGACACTTAAATCCGTCAGGCAAGAACCGGCTTGCATCGTATTTGTACCAAGCATCGGACCCTTCTTTTTCAAAAACATTCGCGACATTAAGCATTATTTCTTCGTTTATTATCTCTTTTTGACAATCATTACAGAAAAGTATCGGTATCGGCACTCCCCACAGTCTTTGCCTTGAAATACACCAGTCTTTTCTTTCGCTTATCATCGAAATCATTCGCTCTCTTCCCCACGAAGGATTCCATTTAACATTTTCGATTGCGTTTAGGGCTTCTTTTTTGAACCTATCTACCGAGCAAAACCATTGTTTTGTAGCACGGAAAATTATTTCTGATTTACATCTCCAACAGTGCGGATACTGATGGTCTATGTTTTTGGAGGCAAAAAGTAACCCTTTTTCTTGCAGGAGCTTACAAATTTTAGCACCCGCCTCGCTGAATTTCAGTCCTTTAAATTCACCGGCTTCTTCGGTTAAAATTCCTTCACCATTCACAGGAACAATCGTTGGAAGCTGAGGATAATTTTTACAAACATCAAAGTCTTCCATACCATGGCCCGGAGCGGTATGAACGCATCCGCTTCCGCTATCTATAGTAACGTGATCGCCTACTATAACGAGCGATTTTCTATCTAAGAAAGGATGGTCTGCTTCCATGAGTTCGAGCTCTGAGCCTTTTATTTTTCCTATAACTTCGTAGTTTTCGATATTTCCGGGCTGCATTACTTTTTCTTTTAGAGCATCAGCTACAATGTAGAATTCTTTTTCATTTTTTATGATTGCATATTCAAAATCAGGTCCGACACAAATCGCAACATTGCCGGGTAAAGTCCAGGCTGTGGTGGTCCAAATTATAAAATAAGTATTTTTAATATCAACATTAAATTTTGAAAGTTTTGACTTATCATCCGAAACTTTAAATTTAACAAATATCGATCTGCATTTGTCATTGCTATACTCGATTTCAGCTTCCGCTAAAGCTGTTTCGCATGAAGGACACCAATGCACCGGACGAAGTCCTCTGTAAATTACTCCATCTTTACATGCCATTTTGGCAAATGTTCTGATTTGTTCGGCTTCATATTCCGGATATAAAGTTACATAAGGATTATCCCAATCGCCTATGACACCCAAACGCTTGAACTGTTCTTTTTGCTTTTCTACATATCCCAAAGCGAATTCTTTACATATTTTGCGCAACTCCAGACTTGTCAATTGTTTGGATTTTTCGGCACCTACTTTTGCGCGAGCTTTTATCTCAGTCGGAAGCCCGTGAGTATCCCACCCGGGAACATACGGTGCTTCATAACCTGTCATATTTTTGTATTTTACAACTATATCTTTGAGAATTTTGTTAAGCGCGTGACCAAGATGAATGTTTCCGTTGGCGTACGGAGGGCCATCATGCAATATGTATCTTGGTTTTCCTTGATTTTTTTCAATTATTTTATTGTATAATTTGTTTTCCTTCCATGTCTTTAAAGTTTCGGGCTCTCTATCAGGTAAATTAGCTCTCATAGGGAACTCGGTTTTTGGCAAATTTAAAGTATCGTTATAATTCGTAGACATCGTCATCAACCTCTTTTTATCTTAATAATTACTATTTTATACTACTCAAATATTTTAATCAACTTATTTAATTATCATAAAAAAATAATTGCGCTTTAATTCAATAAAACGCAACATAAATCAGACTGTTTGAGATGAATTAATACGGTCGTTCAACTTTTCAAACTCATCAATAAAATCGCACATTACACTCCTGCCATCGCATATATCCAGCGATGTACTATTCCAAAAATAAGGTGTGCAAGCGACCATCCATTTTTCATTCTCAAAAAATATAAAATATCCACCGGTTATATAATCACCGGACAAAGTTATAAATCTTTTACAAAGGTTTGATATTTTATCGCTCCCGGCAGGCTTTTTCATCGCAACGAAATCCAGGCAAGGGTTCTTTGGAAGCTGTTCCATATCCTTATGAGTTTTGCTTATACTGCCAACGTATGATTTTTTGTAAGATTTTGTACAAAATTTTAAAAAGCACCCTCCCTCACGGTTAGAGTAATAAACTTCAGAGTATACTTCTATAAATTTTTCTTTCAATTTTTTATCTTCGGTATTTTTTGAAGAATTTATAAAAAAGTTTTTTAACATCAGCATATGCAAATTTAAATCTTTAAAATTGCTTTGTTCAACAACTGAACCACCTGAATTGCAGCCATCCTCGGGAGTTTTTACAGCACAAACATTAAGAGCCGCACCAGCACTGAACGCCAAGGCTATTCCAAAACTCAAAATTTTCTTTAACATGTTCAATTCCCCATTCAAAATATTTATTAACTTCCAAAAAAATAGAAGCCTAACATATAAAAATCAGTCAGACTTTTATTTTTTATACACAAATACCGAGGCTATTATATTCCTCTTTAAACTATAATTCAAGTAAAATATTTTATAATATAGGCGCACTAATCGGTTGCATCTTGTTTGGTTCTGTGCACGGTGCCAGGTCTGTGATGAGGTGGCGCATATACCGAATACAATTTGATACAGCTTCTTCCTAGGTTTATCACATTGTGCCACATTCCCGCCGGAATAAT
Organism: uncultured Eubacteriales bacterium; assembly: GCA_934695425.1. Lineage (GTDB taxonomy): Bacteria > Bacillota > Clostridia > Oscillospirales > Acutalibacteraceae > UMGS1491. The sequence continues at coordinate 47,622 of CAKUVH010000001.1, read as the reverse complement.
AATTGCGTCGCCTTTTTTTATTCGTTTCTGATAAGAAAGTCTATCTTTGCTTTTGCCGATAAGCACTTGACCCGTGCCGTCCTCTATTTTTAAAAATTGGTCAGTATCAGGATGCATTTCCAAGCCTATCGAACTTCCTGAATTAATAGACATTAAAGTTATTTGCATAAATTTTCCGGTCCAGATTGTTTTTCGAAAATTTTGATTTTTCAAAGCGGAATCCTCTATGTTAAAAGAAAAAATATCATTTGAAGAATGCATATTGTTCATACTTCTCATATTAGTCATATAATTTTTTCTCAAATTTATATAACTCCCTTCATACAAATTACTTTTAACATTTTATGCAAGATAAAGATAAGAGTTACTTAATATTTGAGCATATCCGCGGTGTAATTCTCTAAAATTTTTCTCATGGATTCCGCATATGAATTAGCTTTTTGTAAATTATGTTCCTTATAGTTGCCGCATTCAATTTCGGTAGCTCCGGGAATTTCCCCTTTGAAATCTTCAATAAATTTCATGGAATTTAAAACTAAATTTATAGCGTCTTCATTAGAGATATTTCGAACTACTAAATAAAATCCCGTACAGCACCCCATTGGACCGGCATAAATTATATTATTTTCAAATTCGGAATTTCTAACATATGTAGCAAAAAGATGTTCAAAAGTATGAAGCCCGTCATTTTCAAGATATACCCCGGCGTTGGGCTTTACCATTCGAATATCATAAGTGATTATATCGTCGTCTATCCTGGAAACATACATTCCGGGCACAATTTTGGTGTGGTCAACTTCAAAACTTTTTATTTTTCTCATTTCGGAATTTTCATTTTGCAATTTCTTCAGCAATTTTATCTGCAACTCCTTTATTTAAAACATCAGGCACAACTATTCCTTCAGCTATTTGGTCTTCGGTTACCATATCGGCAATGGCGAAGGCTGCTTTTTTCATCATTTCTTCGGTTATAATTTTTATATTGTGTTTCAAAGCGCCTTTGAAAATACCGGGAAAAACCAAAACATTGTTTATTTGATTTTTGTAGTCAGATCTTCCTGTACCGCATATAACCGCACCGGCTTCGTAAGCGTCATCAGGGTATATTTCGGGAATCGGATTAGCCATAGCAAATACGATAGGACGATTCATTTTTGAAATCATTTCTTTGTTTACTACATTTCCGCGAGAAACACCTATTAAAACGTCAGCATCTTTTAAAGCATCGATAAGTTTTCCTTTTTTGCCGTTTTTATTAGTAATGGAACACATATATTTTTGTTCGTCATTTAAATTAGCGTCTTGTAAATCCAAAATACCGTTTATGTCGCAAAGAATTATATCGCCAAAATTCATGAACAATAACAATTTTGCAATTGCTATCCCGGCGGCTCCGGCTCCGTTTATTACTATTTTTAGTTTTCCCATGGTTTTATTTGCGTATTTAACGGCATTTATGAGAGCGGCCGCCACAACAACGGCTGTACCGTGCTGGTCATCGTGAAAGACAGGTATATCGCATATTTCCTGCAGACGACGTTCTATTTCAAAGCATCTTGGCGCAGATATATCTTCTAAATTTATTCCGCCAAAGCTTTTGGATATTAATTGAATAGTTTTTATAATTTCTTCGGCGTCATTGGAATCTATGCAAATCGGAAAGGCATCTACATCGCCAAATTCTTTAAAAAGAGCGCATTTTCCTTCCATAACAGGCATCGCGGCGGCAGGACCGATATTTCCAAGGCCAAGTACTGCACTGCCGTCCGTGACAACTGCCACGAGATTCGAACGCCGTGTTAAATTAAAAGATTCAGAATAATCTTCTTTTATTTTTTCGCAAGCTTTAGCCACTCCGGGAGTATACACCAAAGCTAAATCTTCTTTGGTTTTAATATTACATCTAGAATTAACTTCTATTTTTCCGTGGAGTTTCTCATGAAGTTTTAAAGCATCTGTATTTTCCATATATTTCCTCCTGAATAATTAAATCATTTTATCGGGATTCAAGATTTTATCTATTTCGGAGCTTTCAACAAGCCCGAGATTAAGCGCAGCGTCTTTTACGGATATGTTTTCTTCGTACGCTTTTTTTGCGACTTTGGCTGAATTTTCATACCCTATTTTAGAATTTAATGCCGTAACCAGCATAAGAGATTTTTTTAAATTTTCGGACATTTTTTCTTTAACGGGAACTATTCCTCTGACGCATTTTTCTTCAAAAGAAAGTACTCCATCATTTAAAATTCTAAGAGAAGTCATAAAATTATGTATACACACGGGCAGAAAAACATTCAGCTCAAAATTGCCCTGAGAAGCCGCCATACCTATAGTAGTATCATTCCCTATTACCTGTAACGCTATCATAGTAATAGATTCGCATTGCGTGGGATTGACTTTGCCGGGCATTATTGAGCTACCGGGTTCATTTTGAGGAATTTTTATTTCTCCCAGACCGCATCTTGGACCGCTTGACAGCCATCGAATGTCATTAGCTATCTTCATGAGATTTGCCGCCAAAGATTTGAGCGCTCCATGGGCAGCCACAAAAGCATCTAAAGTTGTAAGAGCGTGAAATTTATTTTTATCAGGTACTATAGTAGTTTTAAGGTTTTTAGAAAGAATTTCACAGACAATTTTATCAAAATTTTTGGGAGAATTTAGCCCCGTGCCTACTGCCGTCGCACCAAGAGCAACATGTCTTAAAAATTCCATATTTGATTTTATTATATCGCGCGAAGTTTCAATCGAAGCTCTCCAGCCACTAATTTCTTGCCAAAATCCTATGGGAACCGCATCTTGCAAATGAGTTCTGCCTATTTTTATTATTCCTTGATTATTTGATTCCAGAATTTTAAAAGAAGAAATTAATTTATCGAGGGATGGTAATAATTTATTTTCAATATAAATAATTGCAGCAATTCTCATAGCAGTAGGAAAAGTATCGTTGGAGCTTTGCGACATATTAACGTGGTCGTTTGGATGAATTTTAATTTCAGGATTTTCGAGTTTACATAAATTGGAAATAACTTCATTAACATTCATGTTGCTCTGCGTTCCGCTTCCCGTTTGCCAGACGGATAACGGGAAATTATCATCATATTCTCCGTTTATTATTTTATTGGCGGCATCGGTAATGAGCTTGAATCTTTCTTTATCGAGTTTACCGAAAGATAAATTTGCTTCTGCACAAGCTTTTTTTATATGAGACAATGCATAAATAATTTCCAAGGGAATTTTTTCGGAACTTATTTTAAAATTTTCTAAGCTTCTTTGAGTTTGTGCTCCCCAAAACTTATCTATTGGAACTTTTATTTTTCCGAGTGAATCTGATTCTGTTTTAAATTTCATTTTTTCAATTTCCTTTTCTTAGACTAAATATAACTATACTTTGATTTTTCATAATAGTCAATTTTATAATTAAATACACGAAAACCGCCCTCGGAATAATCCGAAGGCGGGCTTAGTTCAGAACTAGTCTACATTTTCGATTTTTAGAAGGTAATCTTCTAACACATCTTTGAAGTGAACTGCGTCCACAGAGTTTTGGTAAAGATATGTAATTACTTCTTTAACAAACTCTTTGTCAGTAGAAATTGCGTTAACAGTTTCTTCTTCGTGGTAGTCTTTGGCATCAGTCATTACTTGGATGCCATACTGCTCACAGCCGTCTTCTTCACAGGTAGTGATCTTGTATTCGATCTTTTTACCGTTCATAGAGCTTAGTTCATTTACATAAACGCTTCGTGTAACCATTTTTATCACCTCACCGTTGTACACTCATAGTGTAAAAAATTTCCAGATTTATTGCAAGGAAAGAAATTCGACAGGATTCGAGAATTGAAAAACAAAAATTTATTCCAATTTTCTGGGAGGAGATTCAAATAATTCTTAAAAAAGCAGGTAATATTTTACAATATATTCCAAATATTTTCCAGTTTTAAGGCTTTCGACTCTTATTTTGTAGATATTGTCCCTATTTTTTAAAATTGCGTTTTATGTTTCTACTTGTAGGATGTCTGAATATAGGATAAAATGTAGATATAATGCTGGTTTGAAGGAGATTTGTTTTAAAGTGTTTAGAGTTTTTAAGAAAATATTTATAATTATACTTTTAGGAATTTCTAGTGTAAATGTAAACGGAATTAACCCTTATTGCAACTATACCGAAACTCAATTTTTACTTCCTATGAAATTCTGGTATAACGCATCTGCGGTGACCTTCCGTGATTTAACAAATTTATTAGCAGATATAAATTTTAACTTAATGTATTTTAGCGACAAAGAACATTTTTCCCAAATAAAATTAGTGCGTGTAAACAACCATATAATAGTAACCACCGAGGGACACACCGACGACATTCACATTTCCGGGTTGGTGCCTTTTGAGAATCCGTATTTGAAGTTTTTGATTAACTTACTGAAAGAAAACAATAGATTAGACTATTTTATCGATAATTTTTTGATTAAAGAGTATCACTTTGATTTATAATAAAACGAAGAGCAACCGAGTTATTTCGGCTGCTCTTAATTTTTGTCCATATATATTTCATGGCTATTCTTTTTTGAACTTAATGATACTTCTAATAATATCAAGCATTTCTTTTCGTTCTTTTATAGAAAGGTCTTGCATTTCAAAAATAATATTTTCCATCACGCCATCTACGTTTACGATCGGGTCGTCTTGATTGCTAAATAATTCGGATAACGACATCCCAAGCGCGTTAGAAATTTGTTCGACGGATTTTACTGTCGGATTTTTTTCTCCTCTTTCTATCTGCCCAAGATATGCCGTGGTAATTTCTGCTCTAAGAGCGATTTGCTCCTGGGATAAATGCTTTCTTATTCTTAATTCTCGTATCCTTTTACCGACACTATAGTTATTCATAATAAAATCACCTATAATTATTATAAATATTTGACAATTACTATTCAAAGTACTATAATTATTTTGTACTATATAAACTATAGTATGTTCCAATAATATTAGTATTGCCAAGAAAGGAGGAATTTACATATAACACGGAGAATAAATAGAGTTCAAAAAACAAGGCGCTATTAATTTGCAACTTACTGCCAACAAAATATTACTTTATTTATCCTTTGTGAACCGTCTGATTTTAAATGACCCTATCTATAGTATTCAACGCCCCTATTCATACTTGGAGTTATATAGTGCATAACGTAAAACGCCAAAATAAAAATGTAATTTAAAGGAGGAACAAAATTATGAAAAAATATTTATTAATGTTAATAGCGGCAGGAATATCACTAAGTTTCGCGGGATGCGACAGCAGCAGTTCGAGCTCTTCCGGCAGCAACACCGAAAGCTCTGCTTCGAGCTCTGATACAAATTCAAGCACAAATAAAGATTCCAGCAAAACAGTTGAACACAAAGTTGGTGAAACTGTAGACATTAAAGGCGAAGAACTTACTATAAAAACAGTAAAGAAAAATTATGAAACCGGAAATCAATTTTTAAAGCCGGACACAGATAATCAATATGTAAAAATAGATCTTTCAATAAAAAACAACACCGATGATTCTATAAATGTAGCCTCTTATGAATTTAAAATACTTGATAGCAACGGAGTTTATCACGACACAAATTACATATTAAAAGATCCAATAACAAGCACAAAAATAGCAAAAGGAGGAAATTTATCAGGCTCAATATCTTTTGAAGTACCCAAAAATGATAACAACCTAAAATTGATATATACTCCTTCCCTGTGGTCCGATGAACACGTAGAAATAAAATTATAACCTATAATAGAAAAGAGTAGATTGAGTCAAAAGCTTGTTTACTCTTTTTTCATTAAAATTAATCTATAAAAATGTAATATGAAGGAGGAACAAAGTTATGAAAAAATATTTATTAATATTAATAGTAGCATTAATGTCACTTATTTTCGTAAAATGCGATAACAACGATTCGAGCACGAGTTCGAAATCTTCCGGCAGCAACACCGAAAGCTCTGCTTCGAGTTCAAATGAAGACTATATGAATTTATCTTTAGGCCAATCGTACAATGACGACGGCGTTTTGATAACAGTTGAATCAACCGAAGAATCTGATGATGTAGCTAAAGCAAAAATAAAAATTGAAAATAATAGCGACAAAGATTATAAAACTTATACAAACGCATTTGTAATGTATAACACATCAGAAAAGCAAATAAATTATGACAAACCTTATGAAACAATAAATGTAAAAAAAGGCGAAGTTTTTACAAAGGACATTGCGGTAAAGAAAGATAATATTTTCCGTATTGCTTACTCCAAATCCATGAACATTACAAAACCAGACGCTAAATGGATTATTCCGGAAGCGAAAGAAGCCGAGGCAAAAAAAGCTGAAGAAGAAAAAGCCAAAGAGGAAAAAGCTAAAGAAGAAGAGAAAGCCAAAGAAGAAAAAGCTGAAAAATCTCGAAAGGCCGGAGAAAAAGCAAGAGAATCCTATGCAAATTTGTTACCTTATCCTAAAACAGTAAAATTCCCGCTTATGTTTTATGACGTAAAAAATATTGGAACAGGGTATTACGAGGGCGGAACAATAAAGTATAAAAATTTTATAGGAAACGAAGTTAAGAGCGAATATAGAATGTGGTATAACGAGGATGGTAATTTGACAGCAGCAGAACTTGACGGTGCTAAAATTAAATAAAAAGAAAAAATCGCTTGAGTGTACATAAACACTAATCAAGCGATTTTCATTTGGTTGCAGAAGGTGGATTTGAACCACCGACCTTCGGGTTATGAGCCCGACGAGCTACCAGGCTGCTCCATTCTGCGATATTTTCTCTTTACCTTGGGTACGTTATTTATTCTACTACATATATTTATGTTTGTCAATAGAAAAATATGATAAATTTTTTCTTTAATTTATTATGCAAAATACCCTATTAATTTTAAAAAAATGATGTTATACTGTAAAATATCAAATTTATATATTATTCAAACTTTCAATTAATAATTTTAAAATATTGAAATTTTGAAATTCGCAAAAGATAAGAGCTTGTTTTTTTAGAAGAATTATATAGTTTTGGGATATTCCAATTCGAAATATAGTTCAAATATTAAAAATTTATCTTATCAATGACAAATTTTTTAAAAGTATTTGTTTTTATTTTCTTTTTGTATTATAATACATATAGATTAAAAGGAGTTATGGCTTTATTAAAAAAATCCGCATTTTAATAGGTTTTTAATTTTGGTTTAATCCATTATGTTGACTTTTTAGTTAGGAGAGTGTATTAAGTTATGTCAGAAGATAAACGTAGTCTAATATATGTTGTGGATGATGAACCTAATATAAGGAAATTGGCTTCATTGGCACTTCGTGAATATGGTTTTGAAACTCAAGAATTTGCCGGTGGTGAAGAATTACTTAAAGCTGTTCAAAGACGTTTACCGGACGTTATAGTTTTAGATTGGGTAATGCCTGCTCCGGACGGTTTAAGCATATGCGGAAGACTTAAACTCGACAAAGATACAAAAACCGTGCCTATAATTCTTCTCACAGCCAGAAATGACGAAGTGGATTGCGTTTTGGGATTAGAAATGGGAGCGGACGATTACGTAACCAAACCGTTCAGCTTGAAAGAGTTATGCGCGAGAGTTAAAGCTTTAATTCGCAGAAAAGAATATTCCAACATTGTAAATCCAAGCAACGATATCATTACTTGTGGCGAAATAACAGTAAACTTAGCAAGACGTACTGTAAGCAAAAATAACAAACCTATCGATTTAACAATGAAAGAGTTTGATTTACTTACATCATTGATGTTAAGCAAAGGCCGTGTTTTAAACAGAGACCAATTAATGGAAAAAGTATGGGACGTAGAATTCTGCGGAGACGCAAGAACAGTTGACGTTCACATTAGATATCTTCGTCAAAAAATAGAAGATGAATCTGAAAATCCGAAATATATTCTTACTGTTCGCGGGGTTGGATACAGATTTGCTTCGGAAGATGAAATTTAAAATTTAAATAAATGAAGAAAGAAAAGGCAACGCAGAAATTTGTGTTGCCTGAGGTATTAAAATGGAAAATAATAATTATCAAAATGAACTGAAAAACACTATCCACGATTTAAAGATACCCATAACGTCTATTATGGGGTTTGTTGAGCTGTTAAAAAAAGGCACATATGATCAAAAATCTCAAAATGAATTCTTGGATATAATATATTCTGAATCTCAGAGACTTTTGGATTTGGTAGAAGAACTTTTAAAATCATCCGACAAGAGTCAATTTCAAGGTATAAATAAGTGCAATGTTAACATACAAATAAATAAGTATGTTAAGGCCTTGTCCCCTCTTGCATCCAAAAAAAATGTAGAAGTTATTTTTAATGTGAATTCCAACGATATTTACGTTTCTATTCCTGAAAATAAAATTTCCAGAATAATAACAAATATTTTGGAGAACGCCATTAAATATAATAAAGAGCAAGGAAAAGTGTACATAAATGTGGTGCAAAAAAATGACAAAGTCAATATAAAGATCAAAGATACAGGAATGGGCATTGCGGAAAATGAATTAGACAAAATATTTGCAAAAAATTATAGGTCTGCATCCGCTAAAAACTTAAGCATTCCGGGCTCGGGTCTCGGGCTTTCCATAGCCAAAAATTTTGCCGAAGAATATGGCGGAAACATCGACGTTAAAAGTAAAATAGGAGAAGGAACAGAATTCACCGTTTGTTTCCCGGAATACAATTTGTAAATTTTATTAATGACAAAGGAGAATGCGGGCTTGAAAGTCCGCTTATATATTTATGGAAAAATTAATACAGCTAAATTATAAAAATTTTTTGGATACATCCCACACTATTGCAGAAAAAATTTTTGAAAAAATAAATTACCCTTGGGAAGCACTTTCTTTGATAAAAGATTTTATCAAAGAGGTCGGACCCACCCTCCCGAAAGAAGAATATGATGAAGTGGCGGAAAATGTATGGATTTCAAAAAAAGCCACCGTTTTTCCTTCGGCTCACATAGAAGGTCCCACAATAATTCAGGAAAATGCTCAAATTCGTCACTGTGCATTTATAAGAGGCAGCGCTATAGTCGGGAAAAATTGCGTGGTTGGAAATTCAACCGAATTAAAAAATGTAATTTTATTTGATAACGTCCAAGTGCCGCACTTTAATTATGTAGGCGATTCTATTTTAGGTTACAAATCGCACATGGGCGCGGGTTCGATAACTTCAAATGTTAAATCTGACAGATCTTTGGTAGCCGTTAAACTGGGTGAGAAAAAAATACAAACAGATTTAAAAAAATTCGGAGCAATACTAGGCGACTACGTTGAAATCGGATGCAACGCCGTACTTAACCCGGGAACAATAATAGGACGAAATTCAACAGTCTACCCCACCTCGATGGTGCGAGGAGTTATTGAAGAAAGTTCAATTCTAAAAAATAATGGAAAAATTATAAAAAAAATATAATATTTTAGCTCTTGCTGAAAAGCAAGAGCTTTTTGATACGCAGATAAATACCAAAACACCCATACATCATCCGACATATGGGTGTTTGAATAATCACATAAGTTAAAATTAATTAGAGCTTGTAGATACAGAAAATCCGGATTCAACCAATTTAACAATTTGTTCTACAGCTTCTTGTTCATCTGTTCCATCAGCGATGATTCTAATTTTAGTACCACCGATAATTCCGAGTGACAACACTCCGAGTAAACTCTTGGCGTTAACTCTTCTTTCTTCTTTTTCAACCCAAACTGTAGATTTAAATTCGTTTGCTTTTTGAATAAAATAAGTAGCCGGTCTAGCACAAAGTCCCACTTGATTTTGAACTACTACTTCTTTTACGTACATAATATTCTCTCCCCTACTCTATCTATATAAAAACATTAAAAATATATTTTTTTAACTTTCGCAATACATCTTTACAATAATATATTATATCACAACTATGAGATTAGTCAATAAAAAATGAGTTTTTTGGCTTAGTTACCTACACTTTCAATTTTTAAAACATAGCTATTGTGAGATATGTCGAAAATTTAATTATTTTTTATTGAATATAAATATTAATTTAAGTTTCGACTCTCTAAATAATCTTTAAACAAATCAGGTCTATACTTTTGAGTTTCTGAAATTGCTTGCTCTTTTTTCCATTTTTCAATATTAGCATGGTGACCTGAAATAAGCACTTCAGGGACTTCTTTGTCTTTCCAGATATATGGTTTTGTGTACTGAGGATGCTCCAAAAGGCCGTTGAAATGGCTTTCTTCCTCAAAACACACCGCATCAGATAAAACCCCGGGAACCATCCTGCATACGGCATCAGTAAAAGCAACCGCAGGTATCTCGCCGCCGGTAAGAACATAATCTCCTATCGAAATTTGTCTATCTACAATTTCGTCTATGATACGTTGATCGACGCCTTCATAATGCCCGCATAAAATTGCGATATTGTCTGCCTTGCTAAATTCCTTTACTTTTTCTTGATTAAAAACTTCACCTTTTGGAGTCATATACACAACAAGAGGGCGTTTACCGCGCATATCGCATATACTTTCAAAACATCTATAGATGGGTTCAGGCTTCATGACCATACCTTTTCCGCCACCATATGGAGTATCATCCACTCTTTTATGTTTATCATATGCAAAATTTCTTATTTGATGACACTTAATATCCAATATATTTTTTTTACGTGCTCTGCCGATTATACTTTCAGATAAAAAAGCTTCACACATATCAGGGAAAAGGGTCATTATATCAATCTTCATCAAAAACACCCTTAATAGGATCAATAATTATTTTATTATCCTCTAAATTTATTTCTTTAATGGTTCCCTCTATTATGGGAAGAAGATATTCTTTGCCTTGCTCGTTAACGATACTATAAATATCATTTGCGCCGGTATTAAATATATTCCTTACTGTGCCATAAATTTTATTGTTATTTACATCTTCAACAAGACACCCTTTAAGTTCTTCTATAAAAAATCTGTCTTCATCCAACGGAATGTCTTTTTTGAAAGCATATAAAAGTTTCCCACGCATAAATTCAGCCTGGGTACGATTTTGAACGTCCGCAAGCGACATTAAGACTTGAGATTTATGAATCCTTATATTTTTAATATCCAAAGGATCGGATTCTATATCTAAAAAAATATTTTTTATCTCATAAAAATCTTCCGGGAAATCCGTGTAAGGTTCAACTTTTAATTCGCCCCTTAGTCCTCTCGTGCCTACTATTTTTCCGATGCAAAAATAATTTTTTTCTGACATTTTGCCTCCTCAATTAAGATAATAAAGAAAATAATGCGCCCGGATTAACGTCCAAGCGCCATTTAGGATTATTAATTTAACCTATCTCTACAGCAATTTTCATATTGTTTTTTAAAGCCGCAGTTCTAACAACATTTCGAATTTTAGCAGCAACTCTTCCGTGTTTTCCTATGACTCTGCCCATATCGCTTTCATCGACAACCAACCTGTACACTACCAGTCCATCGGTGGCAGGTTCACCTTTTTCGATCCTTAAAGCTTCGGGCTTAAGAATAAGGCTCTTAACGAGTATGTTTAACAGATTCTCTATATTGTCCTCCATTAAATTTTCTCTCTCCTTTAAACTTTGTTATTTCGCTTCTTTTAGCCCTTTAATAATGCTTTTTACCCTGTCAGTAGGTTGAGCGCCGTTTGCAATCCATTTTTCTACTTTTTCCATATCGAGCTTAATTTCAGCAGGTTCTACCATAGGATTAAAAAATCCGATTTCTTCGATACATTTTCCGTCACGAGGAGAACGAGAATCCGCAACTACTACTCTGTAAAAAGGTTTTTTATGAGCTCCCATTCTTCTAAGTCTGATTTTAACTGCCATTGTTAACATTCCTCCATAATAATAAATTATATATTTAAAATAACGCTTTCACGCTATTAAAAAAACTTTGGAAATCTAAATTTTGAAAATTTATTTTTATTTTTTCCGCCAAATTTTTTCATTACCTTTTGCATTTGCTCAAATTGTTTAAGAAGTTTATTTACGTCTTCTACTTTCAAGCCGCTGCCGGCCGCGATTCTTTTCTTTCTCTGTGGGTTTATGATTGATGGTTTCTTTCTTTCCGAGGGAGTCATAGACAATATTATAGCGCACATTCTATCAATTATTCTGTCGTCTATTTCCACTCCGTTTAACTGTTTTTCCACGCCTGGAAGCTTAGAAAGTATTGACTTTAGAGGACCCATTTTTTTAACTTGCATCATTTGATCTTTTAAATCTTCTAAATCAAATGTGTTTTTTTCTAATTTTTGAGCCATTCTTTCAGCCTGAGCTTTATCAAAGTTCGCCTCGGCGTCTTCAATTAGAGTTAAAACATCTCCCATTCCCAAAATACGAGAAGCCATTCTGTCCGGATGGAATTCTTCCAAATTGGTCATTTTTTCGCCGGTTCCCACAAATTTTATAGGCTTTCCGGTTATGGCTTTTACCGATAATGCGGCGCCGCCTCGGGTATCTCCGTCTAACTTGGTCAATATTACTCCGGTGATATCAAGAAGATTATCAAACGAACTTGCAACATTAACTGCGTCCTGACCGGTCATTGCATCTACAACAAGCAATATCTCCTGCGGATTAACAGTCGATTTTATATTTTTTAACTCGTTCATCAACTCTTCATCAATATGTAACCTACCGGCAGTATCAAGAATAACGATATCGCATCCATGGTCTTTGGCGTACGAAATAGCCGATTGAGATATTTTGACCGGAGATTCAGTCCCCATTTCAAAAACATGAACGCCTATTTGCGAACCTAAAATTTCAAGCTGTTTTATAGCAGCGGGTCTGTAAACGTCACATGCAACCAACAACGGTCTTCTTCCCTGCTTTTTCATCATGAGCGCAAGTTTAGCAGCGTGCGTAGTTTTTCCGGAACCTTGCAAACCGCACAGCATTATGACAGTAGGAGATTTTGAAGAAATATTCAGCCTTGTTTGGTCGGAACCCATGAGCGACGTCAATTCTTCGTTTACAATTTTTATTACCATCTGAGCAGGAGTCAAACTTTCCATCACTTTTTCTCCGATAGCTCTTTCGATAATATTATCTGTAAAATTTTTAGCAACTTTATAATTTACGTCCGCTTCCAACAGGGCCATTCTTACCTCTCTCATAGAGGATTTAACATCAGATTCGCTTAACTTCCCCTTAGATTTGAGCTTTTTAAATACTGCTGAAATTTTTTCCGATAAACTTTCAAAAGCCAAAAAATCACCCACTTATTCATCCGATAAAATTTGATTTACTATGTTCAAAGATTCGTTCAATTTACTTCTTTCTGCATCCAAATCGTTATCACTTGCTAAATTTTCTAAAATTTCTTTCAGCTTTAAAACATGCTCCCTGAGAAATTTTATTCTTTGAGAAAAATTCAATTTTTCGTCAACATCTCGCAAAATCGCTTCGGCGCGCTTTATAGAATCATAAACTCCTTGGCGTGTTTTTCCGACGTTATCTGCTATTTCTGAAAGCGAAAAATCCTGATTATAGTAATAATCCAAACATTCCCGTTGAGAAGGTGTTAACAATTTGCCATAAATATCGAGCAACATAGCAACATTCAAATCTTTGTTTAGCATAGGCACCTCTAATTCTCATACACTGTCAAGTGAATCGCTTTACAGCACATTTATAGTTTACATTAAATATATTTTTTTGTCAACTGTTTAATAACAAAGATTTTTTAAGAATTAAATACACATGATTTTTCTTTTTCATACTTCGAAACTAAGTTTAGAGCACGTTTCTGAAGAGATGTAGAATCTTCTCCTCCGAAATTTTCTATTTTACCAAATATTTCTCTTAAAGTATAACATATCGCATAACAATCAACTTTTTTGGCCTCTTCCCCGTTTGGTATTCTCATCTCTTTGTAGCACTTCGGAATATAGTTGTAAGTATGAACTCTGCTATCCTTATAATTTTCTACGTTCGTTACGGTATCAAAATCGGTTATTTTATACTTTAAATCTCCATTTTTAGCGTTATATCCCAAAATATTAGTCGGCTTAATATCGCCGTGCACCAGTCCCATTTTGTGCAGTTGGTCAACACCCGCTGTTAGATCATGGAAAAGTTGATATACTTTTTTCTCGTTGTCGAGCTTTCTCACGGGGTTGGGATCCTTTATATTTTTATCATTAGACTTATCAAGATAATAAAATTTGCTCAAATCTCCCTCAGCCCATTTAGAAATCATAACAAATTCGCCATCTTTTTTTCTTACCTTTTGAAGAGCAATATTTCTAAACTTATCTTTATATTCTTCGGCACCGGATCCGGATTTTTCTTTTTTTAATTTTTTGTATTCTCTCTTATATTCTTTAAAAGTATCTTCAACCAATTTGCTTTTGGAAATATTACTTAGACCGCTCTCTGAAATTTGACCATCAACATAGTATTGAGATTGCAGATTTTTCATTGCAAGTTTTTTGGTTTTATTATCTTTACCTTTATATTGAATTTTGTGTACCAAACCTATACCACCTTTAAGAGTGTTATTTTTATCCGAATCTTCAATCGGTTCTACATTTTTTGTAAACTCCTTAATTCCGTCTCCGCCGTAGGAATAAATTTTCATAAGAGATAGCAAAAAATTTTCAAGAGATTCTTTGACATCGTTGTTTATACTTTTATCGGAAATTTTTATATCAAGTTTAACGCTTGTGCTAAATCTGACCTTTTGAATATCTTCATAAAACGATTGCTTATTTTTTTGTGTTAATATCGTGTAAATAAAATAAATTTCTTCTTCGGAAAAGCGAGGCGAAGAAGTGTACCAATTTTTTATAACGCCTTTTAAGATCCAGCATAAATTGCAAAAGTCCAATACTTCAGAGTCCTGCGAATTATCTGTATTATTCGATACTTTTTTTAAATCTGAAGTGAATTTTTTTAATATATTAATAAATTTCTTTTCTTGCTTATTTTCAATCGCACCTTCAATCTTTTTGGTGCACTCGTCCATTTGTTTCTTTAAAGCGTCTACATCACAATAATCTTGTTTTAGATTATTGATTTTCGAACCGAATTTTTGATTTTTCAATTTTGAAAAAAATTTCTTAAGACTGATTATACCTCCCATAAAATTTTCTCCTTTCAACATTTTAATTGTTATAATTGTACATTATAATTAAATTTAAGTCAATTTTTTAGTTGTTATACCATAAATTAAACAACCTCGCGAGGAAGATTCTATTCACTTAGATGTAATAATAAGGATTTTTTTAAACATATACTGTAAAAAAGTAATTATTAAAGGTGATTGTAAGTGTATATGAAAAGAAATTCAAAATTAAAAATTTTTCTGTGGATCGCAGCAATTATTTCTACGCTGGCTGTTATACTTGTGATATCCAACATAACATCAAACGCCGAGGAAGCCGAGAGTTGCAGCTGCGAAAAAAGATTGCCGATTTTAATGTATCACTTAATTTTAAAAAATCCGGGAAATTCAAATAAGTTTATAGTACCTCAAAACACTTTCGAAGAAGATTTAAAATATATAAAAAGCCACGGATACACGACTATTCTTGTGCAAGATCTTATAGACTACACCGAAAACAAAAAGGACCTCCCCGATAAGCCCATATTGCTTACTTTCGATGACGGCGCATTTAATAATTACCTGTACGCCTTTCCGCTGGCCAAAAAATATGAAGCAAAATTTGTTTTTTCTCCCATCGCAAAAGAGGCCGAAAGATATACCACCACTCACGACGAAAACCCTACTTATTCGCACGCAAACTGGGAAAAAATATCCGAAATGTCAAAATCAGGTTTAGTAGAAATTCAAAATCATACATATAACATGCACTCAAACAAAAAATCCCGAATAGGATGTACGAAAAAGCGATGTGAATCCAACGAAGAATACAAACAAAAACTATCTGAAGACATCAAGAAATCTCAAGAATTAATCTCTAAAAACACCGGGTTTACGCCAACTGCATTTTTTTACCCTTATGGAGCCAAGAGTGATTGCTCTGAAGAAATTTTAAAATCGTTGGGGTTTAAAGCGACGTTTTTGTGCGAAAGCAAAGTGAATGTAATTTCCAGAAATCCGGAATGTCTGTTCGGTTTAAAAAGATTCATTAGACCTCCCGGCGTACCTACAGAAAAAATATTTTCAAAATTTGAAAAATAATAAAGGAGAAATTTTATGCCTACAATCTACATCAACACGAAAAATGATTACCAATCAAAAAACGACAGTTCAAATTGTGAGTACTATTCAAACCTGATATCTTCGGAAATTAAAAATGCGCTTAATTCCAACGCGATAAATTTGGCAAATAATAAAATTGAAAGGGATATTTCGGAAGAAATGCCGGATTTTTCTAATATAAATTTGCAAATAGATTCCGAAAATAATGATAGTTCGGATTATATAATTTCAATTTCGTACAAATCCGGGAATCCCCAATCACAACGCTTGAAAAATATTTTGGAAATAAATTTAAAAAACATAATTCCCGAAAGCACAAATATTAAAACCACAGAGGCTGAAGAAAATGATTTCGAAGAAGACATAATAATAAAAATAAATTGTTCAAATGAAGAAAATTTTAGATGGCTAAGAAATAATATAGAAAATCTCTCCGCGGCAATAATAATGTCGTTTACGGAATATTTTGGAATACCGTTTATTCCTTACACGGGAGTTATTTACGGCAGAGCGATAAAGGACGCCAACATATTCAAACGTCCGAACACAAAATCAGAAATTGTCCAAACTTTAACCGAGGGCGAAAAAATAAAGGTTCTGTCACAGTGGGAAGACTGGTATGTCGCTGAAAAAAACGGTACGCTTGGATACGTAAACACGTATTTTATTGATTTTTAGAAAAAGCATAAATTCAATTTGAGTGTAGACATATTCTTTATTAAGAGTTAAAATTTTTTTGTACTTATATTGAATTTTTAAAACTCAAGGAGAAAATATGCAAGAAAATTATTACGACCTCATAACCAAACTAAAAAGCAAAAAAATTATGTTTTACGGCATCGGAAGAAGTAATTTACCATTTATAAAAATGCTTACGGAAGAAAATATTTCTGTGATGGTTTATGATGAAAAGCCTCAAGAATCCATTGATGAAAATATTTTAAAAGATTTAACCGCTAACAAAAATGTTTCTTTAAGATTAGCTGACAAGAGTGTCTGGAATGAACCCATAGATGTAATAATAAGAAGTCCGGGGGTAAATTTTTTATCAGATAATATCGTGAAGGCAAGAAAAAGCGGCACGATAGTAACTTCAGAAATGGAAATATTTTTTGATATATGCCCGTGCAAAATTATAGGCGTAACAGGCAGTGATGGAAAAACGACAGTGACAACTCTTATATCTGAAATTTTGAAAAACAGCGATAAAACTGTATTTGTAGGAGGAAACATAGGAAAACCTCTTTTGCCTGAAATAAAAAATATAAGAAAAGAAGATTTTGCGGTAGTTGAATTATCAAGCTTTCAATTGATTTCTATGCGAAAAAGCCCGGATATTTCGGTAATAACAAATATTTCTCCGAATCATCTTGACGTTCACAAGGACATGGCTGAATACACAAACGCAAAAGAACAAATAATTTTACACCAAAATGCATTTTCGACTTCTATACTAAATTATGATAACCCGGGCACAAAATGTATGGCTGAAAAAGTGCGAGGAAAAGTTTTGTTTTTCAGCACAAAAGAAAAATTGCAGGCCGGAGCTTGGATAGATGAAAATAAAAATATAATTTTTTCAGAATGCGGAAAAGACCATAAAATAATTAATTTATCAGATATAAAAATCCCGGGAATGCACAACGTGGAAAATTATATGGCGGCAATTTGCGCAGTGAAAAGTTTGGTATCGGAGAAAAACATAAAAAATGTTGCAAATACTTTTTCGGGTGTTGAACACAGAATAGAATTTGTAAAATCAATAAACGGAGTATCGTTTTATAACGATTCAATCGCTTCCAGCCCCACCAGAGTCGTAAAAGGAGCACTTTCGCTTTTTGATAAGAGAATAATTTTGATCGCAGGAGGACACGACAAAAAAGTGCCGTTTACAGAGCTTGCCGAAAAGATAAACGACAAAGTTTCGGCGCTTGTGTTGATGGGTCCGGCAGCATCAAAAATTGAAAACGCTGTGATAAAATCCAAAAATTACGACCCGAAAAAACTATATATTATTCATGCACATGATATGAATGAAGCTGTTCAAGCTGCGTTTAAAAATTCTAAATCGGGTGATATAATTTTACTTTCCCCCGCGTGCACAAGTTTCGACAGCTATAAAAATTTTGAAGAAAGAGGAAAAGACTTTAAAAAAATTGTAAATAGTATGGATAAATAAAAGGTCCACCGCTAAAATCTAGCGGTGGATTAAATTTATTGTACTTAAAAATTATCCGAAAGTTTTGCAAAATCTTCAAAGCTCAATTGTTCTGCGCGGAATGAAGAATCTATGTTCGATAGTTTTAAAATCTCGCTTATTTTTTCTTTGGGCAATCCCATGTGAGAGGAAAGGGAATTTAAAATATTTTTTCTTCTCTGAGAAAAAGCGGCTTTAACTAATTTAAAAAAAATGCTCTTATTTTTAACAAAGCGCTTCATGGATTTTGTCATGTCTATTCTTATAACTACCGAATCCACATTGGGAGAAGGCATGAAATTTTCTCTGCCAACATCAAATAGTATCTCAGGCGTACCGTAATATCTAACCGCTAAACTGATGGCACCGGCGTTTCGAGTACCGGGAGAAGCGCAAATTCTTTCGGCGGCCTCTTTTTGAAGCATTAAAGTAAGTGAGTCTATATTTATTTCTTCGTTTTCTAAAATGTACATTATTATGTCGGAAGTTATATAGTAAGGCAAGTTCGCACAAACATTTATTCTATCAAAATTTTCAAACTCCGAGCTTATTAATTCTTTCAAATTCAATTTCAGTATATCTGAATTTATTATTTTAATGTTATCAAATTCCGAGGTAGTATCTTTCAAAATAGGTATGAGCCTTTTATCTATCTCCACCGAAATAACTTTTTTAAATTTTTTTGCGAGTTCAACCGTAAGCACTCCTATGCCGGGGCCTATTTCTATGATACCCGAATCGGGATACTCCGAACAAGCTTCCGCCATGGCAGGGCAAACGTCGGGATTTATTATGAAATTTTGCCCCAGAGATTTAGAAAATTTAAAGCCGTGAGAAGATAATATATTCCTTATATTTTTTATATCGGATAAACATTTCATTTTTTCACTTCCCGATTTACGTTATTTATCAATGGAATTCAGAAATTCTATTCGAGCGTTTACGTCACTTTCAAACTTACCGCTAAAAGATGTCGTAATGGTTTCGGATGAAACATTGTTTATGCCTCTCGCGGTGACACAGCTGTGTTTTGCTTTTATCATGACGGCAACGTCTTCGGTTTTTGTAAGAATTTTCATTATTTCCATTATATCTGAGGAAATTCTTTCTTGTAATTGTAGCCTTTTACAAACCATATCGACCATTCTGACTATTTTTGAAAGACCTAAAACAAATTCTGTGGGAATGTAAGCAACTGAAATTTTCATATCATACATCAAAGCAATATGGTGCTCACACATGCTAAACGCATCTATATTTTTCACTATAACAACATTTTTCGAATGCGCTTTGGAATTCAAAGGAAAAATTTTGTTTACCATATCAGCGATTTCGTTATTAGATATATTATTATACGCAGTCATATCGCGGAGCATTTTAACAAACCGTAAAGGAGTTTCCTCCAATACACTTAAATTTAAACTTTCAAACAGCTCTTTCGACGCTTTTACTGCTTTTTCCAAATCTACAGATTTCAACATTTTCACCCTCAAATTACAAACTCTTACCTTAATTTTAAACTAAAAATAGATTTTTTAAAATAAATATCGCCCATCTTCTACTTCTTTTATAAAATAAAAAAGATTACTTGCTTTTTTTGTGCAAAACAAATGCTCATATAATATGAGCATTCATTTTTTAAAATATTAAGAATAATATTCCTTTATTTTGGCGCTGATTTCATCTGTGTGCATTCCACGCGAACCTTTTATGAGTACCTTATCATTTTTTTGCAAAATGTTTTTTAATACCTCAAAAGCTTCATCGTTTCCTGAGCAGTAGTAAGATTGTAAATCCGACTTTACAGACAAAGCTCCCTCGGATAAATATTTTGCGTTTTCCCCTATGGTAATCAGAACGTCAATTCCTTCCAAAGCGATATATCTTCCTGTCTCGAAATGAATTTCTTTGGAACGAGCTCCAAGCTCCAACATATCGGCAATCACGAGAACATTTTTTCCTTCTGAATTTATATTTCTTAAAATTTTTGCCGAACTTTTGACGGAATCCGGGCTGGCATTATAGGAATCATCCACAAGGACTATATCTCTGAGATTAAATACCTGCTGGCGCATACCTACATTTTTAAATTTCATAAGACCTCTTTTTATGTCTTCAAAATGTATTCCGAGCTCACTGGCTACGCCTATGGCCGCTAAAGCATTATATACGTTATGCATACCCAGGCAAGGGATAGTCACGGTATCTTTAAAGTTGTCTGTAACGAGCGTAAATTCAGTATTAGAGTTATGAAAGCTTATATCTTCAAATTTATATGGATATGAACCGTTCATTCCAAAGAATATTATTTTTTGCGACGGATTGCTCGGCTTAGCTTCGGTAAGAGCAGGAGAGTCGCCGTTTAACAGCACAATTCCGTTATCTTTTTTTATCATTTTTAATTTTTCTGCACAGGTATTTTTCATATCTTTGAAATTTTCTATATGCGAAAGCCCGATGTTTGTTATGACAGCAATGTCAATATCAGCTATTTCCGCCAACTTTTCCATTTCTCCGAATTTACTTACACCCATTTCCAAAACGGCAGCTTCATGGGTATCATCCAAATTAAATATGGTCAGAGGCAACCCTATTTGCCCGTTGTAATTTCCTTCTGTTTTTAAAACTTTTAAATTTTCACTCAGAACAGTGGCTATCATTTCTTTGGTGGTGGTCTTTCCTACGCTGCCGGATACTCCGATAAAAGGAATGCTGAACTTGCTTCTGTAATATTTAGCCAATTTTTGAAGAGCATCCAAAGTAGAGTCTACTTCTATAATAGCCCCTCCGAATGTATCGCTTGATTTTCCGGGCTGACAAAAAGAAACCTTTGCCCCGCTTTCAAAAGCATTTTGTATGTAATTATGACCGTCTGTATTTTCCCCGACCAAAGGCACGAAAAGTGATCCTTTGGTAACTTTTCGACTATCAATGCATACGCAATTTATAGTATCATCCGTGTTGCCGGAAATTAATTTTCCATCTGTAGCTGATAAAATTTCCGATATGCTAATTTCTTTCAACGCTTTCACCCACTCCGGTTATTGATTTAATTCTTTTAAAATTTCATTTATAATAATTCTTTCGTCCATGGGATATTTTACTCCCTTTATTTCTTGGTAATCCTCGTGACCTTTTCCCGCAAGCACTATAATATCGCCCTCACGAGCATTTTCTATGCAATATTTTATAGCTTCTTTTCTATCAGGAATAACAACATATTTTCCGTCGGTTTTATTAATTCCGATTTTTATGTCTTCGATTATGTCGAGTGGATTTTCAAACCTTGGATTGTCGCTTGTGATTACCGATAAATCTGAGTATTTCCCTGACATTTCGCCCATTTCGTATCTACGAATTTTCGGTCTGTTTCCGCCTGCTCCAAATAATGTCACTAATCTTTTTGGACTATATTCAAGTAATGTTTTTAAAACATTTTCCATGCTCAAAGCATTGTGAGCGTAATCTATGAATAAAGAAAATTTTTCTGAAATTTTTACGGGTTCTACCCTTCCTTTTACATGAACGGTTTTTAGGCCGTCAATAATATCGGATGTATGTATGTTGAGAGTATCACAAACAGCAATCGCTGCGAGGGCATTATACACATTAAATTTTCCGGGAATAGGAATATACACTTCATTCAAATTGATTTTACCGAGAACATTAAATCTTATTCCTATGTTTCCTTTATGATTTACAAGTTCTATTTTTTCAGCTTGATAATCCCCTGGGTTATTGATTCCAAAAGTTTTAACAGTACAAGTACTATTTTTGGAAACTGAATGGAAATTGCTGTCGTCAATATTAAAAATTCCGCATTTACAATTTTTAAAAAGTATACTTTTACACTCCAAATATTCTTCAATGCTTTTATGCTCGCCGTCTCCGATATGGTCGTGAGAAAAATTGGTAAATACCCCCACATCAAAAGTAAAACCGCTAATTCTGTAATCTCTTAAGCCTATGGATGAAGCCTCGATTATACAGTAAGAGTATCCTTCATCGCTCATGTATTTCAAATACTTTTGAACTTCATAAGATTCGGGAGTGGTATTATTCGTTTTTATGATTCTGTCCGAAAGAACTATTCCGAGAGTGCCTATTAGGCCGACTTTGTTTCCTGATTTTTCCAAAACACTTTTTATCATAAAAGAAGTGGTCGTTTTGCCTTTGGTCCCTGTTAGACCTATAACTTTCAACTTTGTTGCGGGATGTTCAAAGAAATTCGCCGAGATATCCGCTAAAAATTTTCTGGAATTTTCAACGACTATTAATGTTGCGTCTTTAATATCGATGTATTTTTCAGATATCACAGCAGTTGCTCCGTTTTTTATTGCGTCCGAAATATACTTGTGGCCGTCAGAATTGTGACCTCTCAAACATACGAAAACGCTGTTTTTCGTGACTTTTCTGGAATCATAAACAATATCCGAAATCTCTATATCTGGATTTCCGGTAGATTTTATAATACTTAAGTTTTTTATTAGGTTGCTAAGCTGCATAAAAAATTCTTCTTTCGTTAAATTATTAGTGGCTGTAATTATATAACATATTCTTAAATTAATCAACGCTAGAAATGTCGAGGGAAAAATGTTTGGTTTTTTATTTTTAAATTTCGGGCTTTGAAATATAACTAAATATTAATTTTAATCAAACCTTTTATTTGTTTATTTTGATGCAAAATATGGTATAATACTCGTTATAAGTTTTATAAATTCAAAAACTTTGTTTAATTATAAAAATTAGGAGGCGTAATTATGAAAATAAAAAAATATTTAAGCATACTACTTGGAGGGTTAACATTCACGACCGCGTGCCCATTAAATCACGCATACTGTTTCGAAAAAGAAATAACTTCAGATGAGAAAAATCATATCGAAAACAAAAAATACAATTTGATATTTAAGAAAAATTCAGACACACTGGATATTTTTGAAAAAGATAATTTAAAAACAATTTTAATTCAAGGAATTGATTTTATTCTAAGTGACGAATCAACACCTTACATTGACGACAAAAGCGATATAAATGGGAACATACTGAAGGATTCTTTGCTTTGCGAGTGCATTAGAAGTACAAAAAATTATTTAATATCTATTGAGAATGAGACAGAATTTACAAATATAGAAACCCTAAAAAGATTAAAAAGTATTGAAAAATTAATGGAAATAAATGATGAGATTCCTAAAACAAATTTATTTTATAGATTTATAGTCGGAGTAAAAGATGCTTATCAAACCTTAATTTCCAGAAAAATAGCAAGTAAAATTCTGGAAGACGAAAGATACGGAGTGGAAAATAAAATCGGTAACGAAAGCGCTTCCACTTCAGGGGTAGTAAGCACGTCCGCATCTACAGGTCCGGTTAATTTTGGGATATCAATAGGAAAAGATTTTGAAGAAAGCGATTCCGAAAAGTCATTTTACAGAATAGACAGCTCAAAAAATATAAATCTTTCAATCGGAACCGGGCTCAAAAAATATCTTTCCGCTAACACCGAGATTAACACTCAAATAACCAATTCGTTGGTATTTTATTCTTTGGAACAATTTTTAGATTCTTATTCAAAAAACAAAACAATCAGCTCTATAGAACTTCGTGAACCTGAAATAAAAAAAATAATCAATTCCAGAAATTCAATGCAAGAGGCCGAAATAAATCTAATTTCTAAAATAAAAACATCTATAGAAAATTATTTAAAAATTTCGGGAATAATCCCTCAAAGTTCTTCGTGCGAACTGCCATCTATTACTCAATCGACCAACGACACAAAAGAAAGTGCCATAAAAGCAGGCGGAAATTTATCAGCTACCGCAGATTGCTTTGTATCGTTGGGAATGAGTGTTTCGCAAAGCTCAAAATATGTGGATTCATCGGTAAAACACCCGTTTATAAATCTAATAGAAAGCGATGGCTCGCCTTCATATTACGCAGAAAATTCAAGTCAAATTTTGCGTTTTTTGAAATCTGAAAAAACCACCAAATTTGTTGAGACCAAAAACAATATAGAAAATCACAAAATGAGTTCCGAACTTTTTTCAATAATAGTTTCTAATATAATGGGTGATTTAAGAAGATATAATAACAGTTTATACATAATTTCGAATAAAGATAATTCCAAGTCCGACCACCGTAATGCTTTGAAAATAAAAAAAGCAATCGAA
This sequence comes from uncultured Eubacteriales bacterium, assembly GCA_934695425.1. GTDB lineage: Bacteria > Bacillota > Clostridia > Oscillospirales > Acutalibacteraceae > UMGS1491. The sequence continues at coordinate 23,045 of CAKUVH010000001.1, read as the reverse complement.
AAAAGCTGGCTTAATAATTCCAGACTGAACGCCGGATCTTCCGGAAGATTGCTTATTTTGAAGACCTCGATTTCTTTAATTGCTTACTTGAGAAATTACGCTCAAACTTCTGAAGACTTTGAAATGCTCAAAAAATTATATAACGAAATAGAAAATCTATCAAAGATGCAAATATTCTCCAAAAATTTAAAAAATAAATCTGCAAAATTTAGCACGAGCAGAAAAACAAAAATAAGCAGTGTAAGCGGCAATTTATCATTTGAAGTACCGGTGGTAGGAACTGCGTCTTTGAACGTAGATTACGACGATAGCGTCGGCGAAGCTTATTTTGACACAAGTAAAAATTTGACTATTTCAATGAGTTTGCCTATGTTTGGGAACAGAGTTTTAGGAAAACATAATATAAAAGTTAAATTCAAAGACATTATAAAAAAGCTTTCAGAAAACGAAGTCAATCCTTTTGCAGGTGAATTTAAAGAAGCTTTGAGTTTAATAGAGCCCGAAGTTTATGACATTTTGAAATCATACGGCATAAATAAAAGCGTTTCCATACCAGGAATATTATCAAATAAAAAATATTTAACTTTAATATTTTATTTGACTCAATCGGGTAAAAATGATCACATAAACCCAATAGTACCTTTGCCGGGCGATGAAAAGCCTATCATCAAAAATAAAAATGAATGGACTTTAAAATTAATAAAACGAATCGATTCATCCTTAACAAAATTAAAAGTTGGAATCGATGATTATACTTCGACAAATATTTCAAACTCTATCGGGAAATCTTCCGCCATGATAGGAACAGATACTCTTTCGTTTATAAAAAATAAATATAATGTGTTTGCGATGGGACTTAGCGATAAAGAAAATGAATCGAACCATATGTGGAGCGATTTTAAAAACAGCCAATTATCCTGCTTTAAAGATTTGATTATTAAATTATCTTACAAAAATAGCAATATTCGTTATGAACTGCAAAAGCTGTATAATCAAACTCTTATGAATCATCTGCAAAATTCCGTTGAAATAACCGAGGCATTCAAAAACCTGTTGGATACTTGTGATAATTATACAATTCACAACAGCTCCGAAAACCTAGAGGAAGCTCTTTCGGCTCTTGATAAAATAATGGAATTAAATTATGATTATAATTATTTACTGGAATTCAACAAAATACATAAAAAAATTTGATAAAATAAATCACTTGTCTAACATTAGGCAAGTGATTTTTATCTTGTGAAATATACATCCAGTATTTTACATAGATGAAATCATATTTTCGAAATCATTTTCAGAGATAATCTCAACATTCAATTTTCGAGCTTTTTCGGCTTTACTTCCGGGAGAGTCGCCGCATAAAACATACGAAGTATTTTTGGAAACCGACGATGTGACTTTGCCGCCCATTGATTCTATTATTTGAGTGGCTTCTCCGCGTGTGTATTTTTCCAAAGTCCCGGTTAAAACGAATGTCTTATTTTTTAAAGCGCTATTTTTTGAACTACTTTCAAAATTCATGTTCAAACCTTTGGCCTTCAACTCATTTATGAGGTTAACATTTTGAGCAACAGAAAAATAAGAAATTATGCTGTCGGCTATAACCTCGCCTATACCTCCGATTGAAGAAATTTTTTCTTTTGATGCCAGCATCAAATTATCCATATTTTCAAATTCCGAAGCCAAAAGCTTTGCGGCTTTTTGTCCGACATGGCGAATTCCCAACGCAAAAATAAGTCTATCGAGATTTTGAGTTTTTGATTTTTCTATTGAATTTATGATGTTTTGAGAAGATTTTTCTCCCATTCTTTCCATGGCTGACAGTTCTTCTTTGCTTAATTCATATATCTGCACCGGCGACGATATCATGTCCTGCTCAACCATTTTCGTTATCAGGGTTTCGCCCAATCCCTCAATGTCCATGGCACCTTTTGAAACAAAATGAATTAAATTTCTGAGCAATTGAGCCGGGCAGTTTATATTAACACATCTTATTGCTACTTCGTCATCAACACGGGTAACCTCCGATCCACAAGACGGACATTTTTTCGGGAATTCAAACTCTTCCGAATTTTCTTTATGAGAAATAACTTTCACCACTTCAGGTATAATTTCTCCGGCTTTTCTAATTACAACCGTGTCGCCGATTCTAAGATTTTTTTCTTGTATGAAATCTTTATTGTGTAAAACGACCCTTCCTACCGTGCTGCCCGAAATCAAAACCGGCTTTAAAACTCCTGTAGGAGCCAAAATTCCGGTTCGACCCACATTTATTTCAATGTCCAAAAGCTCAGTGGATTTTTCTTCGGGAGGATATTTATAGGCTTCGGCCCATCTGGGAAATTTTGAAGTGCTGCCGAGTACCTTTCTCTCTTCGAACGAATCTAATTTGACAACAGCGCCATCCGTTTGAAATGGTAAATCTGATTTTATTTTTCCTATTCTGTTTATTTCAGAAGCTATTTCTTCCATAGTTTTACAAACCGCGTAAAAAGGCAAAACAGGAAGACCCAAGTCTTTCAAAAAATCCAAAGACTCCTTATGAGAACTCAACTCGTATCCTTTAATTTTTTGAACATTGAAAACAAAAATATCCAAATTTCTGGAAGCAGTGACACTGGAATCCTTCTGTCTAAGCGAACCTGCAGCGGCATTTCGAGGATTTTTAAAAGTTTTTTGCCCCTCTGATTCTTGCTTTTGAACAAGTTTCAAAAAACTATCTTTGGACATATAAACTTCTCCGCGAACTTCCAGATACTCAATGTTTTTGTTTAATTTTTTGGGCAAGCTGTTTATGGTTAAAATATTTTCGGTTATATCCTCGCCGACTTGACCGTCGCCTCGAGTCGAAGCCCTAAAAAGCTCCCCGTTCACATATTCAACCGAAACCGACAGGCCGTCTATTTTTGGCTCAACCACGTAATTTGCCGATTGTACGGCGTTTTTTATCCTATTATAGAAAGCTTCAATTTCTTCAATTGAAAATGAATCGTGCAAACTTTCCATTTTAACTTCATGAGTAACAGGAGAAAATTTTTCGGATGCCCTTCCGCCAACGTGTTTAGTAGGAGAATCTTCAGAAGCAAGTTCAGGAAAAAGATTCTCTAACTTTTCCAAATTTCTCACAATCATGTCGTACTCATAATCATCAATTTCAGGAGAGTCGTCTTCGTAATACTTCTTATTGTGATACTCTATTTCTTTTCTGTATTTTTCAGCAAGAGCCTTTGCTTCATCGAAATTCATTTCTTAAAATCAGCTGCTTTCTAAAATTTTTCTATTTTATTTTCTGTAACTCTGGCTAATATTAATGGCGATTTTTCCGGTTCGTGCTTACTATACGACAGCGATTTTTTAAATATTTCTTCAGCCCTGGAGAATCTGTCTATATCTGATGAATAAAACACAGCCAGTCTTTCATCTTTTTCCACTTTATCGCCGATTTTTTTGTAAAGAACTATGCCGGCTTTATAATCTATATCGTCTTCTTTGGTTTCTCTGCCTGCGCCAAGTTCCATCGAGGCTTTACCTAAAAGTTCTGCGTCCATCGCTGACAAATATCCCTTGTCCGAAGATAAAACTTCGTACATCATAGAATCTTTTTGAAGTTTGATAATGCTATCAAAGTCCGACAAATCGCCGCCTTGAGCAGTTACCATTTCTTTGAATTTTTCATAAGCTTTACCATTTTTCAAACATATTTCAACGGCTCTGACGCATTCTTTCATGCTGCCTTTTCCCGCCATGTAAAGCATATTCGCCGCCAAACATACCGAAACTTCTTTTAAATCTTCGGGGCCTTTTCCTTTCAAAACTTCGCACGACTCCCAGACTTCCAAAGAATTACCTATCGCATTTCCGAGCGGTGCGTTCATATCGGTGATAAGCGCAGCTACTTTGCGATTGAATTTTTTGCCTATATCTACCATTATTTTGGAAAGTTTCACAGCATCTTCGCTGGTTTTCATGAATGCGCCTTTCCCGCATTTAACGTCCAAAACTATGCAATCTGCTCCGGAAGCGATTTTTTTGCTCATTATGCTCGACGCAACAAGCGGCATGCTTTCAACCGTAGCAGTAACATCTCTTAAAGCGTAAATTTTTTTATCAGCAGGAACCAAATTCCCGGTTTGACTCACAACACTGCAACCGACATTTTTCACAATTTCAAAAAATTTTTCTCTTGAAAGTGCAACATTCATTCCGGGAATCGATTCCAATTTGTCCACAGTTCCACCAGTGTGTCCAAGGCCTCTCCCGGACATTTTGGCGACTTTAACTCCACAAGCAGCCACGACAGGGGTCACTATCAGAGTGGTTTTGTCCCCTACTCCGCCGGTGCTGTGTTTATCTACTTTTACGCCCTCTATTTCCGAAAGATCCATGACATCTCCGGAATGAAGCATGCACTCAGCAAATGTTGCGCATTCTTTTTCGGTCATGCCATTAAAATATACGGCCATTAAAAACGCAGACATTTGATAATCCGGAACCTCTCCGTTTACATAACCGTTTATTAAAAATTTAATTTCTTCCTCTTTTAATTCTTTATTATCTCTTTTTGCAGCTATTATATCGTAAACTCTCACTAAAAAACAAAACCCTTCCTTAAATATTCATTTGAGAAACAATTTTTACAATTCTGCTTGTTCCCAATCTCGAAGCACCGGCTTCTATAAACTTTTGCGCATCTTCAAGACTACTAATTCCGCCGGCAGCTTTTATTTTTACATTTTTGCCTATATTTTTTGAAAACAAAATTATATCATCCAATGTTGCACCGGATTTAGAAAATCCTGTAGATGTTTTTATATAGTCAGCGCCTGTTTCTGTGACTATTTTGCACATTGTAATTTTTTCCTCTTCCGTAAGCAAACAGGTCTCAACTATAACCTTTAATATTTTATTTTGGCATATTTTTTTCAGATTATAAATTTCACTTTCCACTTTTTTAAAATTTTTCTCTTTCAAAGCGCCTATGTTAATCACCATATCAATTTCATCGGCACCCAACGAAAGAGCGTTTTCAGTCTCAAACATCTTAGTTTCGCAAGTACTGTATCCGTTAGGAAATCCAACCACAGTACAAATGCTTAGATCGTTTTTTAAAAAATCCCGAGCGATCCTAATATGACAAGGCGCGATACAAATTGAGGCTACATTGTATCGCATTCCTTCTTCACATATTTTTATGATATCGCTCTCGCTCGCCGTGACCGAAAGCAAAGTATGGTCAACTTTGGAAAATATTTGATTAATTTCCATTTGATTATTTACCACCTTATTTTTTATCTGGCGCCTTTTTCATAAGGAACACCTGCGGCTTTTGGAGCCGATGAACGCCCGACAAATATTATCAGCATAGCTATGGTCAATATATAAGGTATCATCGCCAACACGGTTGAAGGAACATGAACTGCTCCGCCGCCCAAAATAATAACCAAAGCTTGAGAAAATCCAAACAACAAACACGCACCATATGCGCCTAAAGGACGCCATTTGCCGAATATAACTGCTGCTAACGCGATAAACCCTTGGCCGCTAATAGCAGTAGGAGAAAATTGCGAAACTACCGCAAGAGTTACGACTCCGCCGCCTAACCCGGCCAAAATTCCGGAAATAGCAACGCAAATATATCTGGTTTTACATACTGAAACGCCGAGAGTATCAACTGCAGCCGGGTGTTCACCCATCGCTCTTATTCTAAGTCCCCACTTGGTTTGATAAAAAATAAATGAGGTAACAACTACGGCAAGGGCTGCCAGAACGACACTTGCGTCAATACTCAAATTGCTAAATATTGTGTTTTGAAAATATCTGGGGTCTACAACTTTAGGCAATTTTTCAGGTACCGGCAGCGTCATAGTGGCTTTAAAGAAATACCTTGACAAAAACATTGCGATGCCCGGCCCTATCAAATTTATTGCAATGCCGGAAACTGTTTGATCAGCTCTACAAGTTATCGAAGCGAATGCGTGAAGCAGAGCTAAAACTCCTCCGGCAAGACCTGCACATAAAAGTCCAATCCATGGATTTCCGGTAAAAAATCCCACTGTGGCACCGGTTAAAGCACCGATGCTCATCATTCCTTCGATTCCTATGTTAGTGATACCGGATTTCTCGGATATTACCCCACCGATTGCTGCAAGAGTAAGAGGAGCAGAATACATCAGTGTAATAGATATTGCAATTAAAATTGTGTTAAGCATGACGTCTTCTCTCCTTGTCTAAAAATTTATTTACTAAAATTGGAATTATGACCGAAAGCGCTACAAAGAAAACAATAGTTCCTATCATGATATTGACTATTTCGGAAGGAGCACCTACTTTAAATTGCAATGTTTGACCCGCATAAATAAGTGCGCTAAACATAAGTCCGGCAAAAACGCAACCAACAGGCGAACTCCCGGCTATAAGAGCCACCGACATGCCATTGAACCCATAATTTTCAAAAACAGACAACACATGAATCGCAGGAGCTGACGAGCCGCTTATTGCCAAAGCACCCGCAAGACCGGAAAGAGCGCCTGAAATAATCATCGTATAAATTATGTTTCTGTTTACATTTATACCTGCATTTCTGGCCGCATCAGGATTGAGACCGCACGCACGAAACTCAAAGCCTTTACTGGTTTTGTATATTACCAGCCAAACAAGCACAGCCATTAATACTGCAATCAAAAAATTGAAATTAAAATCTGTTTTAAGTAAAATATCGTTTAAAATCGGGCTGCCTTTTAAAAATTTTCTTCCTTCTTCTGAAAATTTCCAATCATACAAAAATAAAGTCAATCCAGAATTATTTATAAAGTATGTGCCATCACTATCGGGTTTATGAAATCGTTGTGAATTTGCAACATAATTACATAAATAGAGCGCAATCCAGTTGAGCATAATGCTGGTTATTACTTCGTGAATTCCAAAACGAGATTTCAAAAATCCAACTATTCCGCCTAAAATTGCTCCCGCTAAAACACCGGCCAAAATAACAAGCGGAATTTGAATTATCGGATGAAAATTAAATATAATTCCGACCAAAGTAGATGCGATGGTTGCCACTATGTACTGCCCTTCGGCACCGATATTAAAAAGCCCCATTTTGAAAGCAAACGCAACACTTAATCCGGTGAGAATTATAGGAGTGCTTTTTAATATAACATTGACTACAAATTTCGGGCGTGAAAATATGGCGTTGAACATAACTGCCATTGATTGAGCCGGATCATACCCTGTAGCAAGCAAAATCAACGACGCTACCAGGAATCCAAAAAACACAGCTATACATGTGCGCATAAAATACGATTTTAATATTTTAGCTATTTTGTGCGTCATTTCCCTTACCTCCTGCCATTAAAAGACCAACATTTTGCTCATTTGCTTCTTCTTGCTCAAATTCGCCAACAATAGAACCATCGTAAATTACAGCTATGCGATCCGAAACATCAAGTATTTCATCTAATTCCAAAGATATGAGAAGAATCGCTTTACCTTTGTCTCTCAAATCGATAAGCGTTTTATGAACGTACTCGATAGCCCCGACATCAAGCCCTCTGGTGGGCTGTATGGCAATTAACAAATCCGGATCATTGGCGATTTCTCTGCCTATAATTAATTTTTGCTGATTTCCGCCGGAAAGATTTCTTATCTTAGTATACTTACAATCAATGGGGCGAATATCGTATTTTTCTATTAATTCCTCTGTAAATTTGTCTCTTTCGTCGTAATTTAAAAATCCGTTTACATTAAAGGGCGCTTCTCGGTATTTTTCTAAAATTGCATTATCAGCAACCGACATTTCCAAAACCGACCCATAGCGATGCCTATCTTCGTGAATTATAGATATTTTGCTATCTATAACATTTCTTGTGCTGGTATTTTGGATTTCTTTGCCATTTATAAGAATTTTTCCGGATTCTGCGGGCAAACTGCATATAATCGCTTCGACTAACTCTTTTTGGCCATTGCCGTCAACCCCGGCCAATCCATATATTTCGCCTTTTCTCAACTTCATAGATAAATTTTTTATCGTATCTACTCCGCGCTCACTTTTGACGTTCAAATCCTTTATTTCAAAGACCACATCTCCGGGAACAGCTTTTTCTTTTTCGACAAGCAACTTGACTTTATGCCCAACCATTTTCTCTGCAAGACTTTGTTCGCTTTCATCACTCACATTAACACAGTCAATAAATTTGCCTTTACGAATAATAGTACATTCTTTCGAAGACTTTTTTATTTCTTTTAATTTATGAGTAATTATTATTATAGTTTTTCCGTCTTTTTTCAGATTTTCTATTACCTCTAAAAGCTCATCTATTTCCTGGGGAGTAAGAACGGCAGTAGGCTCATCAAGAATTAAAATATCCGCGCCTCTGTAGAGAGCTTTTAATATTTCAACTTTTTGTTGCATACCTACAGAAATATTTCTGATTCTTTTCTTTAAATCTACTTTCATGCCATAGCGTTTTATTATTTCTATTACTTTTTTTCGAGCTCTCCTCATATTTATAATCCCGAACTTATCAGTAGATTCGTTACCAAGAATTATATTTTGAAGAACAGTAAACTTTTCAACCAACATGAAATGTTGATGAACCATGCCTATTCCATGGGCGATGGCAGAACTTGGATTTTTTATACTAACGGGTTCTCCGTTTAAATAAATCATTCCTTCGTCCGCCCCATACAATCCGTAAAGAACATTCATCAAAGTACTTTTGCCGGCGCCATTTTCTCCTAAAATCGCGTGAGTTTCTCCTTTTTTTACATCTAAATCCACCGATCTAAGAGCTTGAAATTTTCCGAAATATTTGCTTATTCCGCGCATCTGCACGGCGTATTCTTTGCTAATTTCCACTGTAATCCTCCTTCCAACATTTTATTAGACGTTTAATTCGGGGAGATGCTTAATAAATTCATCGTAATCTGATTTTGTGCCCGGGGGAACGATTTTTCCTTCAGCGAGCTTATCTTTAACTTTAAGTACCGCTGCATAAACTTCCGGATTCATGTTCGGATTTTTTTCGGGTATTCCCACGCAATTTTCTTTTATTCCATAGGAAAAAGTTTTTCCTCCGATTTCCTCTCCGTTAAGTGCAGCTTTGGATATGAGATTTACCGCCTTTCCTACATCTTTTATTGCAGAAGTAAGAACATTTTCCGGAGCTAAATATGCTTGATCGAGGTCCACGCCTATCGCAAATTTTCCCGTTTCTTTGGCAGCTTCTATAACGCCGACACCTGCTCCGCCTGAAGCGTGGAATATAACATCACACTCATCAAACATTTTCATAGCTATAGCTTTTCCTTTTGCGGAATCAGTAAAGCTTTCGGCGTACTGAACTCTCACGTTTATTTCTTTTCCGAGCTTTTTAGAGGCGTACGCTACGCCGGCCAAATATCCATACTCAAATTGATCTATGACAAGGCCCTTTATTCCTCCTACAAATCCCACGCAATTGGTTTTTGTAGTCATAGCCGCTATGTAACCGACCATAAAAGAAGATTCTTGAGATCTAAACACCGCGCAAGCTACGTTATCCGGGATTTTTTCTCCGTATGTAAAGTCAGCCAAAGCGTATTTTAATTCAGGATTAGTTTTGGCTGCCATCTCGATGGTGTCCGCGAGTTTGTAGCCTATTCCCCATATCAAATCAGTATGTTCGTCAGCAAGCTTATCTATATTGATTAAAAAATCTGAAGTTTGAGGGCACTCGACATAACTTACGTGAGAATCCGTTTCTTTTGCAAATTGCTGCATACCTTTCCACGCGGATTCCTGAAACGACTGGTCATTTATACCGCCGCCATCGGTAACCATAGAAACTGAAAATCTGTCGTCATCCTCGAGGCCTGTGTGCAACTTAAAGCCCGACCCAACGGCAAACACAACCAAGCCTAAAAACGCTGCTATTGATAAACCCAAAGCAATTTTTGGAATTAGATTTTTCATAATTTCCCCCAAATAACAATATGAATGATAAATTTAATATATTTTAATGCGCATCAACTTTAATAATTTTGGCTACTCGGTTGCAGTTTTTAGAGCGAGTTTAACCATATCGCAAAATCCTATTTGACGTTCTTCGGACGACAATGAGAGTCCACGCAAAGGGCAATCCGAAATTGTCAACAAACACAACGCTTTTTTGCCGGCTTTAGCAGCATTCATATATAGCGCAGCGGCTTCCATTTCGACCGCTAAAACGCCCATTTCTTTCCATTTTGGTAAAATTTTCTCACTGCTGTAAAAAACATCCGTTGAATAAATATTTCCTACAAAAGTTTTGGAATCAATTTCCCTTGAAAATTTTTGCGCTTTACTAAGCAATTCAAAATCAGCAATAGGCGCAAATGTGCCGTTTAATTCGTATTGAGCCGCGTAATTAGAATCAGTGCAAGCTCCCATGGCGATAACTATGTCTCTGAGATTAACTTCGTCCTTAATCGCGCCTGCGCTTCCGATCCTTATAATAGATTTTACGTCATAAAAATTAAAAAGTTCATAGGAATATATTCCAATGGAAGGCATACCCATTCCTGCGCCCATTACAGACACAGTTTTTCCGTTGTATTTTCCAGTAAATCCAAACATATTTCTTACTTTATTGAAACATTTAACGTCGGTTAAAAAATTTTCAGCTATAAATTTAGCTCTCAGAGGGTCTCCCGGCATCAAAACTATATCAGCTATCTCACCTTTTTTAGCTTCTATGTGAGGAGTAGGTACGTTACACATAAACAACCATGAACAAAATCAACTTTTTGTGTAGAAAAAGTCAAATTCGTCCATATTCACCACCTTTATAAAAATAAATTAGAATATTATACTCAATAACTCGAAATAATTCACAAATAAATATGTATATCTGGACGTTTCATATTAAATATAACAAAAATCTTCTCTTTACATTTACTGTTTCTTAACTTGATTTTCACAATTGGATTGTAACATTTTCGGAAGCATTTTGTCAAGGATTTCGGCAGATTTTTGTATAACAGGTCCCCCGCACACCACACAAAAAAGAGTGATTATTCCTACCGTTCCTCCTAAAAGCCAACCAAAAAGTAAAGTCAAAGCATCCAATATGATTTTGATAAGTCTGAACGATGTATTACATTTTTTGGCCAGTATAACTGCAAAAGCGGTCCATGGGTCTATGCCGATGTCTATGCTCATAAATCCACCTAACCCTACAAAACAGAACAAACAACCTATCAAAGAAATTCCTACTTGATAAACAAATGTTTGAGGCAAATCTTTGGGCACATTCAACAAATTATAAATCCATATTCCAAAATCTATGAAATTTCCCAGAACCATCAAATAAATAACCGTACCTATACTTATGTACTTAAACAAGTATTTAATCATTTCGTTAAATCCTTTAGCCTTATTAATTTTGGCAGAAATAAACGAAAAAACAAGAACCAACAATATCAAACTAAAATTCAAAACACTTGCCGTAAAGCCTACACTCACATGAAAAGCTTTGCTCAGACCATCGTAAAAAACCGTTATAGGATCGGCGCCTTGGGAGGTCGCGACATTAAGGCCGCAACCTATTCCTAACAAAATCAAACTTATTGTGCAAATAATTATTTTTTTTAACCATAATACAATTCCATCACGATTTATTTCCATTTTTTGTAACCTCTTTCAAAAACGACTTCCCATTTATTTTTTTATTAATTCCAAGATATTCCAAAACCGTTGCACCTGTATCGTAAAAACCTTCGCGGGTACCAAGATTTACGCCTTGTTCTATTTTATTTCCATAAATAACCATAGGTGTGTACTCTCTTGAATGGTCGGTAGACGCCGTGGTCGGGTCACATCCATGATCTGCGGTAATGATAAGTACATCTTCAGGCTGGAGTTTGCTGCAAATTTCGGTAATTTTCGAATCAAAATAAGAAAGTGCGGCAGCGTATCCGTCGACATTATTTCTGTGACCGTAAAGCATGTCAAAATCCACCAAATTTACAAAACATAACCCTTCGAAATTTTTATCCATAACGTCAAGCGTTTTATTTATTCCGTCTTCGTTGCCTTTTGTTAAAATTTTTTCGGTTACGCCATTCCCGGCAAAAATATCACTTATTTTGCCTATAGCAATGACATCTTTTCCGCTTTCTTTAATGAAATCCAACATAGTTTTTTCAGAAGGTGCAAGAGCAAAATCATGCCGATTTGTAGTACGGACAAAATTAGGAAACTCGCCAACAAACGGTCTGGCAATAACTCGACCTACCGCATGATCACCTTTTAAAATGTCTCTTGCGATTTTGCAATATTCATATAATTTTTCAATCGGAACGACATCCTCATGAGCGGCAATTTGAAATACACTGTCAGCAGAAGTGTAGACTATAAGTTTTCCCGTTTCGACGCTTTCTTTACCATATTTTTTTATGACTTCAGTTCCTGAATAAGGCATGTTGCATAAAATTTCACAACCGGTTCTGCGATTAAACTCGTCAATAACCTCATCAGGGAATCCATTAGGATAAGTAGGAAGAGGCTTTTTGGACTCAATTCCTGCAATTTCCCAATGACCTATAATTGTGTCTTTTCCTTTTGAAATCTCTTTCATTCTGGCAAAACTCGCTGTAGGATTAGGTTCATTCTCGGAATAATCCATTCCATCAATATTGAAAAAACCCATCTTTTTTAAATTAGGCATGTTAAAATTTTTGTTGTTATAACAAGCTCTTACGGTGTTGCTCCCTGCGTCGCCGTAATCGGCAGCATCAGGCATTTCGCCTATTCCGACACTATCCAAAACAATTAAAAAAACTCTTTTCATATAATCATGTCCTTTCGTCATAAAGTAAGCTGTTCACAAGTCGTATCATCATCAGATAACAATTTTCCAGCGGCTGGTATATTCTTTGCTCGATAAATTTTCTCATTTAAGAAAGTCCCGGGGACATATTCTTCTGCTTTTATAAGTTTATGACCCTTCTTCTGCTTCATAACCGCTACACCTTGGGTGTTTTTCGTTTGCTTTAAATTAATCATAGAAGAATTAAAAATCAAAACTTTTCCCGAAGAAGATGTTAAAATAAAATCTTCATCTTGAATTTTATATGCTGCGCTCACTATGTCGTCTTTTTCACTGTAGGCTTTTATAAGTTTTTTTCGATTTGTTTTTGTGTAATACGATTTCATTTCGACTTTGGAGACTTTTCCGCTCTTGAAGAAGAACAACATAAATCCTGAATAATCAGTTGTTACAGCTACATAAACCACTTTTTCATTCTTTTCAAAAGATAAAAATGCGGGAACATATTCTCCGAGCGCACTGGCTTTTGTATCGGAAAAATTATAGCCTTTAGCTTTATAAACTTGGCATTTATCGGTAAAAAACAACAGCTCCGAATGATTCATTCCTGGAATTTCCTGTACAATTTCGTCTTCGTTTTTCAATTTCTGTTCCGAGTTCATTTTTAAAGACTGTGAGGTTATTTTTTTGAAGTACCCCTCTTTTGTAAGGAAAAATTTAACAGGATAATCCGGAACAATTTCAGATTCGGTATATTCCTCGGTATCTTCAGGATAAATAAGCAAGCTTTTTCGCGGCTTGGCGTGTTCTTTGCAAACTGCACTCAGTTCTTTAATAATTATTTTGTAAATTTTATTTTTAGCAGAAAGAATATCTTCAAGCTCAGCAATTTCATCTTTTAAATTTTCGATTTCGCTTGTGCGTTTTAAAATGTACTCGCGGTTCAAATGACGGAGTTTTATCTCAGCAACATACTCGGCCTGAATTTCATCAATATCAAAGCCTTGCATTAAATTCGAAACTACCAGTTGCTCTTGCTCGGTCTTTCTGATGATAGAAATAGCCTTATCTATATCCAACAAAATTTTTTCAAGACCCTCGAGCAAATGGAGTTTATCTTTTTTCTTATTTAAATCAAAAGAAGTTCTGCGACGAATACATTCCGCCCTAAATTCAACCCATTCTTCGAGTATCTCTCTGATGCCCATAACTTTTGGAGTACCACCTATAAGAATATTAAAATTACACGAAAACGTATCTTCCAAGGTAGTGAGTTTAAAAAGTTTAAGCATTAATTTTTCGGGATCCGTTCCACGTTTCAAATCTATAGTGATTTTCAAACCATCCAAACCGGTTTCATCGCGTACGTCCGAAATTTCTCTTACTTTACCCAATTTCACAAGCTCTGCAATTTTCTCTATTATAACTTCAGAAGTTGTTGTGGGAGGAATATTTATTATATCGATACAATTATATTTTTTATCATATCTATATCTCGCTCTAACTTTTATTCCTCCGCGACCAGTATCATAAATCGATTTTATTTTTTCTTTGTCGTAAATTATTTCTCCGGCGCCCGGGAAATCAGGAGCTATCAAAGTTTCCAATATATCGCAATTTCTGTCTTTTATATATGCAATTGTGGTTTCGCAAACTTCTTTTAAATTAAAAGGACAAATCGAACTGGCCATTCCAACCGCTATTCCGGTGTTAGAGTTAACAAGTATCGAAGGAAAAGTACAAGGAAGCAGTGAAGGCTCTGTTAATGTATTATCGTAGTTAGGGACAAAATCTACTGTGTCTTTGTCTATATCTTTAAAAAGCTCTTTGCAAATGCTTTCGAGTTTGGCCTCGGTATACCTTGACGCAGCGCAAGCCATATCTCTGGAATAAAATTTACCGAAATTACCCTTGGAATCCACATAAGGATACAAAAGAGCTTCATAGCCCCTACTCATACGCACCATAGTATCGTATATAGCGCTGTCACCATGAGGGTTAAGTTTCATGGTTTGACCGACTATATTTGCGGACTTGGTTCTAGTGGATCCAAGAAGACCCATTTTGTACATTGTAAAAAGTAATTTCCTGTGAGAGGGCTTGAATCCGTCTATTTCGGGAATAGCTCTGGACATTATTACACTCATGGCATAGGGCATATAATTTTTTTTAAGTGTATTAACTATTTTTTCTTCCACTACCTCCCCTGCGTTATATATAAAACCGCTAACGTGAGAGGTTCTAGAGGAACTTTCTTTTATTTTCTTTCCGGATTTCATTTCAATATCTCACCACCTTTAACTTATGTCTAAATCATCGACGTATAGATGTCCGTTTTCTATTATATATTCTTTTCTTCCCGCGAGGTCGTCGCCCAGAAGTATATCGAACATTTTAGAAGTATTTTCAGCATCTTCCGGCATTACTTTTATTAATCTTCGAGAGGCCGGGTTCATTGTTGTGAAATTCATCATGTCAGGTTCATTTTCACCAAGACCTTTCGACCTTTGAATAGTGTATTTTTCTTGACCTATTTTTTTAATAAATTCTTCTTTTTCTGATTCGTTATACGCAAAATATGTTTCTTTTTTTGTGTTAATTTCATATAGAGGCGACTCCGCAATGAAGACCTTGCCGGAATCTATAAGTTTTGGCGTAAGCCTAAAAAGCATCGTGAGAAGCAATGTGCGTATTTGGAATCCGTCCACATCGGCATCAGTACAAAGAATAATTTTATTCCATTTTAAAGATTCCAAATTAAACGAAGACAAATCTTTGGCAGTTTTGGAAGTGCGAACCTCTACCCCGCAGCCCAAAACTCTTATAAGATCAGTTATGATATCGCTTTTAAATATGCGATTGTAGTCCGCTTTAAGGCAGTTAAGTATCTTTCCGCGTATAGGAATTATGGCCTGAAAATCGGGATTTCTGGCTTGCTTACAAGCTCCGAGTGCTGAATCTCCTTCCACAATAAAAAGCTCTCTCTTGTTTGTGTCTTTGCTGCGGCAATCCACAAATTTAGCCACTCTGCTGGCCATATCCATGCTTGTAGTGAGTTTTTTCTTTAAATTAAGCCTTGTTTTTTCGGCGTCTTCGCGACTCCTTTTGTTTACAAGAATTTGATTTCCTATTTTTTCGGCGTCATTCGGATTTTCGATAAAATAAACTTCCAAATTCTTTTTAAGCATCGAAGTTAGTGCTTCTTGAATTCCCTTATTTGTTATTGATTTTTTAGTTTGGTTTTCATAAGAAGTCATCGTCGAAAACGATGAAATAATGACTGTAAGTGAATCTTCTATATCCGCAAAACTTATTTTATTTTCATTTTTCGTGTATTTTCCGCTTTGCTTTAAATATGAATCTATTTGAGAAGTAAAAGCGCTTCGTACAGCTCTTTCCGGGGCTCCTCCGTGCTCAAGATAGCTTGAATTATGATAATATTCGGCGGTATTTGATTTATTTGAAAACGCAACCGCAACATCGGCTTTAAGCTTGTAAAAAGGTTTGTCTGCGCGGTCTCTTACTTTGGACTCCAAGTGCCAGCTTTGAACCGGGGTAAGATATTCATCTTTTAATAATTCCGCGGCATAATCGGTTATTCCGTTTTGGTACATAAATTCCTTTTCTGTGAATTCGGAATTTTCATTCTGATACTTCAATAAGAATCTTATTCCGGAATTTACTACAGCTTGGCGCTTTAAAACGTCTTCAAAATACTCAAAAGGAATAGAAATATCCGTGAAAACCGACAAATCCGGTTTCCATTTTATTGTTGTTCCGGTATCTTTTCTTTTGTACTCCTCTTTTTGAAGTCCTCCGACATTTTCGCCATTTTCAAAATGAAGAGTATAAATATATCCGTCTCTTTTTATTTCAACGTCCATATATTCTGAGGCATACTGCGTAGAACACAATCCTAAGCCATTAAGACCGAGCGAATATTCATAGTTTTGCTGATTTAAATTATTGTATTTACCTCCGGCATACAATTCGCAAAAAAGCAGCTCCCAGTTGAACTTTTCTTCCTTCGGGTTATAATCAACGGGGATTCCGCGCCCTTTATCTTCCACTTTTATGGAATTATCCTTGTATCTAGTCACTTTTATAATGTTTCCGTGACCTTCTCTGGCTTCGTCTATTGAATTTGAAAGTATCTCAAAAACAGAATGCTCGCAGCCTTCTATGCCGTCAGAGCCAAAAATAACGCCCGGGCGCTTTCTTACTCTATCGGCGCCTTTTAGAGAAGATATGCTCTCATTTCCGTATCTGTTTTTAGTCAAAACTATATCTCCTTTTATATATTTATTTTTAAATATTATTTATTATTAACTAATTTTTTTAGATTAATCGCATTACCATTATGTTCAAAATTTATAAATGGGGTACATTTTATTATACACCATAAAAAAGTTTGGGTCAAATTCATAAAATAATAAAACAAAAAACTATCCGACCCAAGATCTATGGGTCGGATTTCTATGTGCATAATTTATTTTACAAAACGCATAACTTGTTCAACAATGAATGCAACCAATGTGGAAGAAAGTGCCACAACCACCAAGCTTTGACCTATGTAGGAAAGTATAATCGCAGCGACAACCGCTATACTTGCAGACCATACATTGCCGGTAGAATTAACAAATGCTTCAGGGAATATCATTGATGTAAGAACTGCGTAGGGTATGTATTCCAAAAACGATTTAATAAATACATTTTTTATCTTCTTTTTGCAGAAAAGTATCGGAATAATTTTTACTCCCAACATTACCGCTGTCATAGCAAAAATAGCATATATAAATTTTTGGGTATCCATTATTCTTCAACCTCCTTTGTTTCAGGTGCTTCTTGTTCGTCTTTTATCGGGAATAAAAATGCACCTATGAGTGAGGTTACGATAGCACAAATAATTATTATCCATGAGCTATCGAGAACAGCCTTAATTGCAGGGATACATTCCATTATGAAGCTCAAAAGCAACGCTATACAAACCACTATCAAAACCGGGCGAGATTTTTTTGCGGAAGGAACTATGATTGCTATGAACATAGCATATAACATTATTCCAAGTGCGGGCCTTATCGCAACAGGAAGCAAATCTGTTGCCACTGCTCCAAGAGTCGTACCTAACAAGAATCCGAGATATGGAGAAGTGCCGAGTCCCAATAAATATGAAGGCTCCAGAGTGCCTTTTTCTTTCATTGCAACTCCAAAAATTTCATCGGTATTTAAAACACCGAATAAAACTCTCTGCCAAGTTTTCATTTTGGGATCGAATCTCTGAGCTATGGATATAGCAAATAATATGTACCTACAATTAACAACGAATATCGTTAAAGCGTAGAGCCAAATTGCGGTAGTGCCGCCTTTTAATAGGTTGATAGCAGCTTGCTGACCCGAGCCTGTGAACACCATCGCTCCCAAAAGTTCCGATACACCGACACTCAATCCGGCTTGTATTGCCGAAATTGCACACGCCAACGCTATCGGTATGTAGCCCAAAGCTACCGGTATGCCGTCCTTGAAACCTCTCATGAATCCGCGAGGGGCTGTTTGCGGACTTGTGTTTGCCATGATTTAACCACGCCTCTCCTATTTTATTTTTAAGAAGATAAATATCTCCCCTGTCACTTATGTCACAGCTAATTTGTATATTACTATATACAATTTCAAAAATCAATAGGGTTTCTGTAAATTTTGAATATTTTTGTGCGACATGTTGACTCACCAAGATTATTTCTTCAAAAATCTTGACATAAATATTGTAAAGATATACAATATTTCCTTGTGTTTCAAACATATGCATTTTTGAACAAATTTAAAACCAAACAGAAAGGAAATCAGTTATTATGGATTGTATATTTTGTAAAATAATAAAAAAAGAAATTCCCTCTAAAATAGTTTATGAAGATGATAAAGTTTTGGCATTCAATGACCTAAACCCCATCGCACCGGTTCATGTGCTTGTAATTCCAAAAGAGCATATTTCATCCGCTAATGATATCACAACCGAGAATTCGGATATTATTGGATATATTTTTTCGGTTATTCCGAAAATTGCCGAAAAACTCGGTTTGAATGACGGATACAGAATAATAAATAATTGCGGAGAAAACGGCGGTCAAAGCGTTAAACATATACATTTTCATCTAGTGGGAGGAAAAGAACTCTCTTGGGAAAATCTTTAAAATTTTCAGGAGGAAAAATCAAAAATGGCTAATGATAAATTTTTCGAAATTGAAATCGCAGGATGCAAAAGAAAATTGCCGTTTTGTGAGGTAAATAAAAATTTAGATATCGCTGCGTTTATAATGTTTGGAGATACGGAAATAACCGAAAAATCCGCAAAAGCATTACTTAAAAAGTGCCCTGAATTCGACATACTCATAACGGCTGAATCCAAAGGCATCCCTCTATGCTACGAAATGGCTAAAGAGTGCGGTAAAAAATACATTGTGGCTCGCAAATCAGAAAAAATTTATATGAAAAATTCAACATGCGTCGAGGTAAAATCAATAACCACGGCAAAAATTCAAAAATTATATCTCTCGGAAAATGATTTTTCTGAAATAAAAGGCAAAAAAATTTTGATAGTTGATGATGTCATAAGCACGGGAGAATCTGTGGCAGCGCTGGAAGAGTTGATAAAGAAAGCAAAAGGAAACATCGCCGCCAAAGTTTGTGTGCTGGCAGAAGGAGATTCTGCAGAAAGAGAAGATATAATATATCTGGAAAAATTGCCTGTGTTCCCAAAATAAAAATAGACAACACTTTGTAGCTTGGGTTATAATTAAGCTATAAAGTGTTTTTTTAAAGGAGTGAAAAATATGAAAAGGCCTTTGGCTTTAATAGGACTTTCTTACTTTTTCACTCTGACATTTTTAGTATTTATACCCGCCAATTTTTTAGTGCCGATTATTATTATTTTAGGAATACTTTCTATAATATCCACGTTTTTCATTAAGAAAAATAAAGTTCTTTTTTTAGCTTTTTTGCCGTGTTTGATAGCGAGTATCGTGTACTATGTAAACTTGAATTATAACATAATTCCTACCGAAAAATGGGACGACAGCACGGTAATCATAAACGGTGAAGTGTGCGATAATGTGTTTAAAAAAAATTCTGCCTATTATTACATAATAAAGGTAAAAAATATAGATGGCGAGGATGTAAAGCCATTCGAAATAGAAGTTTCCTCCACAAAACCGCTTGAGTGCGAGCCTTTCGACACAATTACCGGCGAAGCGTATTTATTCATACCACCCGCAAGCCCGGGATTTAACTCAAAACTTCATTACAGGTCAAAAAACATATATTTAAAGGGACTTTTGATAAATACCGACAAAACAATAAAAATCGAAAAATCAACTCACCAATCTTTTAAATATTTTATTCTAAAAATACGCCGAAGATTATTATCGGCGTCCAAAGAAAATCTTCCTCCGCAATACGCGTCGGTTATAAATGGTATTATGCTGGGAGACAAAAACGATTTTCCGAAAAACACAAAAAGAAATTTTGATATTATCGGGGCCTATCACCTGCTGGCTGTTTCGGGAATTCATATATCGATAGTGGCATTTTTCGTGCTCAAACTTTTGATTGCGCTTAAAATTAACGACAAAATCGCGTACATATTCACAATGATTTTTGTAATGGCTTTTGTATTTGTCGCCGGATTCACTCCATCAAGCGTTCGAGCCGGCATAATGATGGTAATATACCTGCTGTCACTATGCTTGAGGAAAAGCGCCGATAGCCTCACATCAATCGGAATAGCCGTGGCCACTATTTGCTTGATTAGCCCCAACTCAGCTATCGATATAGGGCTGTGGTTAAGCTTTTTATCTATTTTGTCAATAACTTTGTTTTATGGCAAACTTGCGAATTTTATTATGTCGTATATTCCTAAAAAATTAAACAATCCGGTAACTTATTTTTTGGTATCAAGCTTCGCCGTGAGTATGTGTTGCTTTTTGTTTGATGTTCCTATTTCTTCGTGGTATTTCAGAAAAATTTCGACCGTTTCGTTTATTTCGAATGTACTTATTGTAACGCCCGTATCGATTTTGTTAGCTTTGTCCCTAATTATGAATGCGTTAACGTGCATAAATTACCGCATTTTTATGATAATAACTAAGCCTTTAGCTTTAATTTGTGGATTTATAATAAAATATGTCAATTATACATCAAGTTTAATCGCTAAAATTCCATACGCGCTTCTGAATTCAAATTACGGATACCTAAGAATAATTATATCTTTTATATTAATTTTGGTTATAATTGTAATATTTTCGAACAGAACAAAAAATATAATAATCATAGCGTCGGCTATTTCTATAAATTTAATCATGACAGGCGCTATATCATATGAATACTTTACAAAAAACGTAACCCAATTAGCGTTAACACCTTGCGGAGAAGGAATATGCGTGAGCATATCTAAAAATCAACATAAAGCATTCATTTTATACACAACCGAAAAAACTTGTTCAGAAGCGATAGAGTATGAATTATCAACATCCAATAGAAATTTTGTTGATTATTTGAACTTTTCTATGAACAATCAGAAAGATATCCCAAAATTTGCAGAAATAATCAATACTTATGAACCGAAAAATGTCGTTATTAACGGAAAGAATCGCGATATATTAGAAAAATTAAATAAAAATATTAAAACAATAATAAATAGAACGCAGTCTTGTACTACTATTTTTGGAAATACAAAAATAAAAACTATAACCAAAAACAGCTACATGTATATTGAAATTAATATTGATAATGCCAGTTTTCTGGTCGTGCCTGATGGCGGTAACGCGGATGATATTCCTGAAAAATGGCTCGAACCAGACTATTTGATTTGTAACGGTCTACCTCAAAATTATAAAAAAATAAATTTTAAAAACATTATAATTTCTGAGACAAAAAAGGCTTCTGAAATTTATCTTTCCAAGCTTTCCGGTGATTACAAAAATGTATTTTCCTTGTATCATCAGGGGAATATCTATATATATGTAAATTCATATAACAAAAATTCCCAAATCAGGAGGATTATGTAAAATGCCAAAGTTTAATTATGAAAAATTTACCCAGCGAATAGATTCCAAGAAGATGGATAAAATTTATTTATTATCCGGGGAGAAGTATTTTATAGATTATTTCGAAAATATCATAAAAAATTTAACTTTAAACGAAAATAAAAATGATTTTAACGACACTATTTTTGACGGAGAAAATATTAACTTAAACGATTTGGAAAATGCAATTGACACTTTGCCCTTAAATTCCGATAAAAAATGTGTAACCATTAAAAACTTTGAATGGGAAAATCAAAGCCCGGAAGATATAGAATATCTTATAAAAATTTTATCAGATATTCCTGAGTATTGTACGATTTTAATTATAGAGTACCACGAAATAAGTGGAATAAAAAATATAAATAAATTCAAAAAAATTGAAAAATTTATAAATAAAGAAGGCATTTCCTGCAAATTTGATAAAAACGACATCCCCATCGAAAAACAACTGGTGGTCTGGGCTAAAAAAAAGTATCATAAAAATTTATCAATAGAAAATGCAAAAATAATAAAAGAAAAATGTAAAAATTTTGACATCAACCACATACACAATGAATTAAAAAAGATATGCAATTATGAAAAAGAAGAAACTATTTCAAAAAATTCTCTTGATATTATTTCTGATCATTCTGAAAAATGTATAATTTTTGATCTTCCTAAATCTATATTTTTTCAAAATAGTAAAAAAAGTTTTGAAATTTTAAGCTCTCTAATAAAAAATAAAGAAGACCCTGTAGCGATATTAGCGGTAATATGCAGCGAATACGTAGATTTATATAGAGTAAAAATTATATGCCAAAAAAGCAATAATACAGAAAAAATAACAAAAAATTTCGATTATACAAATAAAGAATTTAGAATAAAAAATGCATATAGAAGATGTCGGCTTTTTTCTATGGAAACTTTAAAAAGGTCACTGGAATATTTACTCCAAGCAGATATTCAACTAAAAAGCACAAAAATAGATAAACAATTAATTTTGGAAAATTTAATAATCAAATTAATAAAAATCCAGAACCGAACATAAAAAAGGCTCCCAGTTTAGGGAGCTAAAAAAATAATAAAAAAAGAAATAAAAAAAAAGAAAGGATTCGCATTAAGCGAATCCAGGGAGACAATAGAAAGCACATAAAAAACTGAATAAATAATAAGCAGAACAAAAGTAATGAACACAAAGGACAAA